>CAYLKE010000023.1:0-1553 GCA_964384425.1 uncultured Methanosarcinales archaeon | reverse complement strand
CAATATCTTTTTCATTTTCAAAAATTTTTATCATAACCAAAGAGTTCAAAATCTTTCCTATACTTTTTCTGAACTAATTTTTTAGTTTCCTCATCATAATAATCTTTATACTTTTTTCTTTTTGTTTTCCTTTCATGAGGGAGATTAAGTTTTGATATAATCTCTCCAAGAGATTTTCTTAAATCTTCATTAAGATTCTCAAACCTTATTATCTTATCCACATCTAAATCTTTCAAAAAGAAATATTGGCTACGAAAATGCCTATCCAAATTTCTATCTTTTTTACTGCAAACTATTTTTACAAATTTTTTAAAAGGCATGTTTTCATAAAAATTGAAATTTGTTGTAACAACCCCTGGTTCACAAGGACTTTTTATTTTATCTTCATAAACAGAAACTAGTCTATCATAAGGATTTCTTACTATTGAAAAACTCTTAAAATTTTTGTAATTGTCTTTAATTTTTTTAAATTGTTTTTGAGTATAACATTTCATTTCAGAGATTTCAAGAAGCATTTTTGTAACTGAAGTGCTTGCATTTTTAGGTATTCTATAAAATATAAAACCAATATCAGAAAATACACGAACAAATCTGTGTTTCCTATAGAGTACTTGTAATACTTTGTATGGCTTATAAATATTGTATGGCTGGTAAAGTAGTTTGCTTTTTTTAAATTCTTTATTTAGTCTATTTATTATCTTCATTTTAAAACCTATAATCAAATAGTTCAAAATCTCTTTTATATCTTTCTCTAACTAATTTTTTAGTTTCTTCATCATAATATTTTTTGTAATCCTCTTTTGTTTTTTTATTTGCATGTGAAAGTTTTTTGTATGGCATCCCTGTTTTTTTACAAATCTTTTTAAAATCTTTATCAAGATTCTCTATTTTTCCAATAAAATTCACAAGAAGATTCCCCTCACTATCTTCTAAAAAGATATGTTGCGATCTAAAATGTCCGTCTGAAATATAATCTGGAATATCTTTTACTACTTTAATAAATTCTTTGAAAGGCATTCCAGGATACATCCCTTCATATAACTGAAAGTTCTCTCTTATTTTATCTTTTCCAATAAAATTATTATAACAAGAAACAATTCTTGCATAGGGGTTTCTTACAATTGTGAACTTAAAATATTCTCCATATTTTTTTATATTTTTTCTTTTAATATAAGGAAAATTTCTAAACTGGTAATAATCATGTCCTTTTTCTTTATAGTGTTTATCTCCTTTCACATTTAAAAGATCAGAAAAATATTTTTTTAGGCTAGAACTAGCTACTTTAGGTATAGGAAAAAATATTGTTTTATATTTACCCAATACAATATTTCCATGCGAGAAATATTTATAACGTCTTTTTTTTATCAAATTATATACATTAAAACAAGTTTTTGATGTTTTTGGAAATTTTTTAAGGAATTTTATTGTTTTCTTTTTTATATATTTTTTCTTTCCAGAACCGTTTTTCTTCCTCATTCTATTCTTCTCTAAATTCAAGTTCATCCAACATCCCAAATTCCCAATCATCTCCACGAGGATTAATCTGAGTGAAT
>CAYLKE010000022.1:0-2591 GCA_964384425.1 uncultured Methanosarcinales archaeon | reverse complement strand
TGAAGTAAATCAGGGATATATTTAATTTTTATGAAAAGTTTTGGGACAAACCCTACAAATAAGAAGGATTTATATATTACAAAAAATAAAAAAAGAAATGGAAAAAACAATAGAATTTATACATAAAATTACAAAATTAAAAACAATTAAAAGACAAGGTTGGGTAAGAGAAGGTGTTCCTAAACCAGAAAGTATTGCAGATCATGTTTTTAGATCTTCCATTATGGTTTTGTTATTTGCAGAAAAATTTAATCTTGATGTAAATAAACTTCTAAAAATGTGCCTTATTCATGATTTAAGCGAAGCAATTACAGGAGACCTTGTTGATGAAAGAGGTAACAAAATTGTTATGGATAAAATAAAAAAATATGAAAAAGAATTAACTGTAATGGAAAATCTTTTAGAGGGTTTAGAAGAAAAAGATAAAATACTGCAATTATGGAAAGAGGCTGAATCTATGGAATCTGATTATGCAAAAGCACTTAAAAAGATAGATAGATTAGAAATGGTATTTCAAGCATATGAATATGAAGGATTAATCTCGCCTAAAAAATTAGATGAATTTTGGATAAATGCAGAAAAACATGTTAAAGAGAGTCCTTTGGAAGACATATTTCAAAAAATCAAAAAAAATAGAGAGAAATTATTAAAAAAATGAAAAATTTATTGAAATTTCTACAATTAGCTATGAAGTTAAAAGATATAAAAAGAACAGGGTGGATTTATAAAAATATCCAAAATCCTGAAAGCGTTGCAGACCATAGTTTTGGAGTGACACTAATTTCAATGATAATCCCCTTGCCTTCTGATGTTAGAAGAGATAAACTTATCAAAATGGCAATTGTTCATGATCTTGGAGAGGTTAAAATTGGAGATTTAGTATGGGAAACAGGAAACTATTCAAATATAAAGAAACATACTGATAAAAAAGAAAAAGAGATAAATGCCATGAAAGAATTAAGTAAACTTCTTAATAATGATGAAATTAAGGAATTAGGTATTGAATTTATAAAACAAGAAACTAAAACTGCTAAGTTTTTAAAAGAGATTGATAAGATTGAAATGATTTTACAAGCTCTTGAATACGAGAAAAAAGTTCATCCTTCAAAATTAGATGAATTTTGGGAAAATGCTGAAAAATATATAAAGGATGAAAAAATTAAAGAATTTTTTATAGAACTAAAAAAACAAAGAGATTAAATAGAAATTCTCTCAAATGAAGAAACAATACTTTTTAATTCATTAAGAAATCTTAATTGTTCTGATTTTTCTGTTCTATTAATATTTAAATTTATTTTTTCTATAAGAGATCTAAAATTAAATCTTTTTTCTATTAATTTGGATTTTTTTAGTAAATTATTATTAATAGATAAAAAAAGTGATTTATAAGGTTTAAGATTATTTATATATCCTATTTGTTTAACAAATTCTACCAATGAGTTGATTAAATAAGGTATTTCTGTTAGTTTAAATTTAAATTTAATCTGATCTTCTAATTTAAGGTTAAATTTATTCGATTTAAGGGGATGTTTTAATAATTTGTTAATTGTAGCATAACTTATAAAAGATCTTTTTTTTATACCTCTAAGTTTAAATACTATTTCTTGTTTTTGTTGGTCTGTATTTTCACATATCTCCTTAAAAATAAATTTTAAAGAATTAATTATTGATTCTATTTCTTTTGGTAAATTAATATCTTCTAAATTTAATAAGTTATAAATAATAATTGTATCTTTTTTTATATTATATGAATAACCAGTAAAATTATTTATTATATTGATAACAGACTCAATATCATCTCCCATCATCTTTATCTTAATAACATCATAATTATTCAAAAAACAATAATTCAAGTGTTCTTTTATAAGATATAACTTATTAGTATCAATAATATATTCTTTATTCTCTTTAACTTCATTTATATTTTTCTGAGGTAAGACTTTAATTATATTATTTTCTACATCTAAAAACACATCATCTCCTTTTTTTACATCATTATCTTTAAGCCAACTATTTGGTAAGGTTATAGATAATGAACTTGGTCCAGATTTGATAACTTTTCTTGATTCCATTTTAAATATATATAATAATGATTGTATTTATTATATATTGATTACATATATATAAATCTTTTCCATTCGTAATATATTCAAAAAAGAGGAGGAAACCAAAATGAAAACGAATGAATTGAAAATTATCGCACACCTAAGACAAAACGCAAGAATGCCTTTAACAAAAATGAGTAGAAAAACCCATATTCCAGTATCTACACTATTTGACAACCTAAAAGCAAAAGAAAAATCAATCATAAAAAAACACACTAGTCTTCTGAACTTCAGCAAATTAGGATATGATGCAAGAGCAAATATTGCATTAAAAGTAGAAAGAGAAGATAAAGAAAATCTATTGAAACAATTGAAGATGGCAAATGAAGTTAATTCTCTGTATAAAATAAACAATGGATTTGATTTTATGATAGAAGGGATATTCAAGAATGTTAGAGAAATGGAATCTTTTATAGAAAACTTAGAAAATAAATTCAAGATAACAGACAAGAAATTCTTTTTTATTATAGAAGATCTAAAGAGAGA
>CAYLKE010000021.1:0-2661 GCA_964384425.1 uncultured Methanosarcinales archaeon | reverse complement strand
TAAGAAGATTAAAATACTTCACCCGTAATAGTGTTTATTTTACAAAAGTACTTCTAAAAGAGAAAGGAAACAAAAATCTTGCATATATTCATTTTTTTAGTGTTTTAAAAAACCCTCTAATTAAAACCCTTTTTTCCCGTAATTTTCTATGGTTTTTTCCTTTAAGTTTGTGGTTCATTAAAGGATTTTTCTTTAATCCTAAAATAGAGAAAATTAAATAAGAATCTTTATAAGGCTTATTTAATACTATTTTTTATGTTAAATAATAAAAAAATACTAATTACGGGAGGAACGGGTTCTTGGGGAAATGAATTAGTAAAACAAATTCTAGAAAAATATAATCCTAAAGAAATAATTATTTATAGCAGGGGGGAACACAAACAAGTAAAAATGAAAATGAAATTTAATAAAGAAAAAAGAATTAAATATTTTATTGGGGATGTTAGAGATAAAAAAAGATTATTAATAGCAACAAGAGAAATGGATTATATTTTCCATCTTGCAGCACTAAAACACGTGCCAATATGTGAAGAAAACCCTTGGGAGTCTGTTTTAACAAATATCTATGGTACAAGAAATGTTGTAGAATGTGCTATTGAAAATAATGTAAAAAAAGTAGTCTATGTTTCTACAGATAAAGCTGTAGACCCTTTTAATTTATATGGTACATGTAAAGCGGTTGGAGAAAAAATAATAACTGCTGCTAACAAAGAATCAAATGGAACTTCTTTTGTTTGTATCCGTGCAGGCAATGTTATTGGAACTAATGGGAGCGTCATTCCTTTATTTAAAGAACAAATTTTAAAAAATAATGAAATAACTTTAACCAGCGATAAAATGACACGTTTTTTTTTATCTTTAGAAGAAGCTATTTCCCTTATTTTTAGGGCGTTAAAAGAATCTAAAGGGGGGGAAATTTTTGTAATGAAAATGCCCTCAATAAAAATCCAAGATTTAGCTGAAGTAATGATAGAAAAATTAGGAAATGAAAAGACAAATATAAAAAACATTGGGGTTCGTCCAGGTGAAAAAATTTATGAGGTTTTAGTTTCAAAATATGAAAAACCATATTGTTTTGAAATGGATGATAATTATTTTGTAATATTGCCAAAAATAAATAGAGATAATATTAATGAAAAATACAAAAAAATACCTTTGACAAATCTACACGAATTTAATTCAGAAAATACCCATATAATGAATAAAAAAGAAATTGGTAATATGTTGAAAAAAGGTAATTTTATTAAAGAAAAAAAATCTGATGACCAATTTCAGTATTACGAGGCCTCCCCTTCTAAAGAAGATTTAAAAAATATTTTTAAAAATGAAGGTTGGCAAAAAAAATGAAAAAGAATAAAAAAAATATTTTAATTTTGGGAAGTAAGGGGATGCTAGGGCATTTAGTATTGGATTACTTTAATAGACTTAAAAAATACAATGTTGAAGGAACTTCTAAAAAAGAATTAAATGCTCTCATGGATGAAAAAAAAATTGAAAGGATTTTAAAAAAATATGATCCTGATTATATTGTAAATTGCATAGGAATAATAAATAAATATTCCGATGAAAATCCTTCTTTAACTAAAACTGTAAACACAGTATTCCCTCATTTATTGGCGTATTTATCTATAAAAAATGGGTGGAAACTTATACATATTAGCACTGATTGTTATTTGGATAATGATTTGTATGGAAAAACAAAATTTTTAGGGGAAATAAATGATAGAAATAATCTAACGATTAGGACTAGCATCATAGGTCCTGAAATTAAAAAAAAGGGGGCAGGGTTATTTGATTGGTTTATGTTTCAAAAAGAAGAAGTAAAGGGATTTAGCGGTGTTTTTTGGGACGGGGTTACAACATTACAACTTGCAAAATTTATTGAATATTGTATCAACAAACATAGTTTACATGGCATTGTGGATTATAGAACCAAAAATAATACCGACAAATATAAATTATTATTTCTTATATCAAAAATATTTAATAAAAAAATAAAGATAATAAAAGATGAAAGAAAAATGAAAGATAAAAGAAATCTAAATCCTGATTTTTGGTGTAAAAAAAATTATGAAATTCAATTAAAAGAATTAAAAAAATTTATAGGTAAAAAAGAAAAATATACCAAATAAATAAAATGAACTTAAAAAATATTTACCTAAAGATATTTCCAAATTATGTGCAAGAAATAAAAAAACATTTAAAAGGATGTGAAAGTGTTTTAGATGTAGGTTGTGGAAATTCTTCTCCATTAAAATATGTAAAAAAAACCTTTTATTCTATAGGAGTAGATAATTTTTCCCCTAGTTTAGAAGAAAGTAAAAAACAAAAAATACATGATAATTATAAAAAATTGGACATACAACATCTTTCAAAATACTTTAAAAAAGGGAGTTTTGATTGTGTAATTTGTTTAGATGTAATAGAACATCTTTCAAAAAAAGAAAGTGAAAAACTAATAGAATCTATGGAGAAAATAGCCAAAAAAAAGATTATTTTATTTACAACTAATGGTTTTGTTCCTCAAGAAACAATTAATGGAAATCCTTGGCAAGTACACAAATGCGGGTGGATTCCAAAGGAGATGGAAAAAAAAGGATATAACGTTATAGGGGGAGAAGGATGGAAAAAATTGAGGGGCACTTGTGCAAAATTAAAATT
>CAYLKE010000020.1:0-4995 GCA_964384425.1 uncultured Methanosarcinales archaeon | reverse complement strand
TTGCGGAGCTTATGGATTGCCTCTTGCCTCGTATGTTAAATCAAAAGGAAAACAAGCATTGCATTTAGGGGGTGGGACTCAATTATTATTTGGGATAAAGGGAAAAAGATGGGAAGGAAGAATGCCTATGAATCAATATTGGATAAAACCACTAAAAGAGGATTTTATGCAAAATTATGATAAAATTGAGGGAGGGTGTTATTGGTAATGGGAATTAGATTAGAACATAATAAAAAACTAAAAAAAATAATGGGTTGTATTGAAAGCAAAAAATCAAATATTTTTTTAAAACCAATAATAATTATTGAAAATTTATTCCTTAAAGTATTTCATAGATTAAGAAAAAATTATAAGGGAATAATCTTAGAAAAATATGGTGCTATTTATTTTCCTGTTGAAAAAGTAGCTACAAGAACCCTTTTAGATGTTTTTGAATGTAAAAAACCAAGAAAACTTGTTAAGAAAAAAAATTATTTTGAGAATTATAAAGACTATTATAAATTTGCATTTGTAAGGAATCCTTATGACAGACTTGTTAGTTGTTATAAAAACAAGATAATTGAAAATAGGAAAAAAGAAGATATTAATATAAGAAATAATTTTTCAAAAAATATGTCTTTTAATGATTTTGTAAAAGAAGTTTCAAAAATCCCAGATATAAGAGCAGATCAACATATCAAATCTCAATCCTTTTTTTTAGAATATAAAAAAACAGGGAAACTTTTAGTTGATTTTGTTGGAAGATTTGAAAATCTTGAAGAAGATTATAAAAAAATTTGTAAAAAAATAGGAATGAAACCTAAGGACAAACTTTCAAGTAAAAATAAGAGCAAAAATAGAAAAAGTTACAAGGATTATTATGATGAAGAAACTAAAAAATTAGTTCGGGAAAGGTATAAAAGAGATTTTGAACTATTTGGTTATGGGTTTTAAAATGATTAAATTAATTGTAAATGGTTATTATAGAACAGGGAGTACAATGATTTTTAGAATTATGGAAGAATCTAATCCTGACAAAATAGTTTTGGTTGAGCCTCTTCATTTAAGAAAATATTATAATATATTAAAGAGGGATAATAAAAACCATCTTCCTTATGAAAAATTTAATCAAAAAACATTTAGAAAATTGATGTGGAGCCATTCTAAAATAAAATTTAAATATATTTCAAATAAAGAAAAAGTGTTTCCTTATTTTGATTTATTGAATAAACAAAAAGAAAAAATAATACTTCAAACCAATAGGGCGCATTTTTTTCTAAATGATTTTTCAGAAAGATATAAATGTAAATATATTCATTTAATAAGAAATCCTTTGGATGAATGGGCTTCTTTTTATGAAAAAAATTCTGAGAACAAACACACAAAAAAATACAAATCTAAGGATTTATTGGCTGTTTTCAAAATATTATTTAAGAAACCCTCATATTTGAAATACCTTTTAAAACAAATTATTAGTTATTTAAAACATAATCCTTTAGAAAGTGGGCCTTTTCAGATTAATAAAGAGTTTAATGAGAAAATTACAAACTTTGATAAAGAATTAGAAACATATGATAAATTTTTAATTATGTGGACAAAAATAAACGAAAGTGCCATAAATCAAGCAAAAAATAACAAAAAGGGGGAAATTTTTTGGTATGAAAATATTGTTGATAATGAAAAAGAATTAGAAAAAATGGAAAAATTTTCAGGAATGAATTTCAACAAAAATGTTATTAAAATAAATAAAAAAGCAACCTTTAAATTTGATAAGAAAGAAGTTGTTGAATTTTGGAAAAGAACTGAAAAATTAGGGATAAAAAATAAAGTAAAAGAAATTATTAAAACATCAAATAACAAAGGACTATTAAAAAGATATTTAATAAAATGAAAAAGAAAATTATTTGTTATTGTGGAGACATGAATCCTAAAAAAAATAGTTCTTGGGGTATTTATAATGTTACAATTAATTTATTGAAAGGTATTGAAAAAAATTCTAATTTTGAATTAATATTATTCATTACAAAGAATAATGAGGAATTGTTTAAAAAAATAAAATGTAAAAAAAGGTATCTAAAAGAATATAAATCTGGTTTGCTTAATAGATTATATATAGATCAAATAAATTGTTTGAAAAAAATAAAAAAAGAAAAACCAGACATAATTTTTTTTCCAAGGGGAGTTATTCCTTTTTACAAATCTAAAAAAATAAAATATGTTTCATTTATTCATGATTTCATACCCCATTATTATTTGGAAAAAGGGGAAAAAAAGTTCCTTCCAATTTCTATTTTATTAAATAATTCTGCAAGAAAATCTGATTTGATATTTACAAATTCTGAATTTACTAAAAGCAAAATTAAAGAAAAAACAAATAAAAAAACAATTGTAATTCCTCTTGGTTTTGATAAAACAAAACCTAAAAAACCCCTAATTAAAAAACCCTTTATCTATATAATAGGCAATGATAAACCTCATAAAAATCTTGAGAAAAGTATAAAATTATTTAAAGAGTATAATAAAAAAAATAAAAATAAATATGATTTTAAATTATCAAAAGGGGGATTGAGTCAAGAAGAAGTTGCAGGATTATACAAATATGCTAAATGTTCTTTATTTCTTTCTGAAATTGAAGGTTTTGGATTGCCTTTAGTTGAATCCTATCACTATGAAACTCCTGTTGTTTTTAATAATCAAGCTTCCCTAAAAGAATTAGGAAAAACTTTGAGGGGGAAAGGTTCATGTTTTATTGAAGATAAAAGTACTGTATTTAGAGCCATTGATAATGTTTTAAAAATGTCAAAAAAAGAAATAAAAGAAAATAAGAAAAAACTAGAAAAAAAATATAATTGGGAAAATGCCCTGAAAAAGTTTATTAAGAGTTTGGAAGATTTTTAGCTAATTAAAGAACTTTCTTTAAGATAAATTTTTTTTCCGTCTTTTCCCTTAATAAATGCTGTAGGATAGGGTTTTTGCAATGCCCTAATAAAATTATATATATCTAAAGCAGACTTATTTTTTATCATCTCTTGAGATAATTCACTCTCAGAAGGACGCCTCCTTTTATAATAAGTAGCCTCTGAATGATTCTGTTCAAACAAACTTACTTCATCCTTATCAAAATCCCTCATCAATTTGTATATTAAATTGCTTCCCACTTTTGAAATTCTGGAGAAGATTTCTTTTAAATTTCCTTCTAATGAAAATTTTTTCTGATAATATAGGGGGCCATCATCTAAACCTTCTCCCATTTTAAATAAGCTAACTGCACTTTCAGATTCTCCGTTTATTATCTGATGTTGTAAGGGGCTTCCCCCCCTATATTTTGGAAGGAGAGAAGGATGTAAACAAACACAATCATAATTTTCAACAATTTTTGAAGGAATTATCCAAGACCACCCACAAAAAAAAGATGCCTTATATTTCTCAAAATTTATATCTTCAAGATTTTTTGGATCTAGTAAAATTTTATTTGTGTTTGTCAAATTAGAATATTCAGTATCTTTAATTGTATAACTATCAATTCCAAAATCAGATTTATTTAAAAAAGAAAATATTTCTTCTGCCCAAGATCTATATCCAAAAAACAAAAATTTGGATTTATTCGACCCATCTTTCAATTTTGTATGCTTCTGCATATTTTTCTCCTATACTTGCTCCCCTTATCTGAGCTATTTGTTTTAATAAATTAGATGATCTAAAATCTCTAACTTGTGATTTATGTAATAAATAGCCTTGTATTTTTTTATTTATATTAATAGTTATGAAATAATTTACTTTAAAAAATTTTTCTTCCCATAAAATTGAATGAGGTTGTTCATATACTAGCACTTTTTTAACGAACCAATTTCTATCATGGGGCCTTAATGCAATTCTTGCCGCTTCATATACTGTTTTATGGTCTTGGTTATAACTTGGAAAAGGAATAAAAATAATTTCCGGTTTTATTTTATTTATAATCCCCTCTATTTGTGAAATAATTTTTGATATTTTATAATTATTTACTAAATTATCTTCATTTATGAAATATTCAAAATTAAAATAATCAGATACATTTTTTATTTCTTTTTTTCTTTCTCCAATAGAAATTCTATTATTGGAATTTTTATCTTCTACTTCTTTTTCATTAATCCCACAGTAAAAAACAAAGGTATCTTTATCCAAAACTCCTCCACAACCTAAAACTTCGTCATCTGCATGAGGAGAGATAATTAATTTTTTAAATTTCATAAAATAAAATAGAGAGAATCTTTTTAAAGATAAC
The DNA here is from genome assembly GCA_964384425.1 of uncultured Methanosarcinales archaeon. Taxonomy (GTDB): domain Archaea; phylum Nanobdellota; class Nanobdellia; order Woesearchaeales; family JAGLXL01; genus CAYLKE01. The sequence continues at coordinate 752 of CAYLKE010000020.1, read as the reverse complement.
GATATAATAAATATTATGAAAAAAATAGCTGCTATTATTCTCACCATGAATAGAAAAGAGATGTTATTTGAATGTATAAAATCTCTTATTAATAAAAAAATAAATAAAATTATTATTGTGGATAATGGTTCTAAAGAAAATATTAAAAAATTTGTTGAAAAAAAGTTTAAATCTGAAAAAATATCTATAATAGAAAATAAAATTAATCTGGGATCTGCAGGAGGATATAATATAGGTATAAAAGAAGCTATTAAACAAAAAATGGAGTGGGTTTGGCTTTTTGATGATGATTGTGAAGCAACAGAAAATTCATTAAAAGAATTAAAAAGGGCTAAACATATCTTAGAAAAAGATAAAATTAAAATAGGTTTTTTAGTTTCAAAACAAAATTTATTGGATGAAGGGAATTTTCCTTTAAGTATACGTTTTAATAGCCTTACTTGGTTAAAATATATTAATGAGTCTTTATTAGAAATAAATTGGTCTGTTTACACGGGATTATTACTTAATTTAAATGCTGTAGCTAAACAGGGGTTACCCATTAAAAAGATGTTTTTATATCAAGATGACACAGAATTTACTTATAGAATATCCAAAAAGTTTAAAGGATTTTTAGTAGGGAAAAGTGAAATAATACATAAAGACTATCTTTCAAAAAGAAAATATGTTTCTGCTCCAAAAAAATCAAAAGAAAAATTAAGAAGATTAAAATACTTCACCCGTAATAGTGTTTATTTTACAAAAGTACTTCT
>CAYLKE010000019.1:0-5510 GCA_964384425.1 uncultured Methanosarcinales archaeon | reverse complement strand
TATGAAACACCTGCACATGTTTATTTGAGTGTAAACTCAATATAGGATAGCACAGTTGCCAGCGTATAGTTAAGGCACTTTTTATACTTTCCTAACGCATAGTTCAAGTATATATTATACCTTCTCAGTACATAGTTAAAAAAACAATTTATCTCTTTTTAATAAAATCACCTAATACAAAACCTTCTCCACTCTCACTCCTAACAACTTTTTCATTACCTTCATTATTTTCTTTTTTCTCTTTCTTTTCCTCATAAAAACTAACATCAAAGAATTTCTTAAGTTTTTTTATCATGTTATCTGTTGGATGCATATGGCCTGTTTCAAGTTTATGTATTATATTTTCTTTTACACCCATTCTTGATGCAAGTTCTTTTTGTGTAAGGTCTTTTCTTTCTCTTTCATCCTTAAGAATTTTTGAAAAATCACTTCTTATTATTTTGGAATCTTCTAATTCAGGAACTTTATAATTACTATATCCTTTTTTCTTAAACATCAATTTTTTCTTATTTGTATTCAGTATTCTTCCATTTCCCTTGCAATTGTCACATACATTCAAAACACTGCCTTCTATTGCAACTTGTTTCAAATTTTTATCTTGTCCGCAAATATCACAATATGCCATATTTATATTATTGTTCAGTAATATTTATAAAATTAGCTCTTAATGAGATATATTACTTAATTAATCATTGTTATATAATAACAGATAATATTAAAACGGAGGGGATCAAAATATTAGGGAAAATACGTTCATTTTTAGATAAGCTCATAATAGATGAAGAAAAAGAGAGTGAAAAAGAGATAAATAAAAAAATAAAGGATACTTCTAAAGAAATAAAAAAAGATTCAGAAGAACTTCAATCTCTTGAAGAAAAAAAGAAACATCTTAAAGAAGAAACAGAGATAGTAAAAGAAAAATCAAAAGAACTTGAAAAAATAAGAAAAGAGGAAGAAAAAGTTTCTAAAGAACTTAGAAAAGCTGAAAAAGAAACAATAAAAGATGAAGCAGAAATTTCTTTTGAAGGATTAGCAAGTATATGGAAATGGTTTACAAAAAATAAAAAAATCTTAATCCCTATCTTTTTCATACTTATTGCAATATTTTTCTCTGTATTTTTACGATCTCAACCATACACTCTTTCAAAAACAGATGATTGGGCAGAAGAAACTATTTACAATAATATCAAAAATCAAGTTGCATCTCAAGTAGAAGCACAATATCCTATGTTGCCTGATGAAAACAAAAACAAGATTATTGATAGAGAATTTGAAAAGATGGTTGAAAATAATAAAGACCAGATAGAACAACAAAAAGTAGCCCTCTCGAATAATTTTAAAGAAAAATTAAGAGATGAGACAGGGCAAACATATCTTATTGCTATAGATCCTTATTTCTATTTAAGACATGCTGAAAATTATATTGAAAAAGGAATTGTTGGGACAGGATATGCAGAAGGGACTGAAGCCCAAAAACTAAAATATCCTCATGTTGATTTCTCGCAAAAAATCGTTTGGGATAAATACAGAATGGCACCGATAGGTTCAGATGCAAAAATATCTTTTCACCCATTAGTTATTTCAGCAATTTATTGGACAACATCTATTTTTGGAAATTTTACTGTTAAAAATATAGCATTCTGGATTCCAGTTTTAATATCTGCGCTTGCTGTAATTCCTGCATTTTTTATAGGAAAAAGAATTAGTGGAAATGTAGGTGGATTTTTCTCAGCATTGATAATTGCAGTTCATTCAGTATTTATGGGAAGAACAGCTGCAGGATTTAGTGATACAGATGCATACAATGTATTTTTTCCACTCACAATAATTGCATTCCTTATTTATGGGATAGAAGAAAAGAATACTAAAAAATCATATTTTTATTTTGGATTAGCAGGTTTATTTACAGGAGTATTTTCTTATGCATGGGGATCATGGTGGTATGTGATGACATTTATTGTATTCGCAATGGTTGCAAGAATAATATACTTCATAAAATTAAATATCTTTGATACAAAAAAATATCTTCCTAGTTATTTAAGCAAATACATGCAAAAAACACCAACAAGTACAATATACAAAGAGATAAAGAAATCATTATTTTATCTTGGAACATCTTTTGTGTTTGTATGGATTTTTAGTGGTTGGAAAAACTTTTTTAATTTTATTACTGGTCCATTTAGTGGATTTTCTACATTAAAAACAGTTGCAACATTAGATGTTTGGCCAAATATAAGAACAACTGTTGCAGAACTTAACGCAGTCTCTTTTAAAGGTGTTGTTGATGCAATGGGAGGTTCATTGCTTTATCTTATAGCTATTGTTGGAATAATATTATCACTAACTTACTTGATAAAAAGAAAAGATAAAAAATTCATAGATCCATTTGCATTCTTATTGTTTGGAAGTTGGTTTTTTGGGATGACATTTACAACAATGCAAGGGATAAGGTTTACATTATTATTGTTGCCTGCACTTGCAGTAGGAATTGGATTTTTTTGTGGAAGAGTTTATGAATTTTCAAAATTTATTGCAAAACAAATTAACTTAGATAAAAGATTTATACAATATTCAGTATTTGTTATTTTTTGTCTTATGATGATAAGTCCAGTATCAACAGGTTATATACAAGCACAAAATGAAATACCTAGTATGAATGATGCATGGTATAATACGCTTATTAATATTAAAGAAAACACACCAGAAGATGCAATTATTAATTCATGGTGGGACTTTGGGCACTGGTTTATAACTGTTGCAGACAGACAAGTAACATTTGACGGTGCTGGACAAGACAGATATATGGCACATTGGATAGGAAAAAGTCTTGTAACAAATAATGAAAAAGAAACAATTGGGATATTAAGAATGGTTGATTGTGGAAACAATAATGCATTTATTGTATTAAATAATATAATAAAACATGACCCAACAACAATAGAAATTTTAGATGATATAATTTTAATGGATAGAAAAGATGCATCAGAAAGATTGAGTAAAGAAGGATTAAGTAATAAACAGATTGTTGATGTTCTGCAATACACACATTGTAATCCTCCTGAAAATTATTATATAACTTCTGAAGATATGGTCGGAAAAGCAGGTGTTTGGGGACATTTTGGAAGCTGGGATTTTAATAAAGCAGAAATGTATCTAAAAACAAAAAAACTTTCATCAGATAAAGGTGTTGAATTATTACAAAGTGATTTTGGCTTAACTGAAGAAGAAGCATCTCAAATTTATTATGAAATACAATCAACAGAAGCAGACACATGGATAAGTCCTTGGCCAGGATATTATGGTGGGAAGATTGGATGTGAAGATAAGGGGGAAATTATAGAATGCCCAATAGGTCTTCAAAATGGACAAGCGATTTATACTATAGATCTTGAAAAAGGAGAAGGTTATATTATGAATGGTGATCAAAAAGCATATGCAACATCCCTTACTTATCCTACAAAAGATGGATTAAAAAAGTTTATGGGAAATGGAAGTATAGCTTTAGATGTTGCACTCATGCTTTTCAATGATAATGGAAAATATTCTATAATGATGGCATCTCCTGAACAAGGGTTTAGTACATTTGCAAAATTATTCTTTTATGACGGACATGGAACAAAATGTTTTGAAAAATTTGATGAAAGAATGCAATTCACAGGTGGAAAAATAAGTGTTTGGAAAGTTGATTGGGATTGTCAACAAAACAACACAAAAGAAATAGTTGTTCCTGAAAAAATAAGAACATCTCATATTCTTGTTGATGATAAAGAACTTGCTGAAGAAATTTATAATAAAATTATGAATGGAAGTGATTTTGCAGAACTTGCTAAAAACTATTCAACTTGCCCTTCATCAGAAAATGGAGGAGATCTTGGATGGTTTGGAAAAAATAAAATGGTTCCTGAATTTGAAAAAGCAGCATTTGAATTAGAGGATATTGGAGACATTTCTGAACCTATTCAAACAGATTTTGGCTGGCACATAATTAAACTAACTGGGAAAAATGATTGATGAGAAAAAGGTTTTGATTGCATTAGGGGCATTAAATGAATCAAAAGTAATTGGAAAAGTTATTGAAGGAATAAAAAAAGAAGGTTATGATGAAGTGCTTGTTGTTGATGATGGATCAGAAGATGACACAGGAAAAGTTGCTAAAGATGCAGGAGCAATAGTAATAAAACATGTTATAAATAGAGGTCAGGGAGTTGCTGCATCAACTGCACTTGAATATGCAAAAGAACATGATTATGAATATATTGTTTTTATGGATTCAGATGGACAACATGATCCAAAAGATATTACTAAACTCTTGAAAGAGGCAGAAGAGTATGATATTGTCATAGGTTCTAGGATGATATATAACAAAGGCATGCCTTTTTATAAGAAAATTCTTAATTTAATTGGAAGTTTTATTACATGGATATTCTTTCATGTTTATGTTAAAGACTCTCAAACAGGTTTTAAAATATTTAATAGAAAAGTAATTGAAAAAATAAGTTTTTCGTACGATAGATATGAATGGTGTTCTGAAGTAATGGGGGAGATACATAAACATAATTTTTCTTTTATTGAAATTCCTATAAAAGTTATTTACACAGATTATTCTCGTTCTAAAGAAGTTAAACAAGGATTAATAAATGGGATTAAGATGGTATTAAAATTTTTCTATAGAAAGATATTTAAATGAATTGTTTGATTTGATTAATTAAATCTTAAAGAGGTGAAAATGGCTGAAGAAATTTATTGGAATGAAAATTGGGATTTTGAAACTTACAAAGGAAAAAAAGTAAGACTAGGCAATACTGTTGATAAGAAAGACATCAAGATTAATCTTAGAAGTGTTAAATTTGGTGAAAATATAAGTTCTTATTTATTTAAAGAAGTAGATAAGGTTTCTCCAGATAATGCTGATTATTTCATGACTAGTTCTCCAACATTAGATACAGATACTTTGGAAGTTAGAAGTAATACTATCGAGGATATTGTATTTCCTGTTACTTATTTTAAGAAATCTGAAAAAAAGAACATAATTTATCATAATGTAAAAAGTATTTTTGAAATAATAAAAAACAAAATAAAAAAGTATGCTTAATTTTATTTTTTTAATTTTACAGCAGTTCCATAAACTAAAACTTCTGCAGCACCTTGCATTACTTGTGAAGTATTTAATCTAACATTTATTACTGCATCTGCTTCAAGTTTCTCTGCATGTTTTATCATTCTTTCAAATGATTGATCTCTTGCTTCATCAATCATCTCAGTATATCCTTTAAGTTCTCCACCAATAAGATGCTTTAATCCTGCCATAAAATCTCTACCAACATGTTTTGTTCTTATTGAACTTCCTTTTACTATACCCAAAATCTCTTCGACTTTTTTTCCAGGTATATTTTCTGTAGTTGTTGTTATCATAACAGCAATAAGTAGTATTTTGCTTATATAGTTTTCTATAATAGGGGTTTGTCCCAAAACTTTTCATAAAAATTAAATATATCCCTGATTTACTTCAA
>CAYLKE010000018.1:0-10469 GCA_964384425.1 uncultured Methanosarcinales archaeon | reverse complement strand
GATGTAGCAGTAGATACAGTCTACGCAACAATAACTTTCCCTAACACTACAACACAAAACATTACCTTAACAAATTCCATAGGAGACAAATACAACAACACTTTCACTGCTCCAAATCAAATTGGAACATACACGATCACAATAGTTGCAAACGACACCAGCAACAACATAAACAACACAGAATCAACAATATTTATTGTAAACGATGTAACTGATCCAATAATAAATCCATTAGTCTGTTATCCTGATCCTGCAAATTTATTGCAAAATATAACTTGTAATGTAACAATAACAGAAGATGTAGCAGTAGACATAGTAAAAGCAAATGTTACTTATCCAAATGGATTATTTCAAATACAATCTGTAAATAATATAGGAAATACATATTATTTTATATTTACAAATTCAATATATTTGGGAACATATAATGTATCTTGGTGGGCAAATGATACTAGTGGAAATACAGATACTGCAACAGATAATTTTTCAACAATTGATGTCATCAACCCATCTGTATTCGACTTAGCACCTAGTGGAACAAACTACAATGTATCTGACACAATAACAATCTCAGCAAACACAACAGATGATGTAGCAGTAGATACAGTCTACGCAACAATAACTTTCCCTAACACTACAACACAAAACATTACCTTAACAAATTCCATAGGAGACAAATACAACAACACTTTCACTGCTCCAAATCAAATTGGAACATACACGATCACAATAGTTGCAAACGACACCAGCAACAACATAAACAACACAGAATCAACAACATTTATTGTAAATGATATAACAAATCCATCAGTATCTAATCCAATTCCAATAAGTGGAACAAATTATAACATAACAAATACAATCCCTCTAGCAATAACTGCAACAGACGATGTAGCAGTCGATACAGTTTATGCAAATATAACCTATCCAAATGGAACATCAATATTATTACAATTAATACAAAATGATTCAACTAACTATTACAACAACACTTTCACAGCTCCTGCAAACATTGGACAATACAATGTAACGTATTATACAAATGATACAACAAATAATATAAACAATACACAAACAACAACATTCATTGTAAATGATGTTATCGAACCAAGTGTAACAAATATTGTTCCAATTGCTGGAACTTCTTTTGGAATAGGAAATACCATTGAAATAGCAGTAAACACAACAGATAATGTAGCAGTAGACAAAGTATATGCAAATATAACACAAAATAATGGATCAAATACTTTATTAGAATTAACAAACTCAATAGGAGATAAATATAATGCCTTTTATACCATACCAAATGATGCAGGACAATTTAATATAACCTATATAATCAATGACACATCGAATAATGTAAACAACACAGAAACAACTTATTTTACAACATTAGATATAACATCTCCTTTAATAACTAGTATAATCTGTACACCTACAACTGGAAATTTATCAGGAAACATAACTTGCAATGCAACTATAACTGATTTCTTTGGAATAGATACTGTTCTTGCAAATGTAACTCTTCCAAATACATCTGTACAAATACAGTCTACAACAAATGTATCATCAATCTATCAATTTGTATTTGAGAATACATTATTTGTTGGAGAGTATATTGTAAGCTGGTGGGCAAATGATACTTCAAATAACATACAGACAAACATTACTAGGTTTAATATAACTGACTCTATCGTTCCATCAATAAATCTAAACACAGAAAATGGAAAAAACATATCTTCATCATCAGTAACTATTAATTTTACAGCAACAGATAATTATTACTCTTCATTAAAATGTTATTTATATGTTGATGGAATATTGGAATCCAGTAATACTTCTGTTGTAAATGGAAGTTCTACTTTATTGACTGCAACAGGATTAAATAATGGAACACATTATTGGAATATAACTTGTAATGACACATTAAATAATTCAAATACTAGTGAAACAAGATATTTTACTGTAGATACTTATGCTCCTATATTTATTAGTTTGACAACAGATCCATCTACCGAAGATGGTCTTGATCCTAGAAAAAATATATCAATTTATGCAAATGTAACAGACAATGTAACTGCAGTAGACACAGTACTTTTACAAAGAAAATTATCTTCACAAAATGATAGTAGTTATTTAAATACAACATTAACATACAATGTAACATCTGGATTATATGAAGGAGTATTTAATGCAACACAAAATGGAACATATAATTTAAGACTTTATGCAAATGATAGTGTTGGAAATTCAGATGTAAGTGCAATAATAAATAAAACCATACAATATGATTATACTTGGACTAGAACTCCATCTACTCTTGGACCAATAAATGCAATATTATATCAGAATGTAACTTTAGGTAATATAACATTAAATAATACAGGAGATTATTCTTTATCTTTCGAATTAACATCTGATTCTAATGAGACTAATTTTGATAGAAGCACTGTCACAATACCTTCTGGTGAAACAAGAAAAATAGAAGTTTCAGATATAGCAACTTCAACATTAAAAGTAATTACAATAACAATAAATGCAACTAATGAAAATGCAACTCCTTCAACACAATTAACAACAATAACAATTGTTGTATCAGCTAATAACCCTCTTGTTTCAACTACATTTACAACACCTTCAACTGATACAAAATCTGTAACATTGGGCAATACTGCTGTTACATTTGCAGCGGAAATTGAGAATTTAGGTTTAGGAAATGCAAGTAATGTAAGTCTTGTATTTGACATACCTGATGATTGGCAAGTAACATTTGGAGCTCTTGAAAATTATATAGGTGATATGGAATATGGAGATAAATATCAGAAAATAATTGAAGTAACAATACCTAGTACAGCAAGCACAGGTAATTTTGTTGTGGTTGCAAATGCAACAGGACAAAACTCAACAGGTTCTGACCTTCATAATTTAAGTCTAATATTTGAAGACACTATAAATGTAATTGTTAATGCACCACAAACAATTCTTGGTTCAGGAGGTGGAGGTGGAGGAGGTTCTTCAGGAGGATTTGTAGGGGTTGTTCCAAGTTCAGGGAGTGGTGGAGGATCAACTGCAACTAAATTTGCAGATGCATTAAAATCAGGTAGAACTGTTGTAAATTCATCAAAAGTATTCGAACTTGTTAGAGGTGAAGATGATTCATTTCCTGTTACAGTAACAAATATATTTCCAGATACAATACTAGGTGAAGTTGAGATGAATATTGTGGGATTTCTTTCACAATACTTAGAATTTTCACCTGAAATTTTAAATGGTATAGATTACAACGAAATGAAACAGTTTGATGTAAAAATAACATCTCCTGAATACTTTGACAGATCTGAATATGACATTGATATAGTTATATCTGCTGTCGCAAGAGCTGAAAATTTCAGAGAAGAATATGTGGATAAAAGGACAGTTGTACTTAAGATATTTACTTACAGCAGGGAAGATATAAATAATTCAATTGAAGAATCTCTTGTTAGTATTCAAGAGATGATAGATGCAGGATTCCCTGTTGCAAAAATAAAAAGATTTTTGGATAATGCTAAATCAGAGTTTGAATCTAACAGAAGAAAAGAAGCAAAACAAATAACTGATAGAATAGAATACATGAAAGAAACATCTTTCTTAGCAGACGATAAAATTAAAGAATTAGAAAGTAAGTTGCAATTATATTATTCAACATTAAGTTTTGTGGAAAACACTAAAAAACAATTAATAAGATATAAAAATTTTATAACAGGTAATTTCATAAATGTGGGAAGAAAGTTTACTGAGACTGAGCAATTACTTAAATTGGCAAAAGTTGCATTTCAGAGAGAAGATTATGAAACTGCATTACAAAGAGCAAAAGAAGCAGAATTGACTTTGGCAATAGAAAGTTCAGAATTTAACATATTATTTTTCATTGTTGAGAATTGGATAGGATTACTGTTCTTATCTGTTATGATGATATTGTTTGGATGGTATAGTTATAAATATTATATGAGATATATAATTTCACAAAAAATAATATCTTTAAATAAAAAAGAAGAAAAGATTCTTTCAATGAAAAAAGAAATGCAAAGAAAACATTTCAAACAAAAATCAGTTGGTACAAGAACATTCAATAAATCAATGAGAAAATATGAAAAAGATATTTCCAAAATAATTAAAGAAAGAACTAAATTGAGATACAAAAGAATAAGATTACTTGCTCCAGAAAAAATACTTGTTGATTTAGCAGAGGAGAGAACAGAAGTAATTACATCACTTAAAAAACTTCAGAAAAATTATTTTGTTGAACATAAAGTTGCAAAAAGAGAATATGATAGTCTTAATAAATCATACAATGAAAGACTTGCTGAAATAGAAGATGAAGAATTAACAATAAGAAAACAGCTTCTAGCAAAAGGAAAAAAGTTTAAAATAGTTAATGGTAAAATTGTGGGCAAAAATAAAGATCATAAAAATATTAAATCCTCCTCAAATAAAATAAAAAATAAGAATAAAAACAACAAAAAAAGAGAGAAAAAAGAAAGAAAAAAGAAAAAGAAACTTGAGAAAAAATTAAACAAAGAAAAAAGAAGAAATCAAAAATCAAAATCCTCTTCTAAATCAGATCCATATAAAGAAGCGATGATAAAAAATATGAAAAAGAACATTAAAACAAAACAAGAATCAAAATCCTCGTCTATTGTAGATGATCAAGCTCTAAAAAAAGCATTAAGCAAATTAAAGAATAACAATAATAGGACTAACAATAAAGCAGATAATAAATCTTATTCAAAAATAAAATCTGATTATAAGAAAATGACTAACAAAGAATTTACAATACATAAAAAAACAATGACTAATCAAATATCTCATCTAATAAAAAATCACAAAAAATAATTTTTATTGAATTCATGATTATATCATTAAATAATAAAACATAATATTTATATAGTTATAAATAAGAATATTAAATATATATTATAATATAGAATGGTAAAAAAGAGGATTTTAGTAATTGATGATGAAAAAGAAGACTTAATTGAGATAAAACGTATTCTAAAGAAAGCAAATTATTCTGTTTCAATTGCATCAAGTGGAAAAAGTGCATTAAGACTTACAAAAAACAACAATTATGATCTTATTTTATTAGATATTCTTATGCCCAATTTAAGTGGTTATGATGTTTTGAGATTATTTAGACAAGGAAATGACAAGGATATTAAGATTGCATATATTTCAATAGTTCCAAAAATAGAGGTTGTTATGGATGGGGCAGATGGATTTATAAAAAAACCATTTTCTCCTGATTATCTTTTAAATAAAGTTAGTGAATTTTTTAAAAAATCAAAAATAAAAAAATCAAAAAAATGGAGAAAAAAATGACAAAAAAAATAATGATTGTGGATGATGAACCAGATATTAGAAATACTGTGAAAACACTTTTAAAAAAGAACAAATATGAGGTGATAACAGCAAATAATGCAGATGAGGCATTAAAGAAATTCAAGGCTGAAAAGAAAAAACCTGCTTTGATATTGTTGGATATTATGATGCCTGGAACACCAGTGAGAGAGATTATTCCTAAAATGAAAGGTACAAATATAGTTTATTTGACTGCTGTTAAGATAACAGAAGCAGAAAAAGAAGATTTACTTAAATCTAAGAATATTATGGGCTTTATACAAAAACCCTTTGATTTAGATAATTTATTAAAAGAAGTCAAAAAATATACAAAATAATCAAAACTAATAGAAATGGCTAAATTAAATGCAAAAAAAGAACTTGAAGAAAATCAGACGATTGTAGCTATTATACCTAGTATGAAATATAATAAAGTTTCTCTTGATGTTGTTAAACAATTGTCTAAACATAGTATTTGCTATGTTACTTTAAATAAAACATACACTTCTATTGAAGAAACATTAAAAAAGAAAAAAGTCAATACTGATAATATAGTATTTATAGATGCAATAACAAAAACAATAAAAAAAGCTCCAAAACAAGCAAAAGGGGTTTATTTTGTAAGTTCTCCAGGAGCTCTTACTGAACTTTCTTTAACAATAAAAAAATTTCTTAAACATAATTTTAAATATCTTATTTTTGATTCACTAACTAATTTAACAATTTACCAGAATAAATCAACTGTTGCAAAATTCATATCAAGTCTTGTGAATAATATTAAAGAAAGTGAAACAAAGGCAATATTTTATGCACTTGATATGAGTCAACATGAAGAACTTATACAAGAGAGTTGTATGTTTGTCGATAAAGCATTAAAAATTAAGAAGTAATAAATTAAGAAGTAATATTGCTTGTTTATTTTAATTTAAAGAGGGATAGATGGAAAAAAAGAAAGAATTTAATCTGAAATCATTGTTTTTTGGAAATCTCAATAAAAAAATAACAACTTTTATTATCTTAATAATTAGTATATTGTTTATTTCTTCTATTTTTGTATTTTATAATTATAGTATTCTTGGTTCAAATATTGTTGAAAATTTTGATACTTTTTCTAAATTATCTATATCTAAATCTACAGAAATTATTGAAGATTCAAGCAAGGAACTGATAAAACAGAAATCCCTTTCTGTTTCAGATGAAATAAAAATATTCTTAGATTTTTATGGTAATTATGATATTAAATTATTAAGAAACAATGAAACTCTTAAATCAATAGCTGTACAAAAAGTTGGAGATACGGGATATACTGCTGTGCATGATATTCAGGGTATAAATCAATTTCATGTCAATCCTAATTTGATTGGTTTTGACTTATATAACTTGGCTGAAGAGTTTCCTGGATTCTGGGAGATATTGGAAAGAAGTTTTGAGAAAGATTCTGAAGGTTATTATGATTGGGAAGATGGAGATGGTGATATAAGATCTAAATATATGTATTGTTCTGAAGTTAAAGGACATGATCTAATTGTATGTGCAACAACATATATGGATGAATTCACATATCCTATAAATAATATAAAAGAATTTATTACTTTTTTGTCAAATAATAACAAAGAAATAGTATCAAAAAATTTGAGAAATTCTACTAATGTAATTTTGGGAATATTTATCTTGTTAATATTTATTTTTTTATTCTTAATCTATTTTGTCAATAAAACAATAACTCAACCTATTAGAAAAATATCTGATTCTGTAAATCAATTAGAACATGGTAATTTTGATGCTAAGATTGATATAAAAACTGGTGATGAATTAGAAGAATTAGCAAATTCATTTAACAAATCAACAAAAGCACTTGCTAGTCTAGATGAAAATAGAAAGCAAATAGATAAAGCAAAAACAGAATTTTTATCAATAACATCACATGAACTAAGAAGTCCTATGACTCCTATGAGAGCACAGATACAGATGCTTCTCAAAGGATATTATGGAAAATTAAACAATGAGCAAAAAGAATCTATGAATTTAGTTCTAAAGAATACTGAAAGACTAGATAGGATTATAAGTGATTTTTTAGAGATATCTCGTATTGAAGCAGCAAGATTAAAATTTAAATTCATAAAAACTAGTCTTAATAAATATGTAGAAGAGTTAATAAAAAGCATGAAAGGTTTTATGCCTGAAAAGAACATTATTATTGTAAATAAAGTGAAAAAACTACCTGTTTTTGAAGTTGATCCTGATAGAGTTATGCAAGTTCTAAGAAATCTGTTAAATAATGCAATAAAATTTTCTCCAAACAATAAAAAAATAATAATAAAAGGAGAAAGAGAAGGTAATTTTGTCAAGTTTTCTGTCATAGATCAAGGAATAGGCATATCAAAAGAAAATCAAAAAAGATTATTTGAACCATTTTTTCAAGCTGAACAAACAATTTATAGAAAACATGGTGGGACTGGATTGGGTTTGGCAATATGTAAGGGTATTGTAGAATCTCAAGAAGGATCAATTGGTGTAAACAGTAAACCTGGAAAAGGCAGTGAATTTTTCTTTACTATTCCTCTTAAACCAGTAAAAGAGATAAAACCTATTAGAGTATTATTTTCCTCTGAAAGTATAATTGATAAAGAAATAAAAAAACTTTTCAAAGAAACACTTGGACCTATAGGTAATCTTGAATTTGAAGATCTTAAGAAGAATAATGAGATAACAAAAAGCAAATTATTTAAATATTATAAAACTTTATTAAATAAAGGGATTATTGATCATGATTTGTATGATTATCTTAAATCAGAAACTGAAACGATTTTTGGTCATAAAAAAAAGCAAAAAATAGATAATAAAAACAAAAAATCTGTTCAAAAAGATATAGAAAATATCTTTAAAAAATAAGAGGTGAAAATGGCTTTAGAACAATATCAAAATATTTTGTATACAACAATAAACTTTTTTTCATTATTAGCAGTTATCTTATCAATAGTTTTATTATTTAAAATATTTAAAGATAAAAAAGTTTCTCCTATAAAAAAAGTTCTTAAAGTCTTTTTTAGTTTTTTATCAATAGGTCTTTTATTTTCATTAATTGCAGAGATATCTTGGGATATTTTATCATCGCAAGGTTTTTCCCCAGAATTAGGATTTCCAGATATTATGTGGGTTTTAAGTTATTTGTTGTTGTTTTTTGCATTTACTTATTTTTCAGTTTATCTTTATAAAAAAAACAGAAGAATCGTTACGGGTTTAGCAATTACATCAATATTAGCTATTTTTTCAGGTTTTATTGTATTTTTTATAACTTATAATTATATAACTGGTTTTGAAATAGGAAATTCCTACCTTGAATTATTTTTAAATTATTTTTATCCTATTGTTAGTTTATTAATATTTATATCCACTATTTCCATTTATTTATTTTTTAATAAATTAAAGAATTTTGGATTGCCTTTTTTGCATTTGGCAGTAGCATATTTTTTTAATTTTTGGGGAGATATACTTTATTCATATTACTCTTGGAATGATATTTATGGTTGGTATGGTGTTATTTCTGATTCCTGCTTTGCTATTTCTTACCTTCTTATAGCTATTGCATTTATATTATTTTTAAAAAATTGGGTCTCTAAAAAAGAAAATAAAAAAATAAAAAGAAAATTAGAAAGAAAAAAACAAAATCAAAAAAATCAAAAACAAAGATAAAGACAAAAAAACAAAATCAAAAAAATCAGAGAAAAATATGAAATTAAAAAATAGATTAACATTAATATTTATACTTTTGATATTTGTAAGTATAACTTTTGTTTCTATTTTTAATTATTATTCTTTTAGAAGTTCTTTGATTACAGAAACATCTTCTAATTTGGAGATAATTGCAAATTCTTATTATGAAAGATTGCATTATTCTTTTGAACATAAAAAAGAAATTATGAATTTTGTAAGTAGCAAACTTCATATGAGAATGAATCTTAAAAAATTTTACGATACTGGTGAAAGTAAATTTTTAGATATGGTTGATGAAATATTGTTGGATTTTAGTTTAGATACAAAAGATAATATAAAAGAAATAATAATTTTAAATCAAAAAGGATTACTTGTAACGTCTCAAAATAAAGATTTATTGGTTGATAAAGATTATTCTAAAGAGGATTTTTTCAGAAAAAGTATTAACAAAACACATCTTTATATATCAAAAGATAAATTTTCTTTTAAAACATATATTTCAACACCTTTGTATCTTGATGAAGAATTTTTAGGGGTGATTGTTTTAGTATCAGATATTGTTGAAATTAAAAAAATATCTGAAGAAAACAAAAATTTTCGTAATACTGAAGAAGTTCTTGTAGGAATAGAAAAGGATAATGAAATACATTTTTTAAATGAACCTAGATTTAATTATGATAAGAACTCTCTTACTAATTATAATAATTCTAAACTATCTATGGCTTATGCATTAGAAGGAGAAGAAAATCTATATGAGCTTGAAGATTATAGGGGAGAAAAAGTATTTGCATATACAAAATATTTACCTGAATATGAATTAGGATTAGTTGTAGAAATAGATAAATCTGAAGTATTTGAAGATTTGAATTCTCTTTTGTACCGAACAATGATTTTTTCAATTTTGTTATTTATATTGGTTGTAATTATTTCTTATTTATTTTCACGATCAATATCTAATTCCATAAATGATTTAACAAAGAAAGTTGATAGAATAATGGATGGAGAACTTGATGTAAAATTAAAAAAATCAAATATTGAAGAAGTTAATTCATTAACCAAAGCTTTAGATAGGATATTGGCAAGTCTTAAGTTAGCAATATTGAAAGTAGGTGTTAAGAAGGAAGAGCTTTCTTTAGGTGAAGCAATAGAAGCAAAAGAAAAAGCTGAAGAGAGTGCTAAAAAAAGAGCTATTCAACTTGAAAGATTTGTTAAATTAGCTATAGGTAGAGAAATAAAGATGATTGAATTGAAAAAAGAAATAGACAGATTAAAAACAGAAAATAAAAAATCAAAAAGAAAAAAATCTGAAGATTCTAAGAAGAAAAAACTAAGATATTTAGCAGAAACAGACAGGACACATAGCGATAACGCTATAG
>CAYLKE010000017.1:0-12263 GCA_964384425.1 uncultured Methanosarcinales archaeon | reverse complement strand
TTATGAAACACCTGCACATGTTTATTTGAGTGTAAACTCAATATAGGATAGCACACTTTTATTTAAATATTATAAAAATCACATCAGCTTCAATTTCCCTATCAATAAATCCAATTTATTGTCATCATCTGGACCTATAGCCAAACAAGTTATTGTTGGAGTTTTAAATACAGTTCTTCCAGCATCTTTTATCATTGCTGTTGTAAACTTTCCCCTTTTTGCTTTTCTGTGATATTCTAAAAGTTCATCCAAATCCTTTACCTTCAAAACAACTTTCATCGCCCCTTCTGATCTCCATTCATCTACAATATCTGAATCAGAATACAGAGTAGCATCTACTGCTGCATGTGCGCATTGTGCTGCCATCTTGCCTTTTGGCATCTTCAAATCCTCACGAACGAGTATAACTTGTTTCATTTTTTTAAAATCTCCAATTTTGATATTTTAAGATTTTTTATGATTTCCATTTTTATGATTTCTCCAAAGATCAGATAACAATTTTATTGTTATCCACACATAATCTTTTTCATTTTTATTTAATTTTTTCCAATTTATTATTTCTATATTAAAAATATTTGAAAATGACTTATACTTTTCAGGGTGATTAATAAAATCATTTAACAGCATATTTATCTTTTTCAAGTGTTTTTCAATTTCATCTTTAGATTCTTTATTCTTTAATTCCCCATACAATTTAGAATAAAGGACGATACATTTCGCAATTCTTAAATCCAAAGAATCTTCATTTCTTCCAAATCCTAAAAAAGATAATATCCCCATAAAAACAATAAAGTGAGATTCTTTTTATATTTAACTATTTATAACTATTCTTAACCAAATCATAAAATTCTTTAAATTGATATTTTATATTATCTACTCTTACACAATCCACACAAGAATCAAAATTAAATAATATGTTTGGTGATCCATAAAAAGAAGGTGTTTCAATAAATTCTTCCAATCTTTTCTTGTATTTTTTAGATTTTTGTATAATTTCTCTTCTGTTTTGATCTGCAAAATCTTGTATTTTTTCTCTTGTAACTCTTCTTGTTGTTTTATCGATTATTTTGTCTGGTTTTTTATATATAACATCACATGTTGCTAGTAAATTTGGAAGACAAAATAGATAATCATCTATTTTTTGCTTAATCTCATTTTTATTATCATACTTAAAAATAGATTTTATAATATTAAATAATCCCATAATAGAAAAATAATAAATTTTGCTTTTATATTTATCTATCTACAATTATATATTTCACAACATTTAAAAACAAACAATACAAATAAATCACATGGCAAAAAGAAAGAGGAAACTGAAAAAACCAAATATAAGAATAAGTCCTTTGGCAAGTATTTCTTTTATTACAATAGCAATTGTAGGCACACTTCTTGGATTAATTATGATGAGAATACATATTCCTTTGGGAATAGCTGTTCTTATAGTTTCAGGAGCACTTACAATTGTATACATTCAAACTATTGAAAAAGGATTGTTTTGAAAATGGACAAGATAATATTAAAAGACGGGAAAACAATAGAAGGTACAATAATACAGGAAGATAAAACTGTGTTCATAAAATTAGAAAATGGATATAATATAGGTATTGAAAAAAAGAATATCAAAAACATAAAAAAAGGAAAAATATCTAAAAAAAACACTAAACTTCCTAAAACAAAAAAATATGAAAATAAAAAAAATATTTTTATACTTCATTGCGGAGGTACGATTGCTTCTAGAGTTGATTATGAGACAGGAGGAGTTTCATCATCTATAACAACAGATGAATTTCTAAAATACTTCCCACAACTTGAAGGAATGGCTAATTTTAAATTAAAACTTTTAGGAAACTGGATGTCTGAAAACATTTCATTTAAAGAATATAATCTAATGATAAAAGAAATAAAAAATATTATTGACAAACATTCTCCAGATGGAATAATTTTAACTCATGGGACAGATACAATGCACTACACTTCCTCAGCATTGAAATTGGGTATTGAAAATTTATCAACTCCAATTATTATGGTGGGATCACAAAGAAGTTCTGATAGACCGAGTTCTGATGCATTAATGAATTTCAAATGTGCAATAAAAATCATAAATGAAACTGATTTTGGAGATTTAGGTGTTTGTATGCATGCAACATCTGATGATAAAACATGTTATCTTTTTAATGCATTCGATGTAAGAAAAATGCACACATCTAAAAGAGATGCTTTCAAAAATATTAATCTTCCACCTTATATGGAGGTAAATAATAAAATTAAAGTTCTTAATAATAAATACACCAAAAAAACAAAACAAGATAAAATAAAAACAACATTATTCAATGAAAAACTAAAAATAGGTTTTATTGTTTCTCATCCGAACATGTCAGAAGATGAAATAAGTTGTTATAATAAATTTGATGCACTTATTATACAAGGGACTGGTCTTGGACATCTTCCAATCACTAACAACAAAATAGAAACAGTAATAAAAAAATTAAAAATACCTTTGATTATTGCACCCCAAACAATTTATGGAAGATTAAATATGGATGTTTATTCTGCTGGAAGAAAATTAAAACAATTAGGAGTATATGGAGATAAATTATTAATGACTCCTGAAACAATTTTCATAAAAACAGCATGGTTATTAAGTAATGATAAGAATATTGATAATATTTATAATGATTTTAGAGGAGAAATCATTAAAAGAAATACATAATAAAAAAGAAACATTTAAATAATATTTGTTCTAAATTTAACTTATTATTGGAAATTAATAGAAACATTTAAATAATATCTATGCTACATTAACATTATGAAAACTTCAGAATTATTAAAAAAACTAGAAGGAATTCAAACAACTAATTCAGTAATGGAAATTTTAAATGTGAATAAAAAAAAAGCAACTTATTATCTTTACAGATTGAGAAAAAAAGGTTATGTCAAAACAAGACATACTAGTGATAATAAAAGAATACACTATATTGATAAAAAAAATAAAATAAAAGGTAAAGATTACTATGATATAATCAACAAATATTCTCCTATAAAACTAGCTAAGTCTAATTTTTATAAGGTTTATGGAAGAGAAATAACTTTAGAAGAAGCATTGATTTATGCAATTAAAACAAAAAAAATTAGAGTAATTACTGCAGCATTAGGATTATTTAAATCAATTAAAAATTGGACTTTATTAGGTAAATTAGCAAGAGAAAATAAAGTTGAAAGATCAGTAGGTGCTTTGTACGAAATAGCTAGAAAAATTATGAAAACTAGGAAAATGAATAAGACATTAATGAATTCTTTATTACCAAAAAAAAGAGATAATTTTGCTGAAATGATTAAAGGATTCAAATCTAAAGATTTTAAAGAAATAGAGAAAAGATGGAAAATACGAATCCCTTTAAATAAAGCTGATTTGGAGGATTATTTAAAATGATAAATACAAAAAATCAATATGAGTTATTATTAAATATAGCTAAAAAACTAAAAAAAGAGATAACTGTTTATGCTGTTGGGGGAACAGCTATGATGTTTCATGGATTAAAGGATACTACTAAAGATATTGATCTTGTTTTTGAAAATGAAAAAGATAGAAAAGAATTTGAAAATGCAGCAATATCATTAGGTTATAAAAAAATGAATTCTATTAAGGTTTATGGTATGGATAGAGAGAATCGACCAATCATGTTAACTAGACAAAAAGAAAATACTGAAAGGTTTGATTTATTCAAATATGAAGTTATTTCATTTTTCTTTTCTAAAAATATGAGAAAAAGATCTTTAAATACTTTTGAATTTGGAAATAAATTAATTGTGAAAATAGCTGATCTTCATGATTTAATAATAATGAAATGTGCAACAGACAGACAGAGAGATGCAGAAGATGTAAAAAATATTATTGAAAATCAAAAAATTGATTGGACTATAATTATAGATGAAATAAAAAATCAACAACAATTAGGTAAAAAAAGAGCAATTTGGGAATTAGGAGATTTCCTAGAAAAAATAAAAAACCAGATAGGTGTTGATGTGCCTAATGAAATTATTGATAAATTATGGAATATGCTTAAAAAAGAAGTAGATAAAAAAGCAACAGATTATTATAATCCTACAATTATATAAATTATAAGGGAAAATATTAAAAAGCAAGCACAGAATTCTAATAAAATGGGTAAAAAATTAGAACAACCAAAAATAAATATTGGATTAGTGGGTCATGTAGACCATGGAAAAACAACATTAACAGAAAAATTCTCAGGAAAGTGGACAGATACACATAGTGAAGAACTTAAAAAAGGAATAACCATACGATTAGGTTATGCTGATACTTCTATATATTATTGCAAAAAATGTGATATGTATACTATAAAGAAAAAATGTCCTAATTGCAATGAAAAATCTGAATTTGTAAGAAAAATTTCATTTGTTGATGCACCTGGACACGAAAGTCTTATGGCAACAATGCTTGCAGGTACCACAATAATGGATGGAGCATTATTGTTAATAGATGCATCTGCAGATTGTCCTCAACCTCAAACAAGAGAACATTTAATGGCATTAAAAATTATTGGAATAAAAAATATAATTATTGTACAAAACAAGATTGATCTTGTATCAAAAGAAGAAGCAATAAAAAATTACAAAAAAATAAGAAAATTTCTAAAAGAATCTGAAATGGATGATATTCCTATAATTCCTGTATCTGCTTTAACTAATACTAATATAGACGAACTTATAAGAGCAATTGAAAAATATGTACCTACTCCTAAAAGAGATGAAAAACAAGATCCTATAATGTATGTCGCAAGAAGTTTTGACATAAATAAACCTGGAACAAAAATAGAAAAAATAACAGGTGGTGTTCTTGGAGGAGCTCTTGTGCAAGGGAAACTTTGTGAAGGAGATAAAGTTGAAATTTTGCCAGGAGTTGCATATAAAGATAAAAATAAGGTTTCTTGGAAACCTATCAAAACAAAAATAACTGCAATAAAAACAGGTGGAGAATCTGTTGAATGTGTAGTGCCTGGAGGTTCTATAGGTGTTATGACTTCATTAGATCCTTCAATTGTAAAATCAGATAGTCTTATTGGTTGTGTTATTGGAAAAGAAGGTAAACTTCCTCCTGTTCTTGAAGAACTTAAACTGAAAGTAGATTTATTAGATAGAGTAGTTGGATTAAAAGAAGAAGCTAAAGTTAAACCTATTGCAAAAGGAGAAGTACTTATGCTTAATGTCAATAGTGCTGCAACAGTAGGTGTTGTTTCAGAACTAAAAGGTAAGAAAGTTAAATGTAGATTAAAAAAACCAGTTGCAGCTAAAAAAGGCAGTAGAGTCACTATCTCTAGAATGTTGGGAAGTAGATTTAGATTAATTGGTTTTGGAATAATAAATTAAAAAAAATTAAATAAGATATTTTTCTTTCATAGGAAGATTCATACAATCTTCTAATATTTTATAATGGTTTTTATTATTAAATTTAAAAGCATATTTTTTTATGTCATCAAATTCAACCAAAATAATATTATTACTTGCTTGTTCTTTAGTAAAATTTTTAACATTTCCATAAACAACAAAATGATTATCATTTGTATCAGAAGAACTATTAAAATGATAATTTCCCAATATATTATCTAAAGAAAAAATTAATCCTGTTTGTTCTTTAAATGACTTTGAAGCATATTCAACTGGAAATTCTAATAATCCCAATTTATCATTTTTTCCCTTATAAGATCTATTTCCTTCAGGAAGAGAAAATGTATTTAATTCACTATCAGTCGCTAAAAGAATTAATTTGTTGTCATATGTTGCTATTGTGTTTACCAAATAATTTATTTTTTTATTATTTTGTAGTTTAGTTTTCATTCACATCACCTGTGGTTTTTTATTATTATGTTTTATGTTTTTTAAAATATTTCTATTACGTAATACCTATAACATCCTAAACACAAATATTATAAATAGAAAAGCCATATTTAATTTATAAAAAGAGGAAGACTAATGAAGAAAATAAATAATATAAAAAATCTAAAACTTATGGCTAATTCTATAAGACAAGATATAATACATTCTCTTGAAAATGCAGGATCAGGTCATAGTGCTGGTTCTCTTGGAATGACAGATATTCTAACAACAATTTACTTTAATATATTAAAACATAATCCAAAAAATCCACAATGGAGTAAAAGAGATTATTTTGTTCTTTCAAATGGACATATATGTCCTGCACTTTATGCAACTTTAGCACATGCAGGTTATTTTGCAGTAAATGAACTTATGACATTAAGAAATCTAGGTAGTAGATTGCAAGGACATCCTCACAGAACAACTCTTCCTGGATTAGAAACAACTTCTGGTCCACTTGGAAGTGGATTATCACAAGCAGCTGGTATGGCCTATGGACTTAAGATGGATAAAAAGAAAAATTATGTTATTTGTATGACATCAGATGGAGAACATGAAGAAGGAAACACTTGGGAAGGAGTTATGTTTGCTGCTAAAAATAAGTTAGATAATCTTATTGTTATTCTCGACAGAAATTATATTCAGATTGATGGTAACACAGAAAATGTTATGCCTCTTGATTCTATTAAAAATAAATACAATGCATTTAACTGGAATGTTATTGAAATAGATGGAAATAATATAAAACAAATTTTGGGTGCTTTTGGAAAAGCTAAAAAAATGAAAAATAAACCTACAATCATAATTGCAAAAAATATTCCTGGAAAAGGAGTCTCATTTATGGAAAACGATCACACATGGCATGGAAAAGCCCCTAATAAAGAAGAAGCTGAAAAAGCATTAAAAGAACTTTCTAAAATAAGAGAAAAGATAGAGGGGAGAAAATAATGATTAACAAAAAAATGTTTTTGGTAAAGGAGAATATAGATGCAAAGAAAGTTCCTACAAGAAATGGATATGGTAAAGGTTTAGTACAATTAGGAAAGAAAAACAAAAACATAGTTGTTCTTTGTGCAGATCTTTCAGACTCAACTCGTAGCAGTTATTTCAAAAAAGAATTCCCAAAAAGATTTATTCAAGTAGGTGTTGCAGAACAAAATCTAGTAACAATTGCAAGTGGATTAGTAGCTGTAGGAAAGATACCTTTTGCTGCATCATATGCTGTATTTTCTCCAGGAAGAAACTGGGAACAAATTAGAACAACTATCTGCTATAATAATCAACCTGTTAAAATTATTGGATCACATACAGGAGTTACAGTAGGTGCTGATGGAGCAACACATCAAGCACTTGAAGATATTGCACTTATGAGAGTTCTTCCAAATATGGAAGTTGTTGTTCCTTGTGATGCAGTTGAAGCTAAAAAAGCAACAATTGCAATAGGAAAAACGCCCCAGCCATCTTACTTAAGATTAACTAGAAATGCAACAGATGTCATAACAACTAGTAAAACACCATTCAAAATTGGAAAAGCAGAAATATTCAAACAAGGAAAAGATGTTGCAATAATTGGATGTGGACCTTTATTAATTAAAGCCATGCAAGTATCAAAAGAACTAGAAAGAAAAGGAATTAAAGCAATGGTTGTAAATTGTCATACTATTAAACCTCTTGATAAAAAAACTATTTTATCTATTGCAAAAAAAACAAAAGCAATTGTAACAGTAGAAGAACATCAGATTACTGGAGGATTAGGAGGAGCAATTGCAGAATTCTTATCAGAAAATTATCCTATTCCAATAATAAAAGTTGGAATGAAAGACAAATTTGGAGAATCAGGTAGTCCTGAAGAACTTCTTAATAAGTTTAAACTAAATAAGAAAGGTATTGTTAAAGCAGTAGAGAAAGTTTTGAAATTAAAAAATAGGATTAAATAAAAAGATTAAAAATAATTTTACAACATTACAATTGTTTTTCTTTTTTAAATATTATAAGAATTAAATTAAAAAAAATAAAATTATATTTTACCTAATTTACCTTCGATTTTAGACAATTCGCCTTCTAATTTCTCAATTTCACTTAGTTTTTTTGGTTCCTTTACTATTACTTCTTCTTGAGGAGTTTCTTTGACTTCTTCTGGTACTTCTACTTTTTTTTTTGAAGAAGACTTTTTTTTCCCTTTTTTCTTACTCTTTCTTTTCTCTGCTCTTGCTCTCTTTTTTGCTGCTTTTGTATCATCAGTAAGTTTCTGTAAATCTGCATGCAATGCAATTCTTAATTTTGTCTTAGGAATAAGTTTCTTTAGTTTTTTGATTAAAACTTGAATATTTCTCAAATCTAATTTTAGATTTTCAATTAATTCTTTTTTCTCATCCCTGAGATTTTTAAATCTTTCAAACTGTTGCATTAAATGTATTGTTTCTTTTGATGATTCTAAAATAGCTCTCCTTATCTCTATAGGATCATGTACTCCTACAAAAAAAGGACTAGGTTTATTTGATTGTTTAGTAGATCTATTACTGGTCTTTTGCATTTTCTTGCTTGGTTTCTTAGAAGTCTTTTTACTTGACTTCTTTGCAGACTTCTTTGTTGTTTTCTTTGAAGTCTTTTTGCTTGATTTCTTAGACTTTTTTTTGGCCATCTTAGTACACCTATAATGTTTCCGGTTCAAACAAAGTCTTATCAACAAATTCCACTTTTCTTTCTAAATCATCTAATGCATTATTCCAAATTTCTAATTCAGCATCTTCTTCATTTTTTAGTTCATTGACTTTTTCCAGTGTCTTTCTTGCATCATCTAATTTATTTCTGACCATATTCATGACATCTAGAACATCTTTATATTCTTCTATTTTAACAAAAACTGGCATTTCTTTCATTTTATAACCTCCTGGTTGATAGTTGAAAAAAAGATTTTATCATCTTTTTTCATTTACCTTTAAATAAAGTTTCATCAACATAAATTAATTTATTATGTATGTTCTCTATTTGGTTTTTCCACCTTCTATAATATCTCTCGTTGTCGTCGTTAATCTTTTCAATATTATCTATTGTGTTTCCTGATTCACTAAACCGGTCTTTCATCTGCCCCAATTCATCAATAAGTTCTTTGTATAAATGTACACTCATAAAAATTGGTTTTGATAAAGACAAATCATCCCTATGGCTTAATCTCTCTACTTCAACATCTTTGATATGATCTTTGTAATCTTCAAAATCTTCAGATTCTTCATGATCGACATCTTCAAGTGATGGAAAAACAGGCAAATCATTATTTTCATCATCTGTATCAAAATCAAATGATGGAATGTCATCTACTTTTTCCTTCTTTTTAGAAGTTGGTTGAGAACTAAGTTTAGTTTTTGATTTTTTCGGTTCTTTTGATAAGAAATCAAACATCCCCATTATCTAACACCTCCATATTAATATATAGCTAATATTATAAATGCTTATTAAAAGGTTTTGTAGTACTCTAAAGTAGTTTATAATATTAACAACAAAATTTAATAATACTAATTAAAACTAAGATAAAATGGAACATTTAATTACAAATAACAAAAATATTGAAAAATCATTGAAAGAGACATATGATCAGATAAAATCAAAAAATCAAAAAGTAATAAAAGATATTATTGAAAAAAATAAAAAAAAGACTATTTCTGATATCAATAAAACTTATCCTAATGATTGGATTATTTCTAATACAATACGTTCAATTGGAGAACTTGATAAGCAAATAAATATTATGACAAAACGTTTTAGAGAAATGATAAATCCATTTTATCCAGAAGCAGAATTTTTATTTGAAACAAATAAAGATCTTGTTGATGCTTTTGTAAAAAAGAAGATAAAGAGTTATATTAAAAAACATACAGGAGATAATTTAGGACAAAAAATTAATAAAAATGATAAAGAATTTTTTTGGAAACTATTAAATCAGATTAATTCATTAATTGAAATTAAAAAAGAACACATAATATTTCTTGAAGGAAAAATGGATGAATATTGTCCTAATTTAAAAAAAATAGCAGGTGCATCAGTAGGTGCTGCACTATTAGAAATAACAGGATCTTTGAAAAAATTAAGTATGATGGCTTCATCTGCAATTCAAATACTTGGTGCTGAAAAAGCATTATTTAGACATCTTACTAAAGGAGCTAGTTCTCCAAAATATGGAGTTATAATAAATCATAAATTAATTGGAAATACAAGAAATGAGAAACTTAAAGGAAAACAAGCAAAAATAATTGCAGAGAAAATATCTATTGCTGCAAAAAAAGATTTCTTTAAAACAGGATATGATGGAGACAATCTTTACGAAGAAATGTTAGAGAAAATAAAAAAAATAAAAGTTTAACTAATTTTAGAATATATTTTTACTTTACTAAGTTTGTAATTATTTGAAGTCCCCTCCATATTCTCAAATTCAGATATCAGATCTTTTTCACTTAAATCTCCAGAATATATTTCAGCACGACTTATGTCTTTACCATAGCAACTTTTGTTTATATAATAGTTCCCACAATCTTTGCATTTTATAAGTGCTTGTGAATGGAATTTCCCACTTGGAAGTTCATACCTTTCCCATGCATATGCAATGATCTCTAAATTTTCACATTTTTTTTCATAGAATTTATGTTTTTTTGAACTCATTTCGTTCATTTATATCACCTAATCAAGTAAACTTTTATCATTTAAAGACATTGTTGTAGTCGATAACAGAAATAATTATTAACTTGTAAGATTTACTAACTTTTTACTAGAAATAGTTGTGAAATGATTAAGATAATTCAAATAATATTAGAACAAATTAATTTTTTCAAATATGTGATTTAGGATGCTTTTTTTATTGTTTCTTGATAATTCTCTTATAACTCTTTTTAAACCCCAATAATCATCGCTCACAAAATCATATAATTTTTCATTAAAATCTTTTTTAAGATAATTATATTCTTTAGGACAACTATCATCTTTATTGAATTTAAGAGAGACTTCATTGAATTTATCATGAATTGTTTTTATGATATAATTGCTATCATTTCCAGGTCTTTTTATCAAAGCAAATGTTTTATCATCTTCAAATAATTTATACATAAAAAAGAAACACATTGAAGATTTTTGTTTTTCATTTTCACCGATTTGTTCTTGATAACAATAAGATGTTACTGCCTCAAGAGACTCTATTATTATATCAGATTGTTTTATTTTCTCATATTTTTTTATTACATCTACAACATCATCTCTATTGAAAAGATTAAAAATATGCATATATCCTCCACCAGTTATTGGATTATATTGTTGTATGTTATGGTGAGAATTACTCAAACAATTTTTCAATGTTTTTTGAGATATATTATTACACCTATAGAATGGATCTGAAGGTTCTATTAATCTTTTATTTATGTAGTTTCTTGTTTCATAGAAATCATTTAAAGACTTTGATATGTTTACATCATTTATCTTTAATTTTTCTTTATCTGTTTCAATCTCTAAATCTTTGTTTTTAGAAAAAATATCTTCAATCTTTTCAATGTATTGATGTATTCCCATTTATGGGATGTTGGTAATCTCTTTATACTTATAAAGATTGTTAAAATAGAAAGGTTTTTTAATGTAATAATTTCGCAACATCAGAATATACTTTACTAATTGAATTATTAGCATTTATTTTGATTATTTTCTCTTTATTATTATAATAATCAATAACTTTTGTTGTTAAATTTAGAAAAATATCATATCTATTTTTAATAGAATTGGGATTATCATCGTTTCTTTTTGTTATTTTTTCTGAACATAAATCACATCTATCTTTTATTTTTGGTGGCATAGTAATCAAGTTGTATATTTTATTGCAATTAGGGTTATTACACATTCTTCTATTCAATAACCTATTAATTATATTTTTCTTACTTGCATTAAAGTAAAAGAATTTATCTATAATGAAATTTTCTCTTTCTATAATATTTACTTGTTCCATACATCTTGGAAAACCATCCAATATTATATGAGGATAAATTTTTTTATTATTTTGAATATCAGAATAAATTATTTTATATGAAATTTCATTATCAATTAAATTTTTTCCATGTTTTAATGTCTCTTTTATTTTTCTACCAATCTTTGTATTTCTCTGTATTTCTTTTCTTAATAAATCTCCAATTGAAATTTTTTTAAAACCAAATTCTTTTTCAAAAATATCTGAAATTGTGCCTTTTCCTGATCCAGGAGGACCAATAAATGAATATATCATTTTATTTTTTATTTAATTTTAAATATATAAATTTATTTGTTTTAAAAACTAATACAAATAAGGGTTTGTCCCAAGACTTTACTAAACCATAAAAAGATATTATGGAGTATTGCTT
>CAYLKE010000016.1:0-24776 GCA_964384425.1 uncultured Methanosarcinales archaeon | reverse complement strand
ATTGTCCTTATTATCTTCATTTTAGTATGATTTTATGCTATTTTCATACTATTTAAACTTTTTCTTTCAATATTGTCCTTATTATCTTCATTTTAGTATGATTTTATGCTATTTTCATACTATTTATTAGAAAATAGTCTAATTTTTATTAAAAAAATCTTTTAATTTTTTTGCATTAAATGCATTTATACTCCAATCACTGGGAAGACATTGTTTATATTGTTTCCACCAATACCTATCATCCATTAAAATAATTGCACCTTTATCTTCTTCAGTTCTGATACATCTGCCTGCTGCTTGCAATACCTTATTCATTGCAGGAAATATATATCCATATTCTCTTCCTTTTCTAAATCTTTCTTGATAATATTGCATAAGTGCTTTTGTTTTTAGGTCAGGTACTGATAATGGCAGCCCCACAATAACAACTGCATTTAATAATTCATTTGGAAGATCTATGCCTTCTGAGAATCCTCCTGCAATAACAGCAAATAAAGTTATTCCTTTTTTTTGACCGTCTTTGAATGTCTTCAATAAAAATTCTTTTTCTTCTTTTTTCATTTTCCCATCTTCAATAAGCACATCTTCTGTGTTTTTTATATTTTCATATGTTTTTTTAAGAAAATTATAACTTGGAAAAAATATTATTTTGTTTCCTGGAACAGATCCCATTATTGTTTCACATCTTTGTGCAATAAGTTGGTATGTATATCTGTTTCTTTTGCTGTATGCAGATGACACACAATCATCTATCATAATTATCCTATTCTCTTCTGGAAATGGGGATGCAAGAACTTTTTTCTCAGCATTTAATCCAAGAACTTCTTCAAACATATCTGGTGGAAGAAGTGTTCCACTCATAAGAATACTAGAATAACTTTCATTAAATATTTTTTTAGAATAAACACTAGGATCAAGACAATGTTGTCTTATCTCAACTTCTCTTTCTTCTTTTGCAGCACACCTGAAAATATAATTTCCTTCTTTTTCCCATATTTCTAAAAATAACAACATGCCTGATGCATAACTATGGAGTTTTGATTCATGCACAACATCTGCTAAATCATTTAATGCAATCTTGAATTTATCATAATCTATAACAAAAGATCTGATTATTTCTTTTTTTATGGGAACTTCTCTTTGCATAAGTAGTTCATCTGTAAGCAATTCAGTCATACCATCAAAAAGATTGTTTAGTTCAATAGCCAATTCATTAAAATTATTTTTTTTAGCTTCTTTTCTAGTATTTTTTATCATGTTAAATGTTAATTTTGTACTTAATAAATTTCTTATTCTTTCAGGAAGATTATGTGCTTCATCAACTATTACAATAAGGTCTTCTAGTTTTTTACCCATATATCCTAAGATAGTATTACATACAAATGGATCAAAAAGATGATTAAAATCTCCAATTATTATTCTTGACTTTTTTGCAACTTCAAGTAAGAAATAATAAGGACATAGTTCTTCATCCATACATAAATCTTTTATTATTGCAGAATCATATCTCATTTCATGAGATTTAAGTTTTTCAATAAGCCTTTCTGCTTTTAATGAAAGTTCTTCTTTGTTCTTTAGATTTCTATATGGTTTACAAGCAACATCTTCTCTCATTTTTTTACAGAATTCAAAAAAATCAGCACTAGGTAATAGATGAACACTTTCTTGTCCACACATAAATTTTTTCCCTACAAGATCTGAATAAAGAAAATTAAGTTTAAATTTTCTTTTTATTGCATTTATTGTTTCAATTGCAATTTCATGTTGTGTATGTCTGTTAGTAAGAAAAAACACTGTCTTGTTTTCTTTCATAGCTCTTTCAAGTGCATAAGGTATTGCTGATGCTGTTTTTCCTAATCCTGTTGGAGCATGAACTATAAGATTTCCTTTTTTCATTAGATTTTTAACTACTTGAGTAATTAATTTATCTTGTTCTTTTCTGATTTTTTCATATGGGAAATAAGACATAGTATTCCAAAAGACAACTTATATTTAAATTAATATCATGATGATTAAGTGATATCTTTCTAAATACAAAAGATTAATAAACAATATATATCTTATATAAATAAGAATAAAAAAGAGGTAAAATGAAATTAAGAAGATTAAATTCAACTATTAATAAAAAAGCACAGGCTTCTCAAGTTTTTGTATATATTGTAGCAATTATTGTTTTTGTGGTTGTATTATATTTTGGATATACTACAATAACTGATTTTATATCAAAAGGAGAGGATGTTGCTTCTATAAATTTTAAAAATGATATTGAAAGTGCATTTAAGAATATTTATTCAGACTATGGAACAAGTGTTGTGTATAATGCAAAACATCCTATGAAAGTTCCTTCAGGATTCGAAAAGGTTTGTTTTGTAAATCTCGAACATGATTATGAAGAAACAGGATTGTGTGAGATTAGTAATGATGAGGATGAAAATGAAGATTACAATCCTTTAATATGTGATGCATGGCAGACGTATTACAATGATGAGGATAATATTGCAGGTTGGGAAAATGCAGAACAAAATGTATTTTTAGTTCCTAAAGGAAAATTTGCAATAAAAATTCCTAGAATTAAAATGCATGATAAAAGTGGTTATTTATGTTTTAAAGTATTGCAGGGAAGAATTGATTTTAGAATAACTGGAAAAGGAAGTCATGCAGAAATAAGCCCAATAAATTGACTATATATTTTGTAAGATTAGATAATAAACATAAAATAAGATGAAAAATAAAAACAAAATACCTAATAGAAATAAATTAAATAAAAAAGCACAATTTTCAATGCAATTTAATTGGTTGTTTGTTCTTATTGCTGGAGGTATAATTCTTATATTGTTTCTTACATTTGGTTTTAGATTTCAATCATCTTCAGATACAAGAGCAAATATTCAATTATTAAATAAAGTTGATAATATTTTTAATAGTATTGTAAGTACAAATCGTTTAGCAACATCTATCAATATTCCTAAATCTAAAATAGATTTTATCTGTGATGAAGATTCATATTCTGGATATCGGTTAGTGGATGGTGAGGCATTTAAAGAAACTAATTTCATACCTTTATTTGCTCCAAGAACAGTTGAAACAGAATCACTTAATATATGGAGTATGGAATTCAAATATCCTTTTAAGATAATGAATACTCTTTTTGTAACTTCTCCAAATGTTCAATATATATTTATTGATGGGAGAACATCGTTCTCTACACAATTTATTTCAGATTTTAGGGAGACTATGAAGCAATTTGATCAGGATAGTTTTAAAGTTGTTAGATTAGAACAAGGTAGTTGTGAAATAAAAAACATAAAAAACAATGAACATGTTAGATTAGTTTTTTTAGATACAAGTCCCACAAATAATTGCCTAAGAATTCTTCCTAATATATTGAAAGATGCAGACGATCTTTCTGCTATAAGTATACATGAAAGAAGTAATTCTGAAGATGATTATAATGATGGTTATTTAATATATTATAAAAAAGATTCAAATAAACTTATTCCTGTTGAGACAAGTAATAATATTCCCAGTGTTAATTTACCTAATGCAATACCCTATCTTACATCAGTAACAGATGAACCAAATCCAATATTATATGGTGCAATATTTTCAGATAATAAAGAATCTTTTTTATGTAATATGCAAAAAATATATTCAAGAATGCTTCTTATATTAAATTTGAGTTTAGATAGATTTAATTCATTTTATTCTGAAGATGATGATAAGTGTCGTCCATCAATAAACGAATTTTTAAAGAATGTTGAAGATAAAAAAACAATACTTGAATTGTGTGCAAAAGATGCTGGAAGTGATGTTTGTATTAAAAGTACTGAAGAAATTGTTAGTATGATGAATAAACTTAAGGAAAGTAATGAGGTATTACAAAAAGAAGGAGGATGTATATCTTTCTATTAATAAAATAATTAAAAATGAATATTCCAAAAATAAGATTAAACAAAAAAGCGCAGATAAGATTGATTGAAACAGTTGCAATACTTATTGTTTTCTTTATTTTATTATCTGCAGGGATATATTTCTTTTTCACTTATCAAAGAAGTTCAATAATTCAGGAATCTGAAACCATAATCCAAACAGATATTGTAAAAAAAACAATGTCTCTTTTATCTCTTCCAGAAATTTCATGCAGTCTTGCACAAGCAGATGTAACAAAAGGATGTATTGATTATTACAAAGCTAGTAAAATGAAAAATATTGTCGATAATAATCCAGATTATTATTTTGATATACTTCAATTTTCAACACTTAGATTAAAGATAATATATCCTGAATCAGGAGTGCCGCAAAAAGAGATTTTATTATATAATAGAACAAAAAGTAACTATACTCAAAAAACATCTGTTCCTTTGCCAGTATCTGTTTTTCAACCAATAAAATTAGGGGGAGATCTTAAAGCACCGTATGTTTATGGTATATTACATTTAGATATTTATAATTAGGTAAAATAAAATAAAATAAAATAAAATAAAATAAAATGAAAAAATTAAACAAAAAAGCCCAGATGGAGATAATTGGGTTAGTAATTATTGTAATACTTATATCTATTGGGATGCTATTTTATCTACGTTTTGGAAGAACAGATAATGGGGTAGATTATAAAAGAGATTTTTTCCAGAAAGAACTTACAGTCTCCACTCTTAATTCATTGCTCCAGACAAGAACAAGTTGTCCAGGGCATGATATGAAAAAGGTAATAAAGGATGTTGTTGAAGGATATGATGATGAAATATGTGGAGAAAATAAAGAGGACTTTCTTATTGAAGCATTAAATAACACTATTATGAAAGAAACATTACTCGAATGGGGAAAAGAATACAAACTAACAATTGCAACATCTCTTGATCCTTCAATTGGAGAAGGCAGTTATTTTTTGCCTAATAAAATAAAATCATCTGATTTTGATGAAAAATGCAGTAACAGAAGAAAAGATTCTTCATTATTTTTCCTTTCAAGAGATACTGGAAATGGTAAGATTTATATAACTCTAGAAGTATGTTCATCATATTAATATTATATATTATTAGTAGTTAGGAGGTTACTAAAAATGAAAAAAAGAGGACAGATAACCATGACTTGGATTATCATGGCAGCAATTGCATTGGTTACATTGGTTATCATAATAGCTATCTTTACAGGACAGAGCGATAAGTTTGTAAAAAGTTTAAATGAAGAAGCAGGCATAACACTTTCTAAGTTAAAACAAAATTATGGATCTTGTCATCCAAACACTGCAGCAGAGATAGCTTTTTCTAAAGCATATGCAGATGCAGCAGATGAAACACAAAGACAGCAGATTACAAATGATTTTGATAGAGCAATAGAAACTTGTAAACAATATTCATCTGATAGATGTTCATTTCAAAACTATCAGGGAGATGTTTTAAAAAATATTGCATGTAGAGCAGATTAATTTTTTTTCTTTTTAAAATGAAAACATCAAAAGGACAGGGATATATGAAGTGGATACTTATAGTATTCGGACTTATAATTTTTACTCTTCTTATTGTGGTAGGTATTAATTTTTTAAAAAAAATGTTTGGTTTATAATGAGAAAGAAAGGTATTTCACAATTTGTTTTCATAATATTTGTATCTATGATTATATTAATTTCTCTAGGTGTTTTTATGTTTTCTCTTTTAACTAAGGTAAATACAAGAACAAGTGATGTGGCAACGAGTACAGATTGTTATGAATATTTTTACAGTGGTTTTAAAATAGGAAAATGCCCTCCTACTGTTGTTGAGATAAAAGAAGGAAATGAGGCAGAAGTAAAGAAGTTTATTGATGTTTTGAAATCAAGACAAGATCTTATTAAATCTATTCCAATAAAAACTTGGGATAAATTAGAAAAATACGAAACTCATTGTCATATTGCAATAGATTTAAAAATCGATAAAGATGTAAATATAACAAAATTAAATTCATTGATGAATGAATTTTCAGATTATTATGGTTTTTTTGATAGTTTTAAAAAAAGTAGAGAACAATACATTGCTTTTGTTAGTATACCTATTGGCGCAAAGTATACTTTAGGTTTTAGAAAAGAAATTGAAGGTTTAATAAACATATTAAACAGTGACTACAAAGAAATAAAGGTTGAATATTCGAAACATCCTATGCTTTTATCTTTTGATAGTGATTTGGACATATCCCAAGAAGATTGGACTTTAAATTATAAAACTGGAACAAGCCATTATGGCAGAATATGTAGTTATATTTATTAAATAAGAGGTTGAGAAAATGATAAAAACAATATTAAATTGGATAAAAATGAAAATTTTAATAAATAAAAAAGGAGATATCAATACAACAATTCTTTTATATATTGGTGCACTTATTGTGGGTGCTCTATTGTTATTTGTAGTATTGTATTATTTATTTTCAACATCACAATCAAAACTTGATAAAATACTATAATAGAAGGAAACTATATGGAACTCAGAAAGATAAATAATAAAGGTTATCCAACAATGGCCTTTGTATTAATTGGATTAATAATTGCTTTTGCAATAGGTGCTTTTCTTTTGATGTTTATTAGAAAAGGATTACAAACAGATCGTGGTATAACAAAAGAATGTGGAAAAGATGTTTTAAAATGCAGACAGAGTGTTGAGATAGTAAATAAATTAAAGTCTGGCGGAAAATCTATTTTTTTGGATATGGAAGAGTCATGTAAACATAGGTCTATTGATGCAACTGAAAAAAATGCCTCTGAGGTTGCCGAAGTAATTCTACATGAGATATCTAAATGTTATTTTGCATTTGGGGAAGGTAATATAGAGATAGGAAAAAGTTTTGAACAGGTTTTCTCAAGTAAAACAATACCTTGTGCATATATAAATATCCCTCAACATTCAATTAAAGATGTATATTCTCAAGTTATGGATAAAGTTAATAAAGTCAAAAATGTGTGTTCTATAGATGGAGAAACTGTTCAACAACAATTAGATAAGAAAAATAAAGATAAACTCAAAGTAACTGCATTTAAAATGCTTGAAAAGATAAAAAAGGAAAAACCTTCTTGTAAAATATTAAAATTAAAGATATATAAACCTGCAAGAGTAATTGATAATTTTGGCATATCAGATGAATCAGTGACATTTGAATGTGCTGGATAGTTTTTATTAAATAAAATAAAATAAAATAAAATAAAATAAAATAAAATAAAGAATGAAACACAAAAAAGGAGAATCAACTCAAGTAACTGTATTGACAATTATTGGAATAATTTTGGCAGTGATAGGCATAATAATTATAACTGCTGCTATTTGGGAATCTATCAAAACTTTTGCTCCTAGTGAAAAAGAGAATAAAAAAAGAACTGCTCTTAATGCATTTAATACAATAGTCAATAAAATGAATAAATTATCTTCTCAAAAATCAAAATTAAATGATACTATATTTGCATTTAAACTTCCTTCAGATTATAGAATTTTAATATATGGGTTAAGATCTTACATGGGAGAAGATTACAATATTAAATTACTATTACAAAAAAAAATTGAAAACACTAAATATCCTATATACGAAAAAGTTACAGATAAAAAATTAGATGGCTTTGTTTTAGCTTCTATGAATGAAGTTGTTGTTGATGATTCTGCTTATCATAATCTTTTACTTACGTCTCATGAATTAGATCCTGAAAAAGAATATGAAAAAGATGAGTTTATTACAGAAATAATAGGTGATGACGATAGTGATTTTATTCTGAGTTTATGTAAAATAAGGACTCCTTCACAGAAGTTTATTTTTTTACCTTCAATAAAATCAATAACAAAAGATAACTCTAATAAATTTGATAATAAAAAATGTTATCTTCCTTTATTAAATCAAAAAAATTATTTTATACAACCGACAATACCCAAAAATAAATTAATATATTCTTGGCAAGATCTTTTGACTTATCTTGGTGTTGAAGATGTAAGAAAAACATGGGTATCTGGTTATGGAGATGTTGTTGGTAATGTTGATGGACAATCTCTGAAATGTGTTCTTGATGACAAAGGTATAGATTATACAAAAGAAAAGATTATGAGTATAACACATTTATGTTCTGCAACAAAAGACGGAAAAGCAGTTGTTTTAAATTATAATGATGACTTAAGTTATCTTCAGTCCTTGTATGTTATGTGTACAAATTTTAAAGGTATCTGGAAAAAAGAAATAAACAATGTCAGCATAACAGGAGATTTATTAACATTAAAAAATAAAGATTCTGATTTTTGTGATGTATCAAAAATATCAAATGAAAATAAAACATCATATAAAAACATCAAATCTTATCTTAAAAAAATAACTTTGGATTCTACAAAAGAAACAAGTTATGCTGATAAAATTATTTCTCAGATAAAATTAATAGATGAGATAAGAACAAACATTAATGTTCCTAGGGTTAGAAATTATTTTATAGATTTTATTGTGTTAAATGGGGTTGGAGAACAGAAGATTGTTTCTAAACAACTTGTTGGACTCTTCAAAACAAGAAAAGAGTTTATAAATTATTTAGAGAGCAAGGAAAATAAGGAATATTTTGTTGGATATAGTAATAAGAAGATTTCCCATTTTTTTGATGCATTTAACTTTTTTCCATATAATAAATCAAAGATTGAAACCCAGTGTAATAGTATGGTTAAATATTTTACTGGTGATGATGAAAATAGAAGAAAAACATGTGCTAGTAATGCGAACCTTTTCAATTATTGTTATTTTGAAGATAGAAATTTTTTGACAAGTGATGAATGTCACGCATGTGATAAAGAAATAGATTGTGGGAATTTCAAATATAAAGATACTTGCGAATATAGTGTTGATTGTCTTTGGGTTGGAGAGAATAAGTGTAGGTGGTATGAAGCAGAAGGAGATGATCCTGAAGGATGTTATGAATCTAAAGGATTAAAGGATTGTTCCGATATAATTCAAAAAACACCATGCGAAAGGGCAGTTTGTCTTGATAGTGTCAAATGTTGTTATTGGAAAGACAATAAATGTATAAAAGAAAGTGCAATTGGAGAAAAAGAAAACGAAAGAATTTCTAAAATAAAGGAATGTAGAATAGATCCTGATATTTATGATAATGATTCTGATATTTATAAAAAGTTATCTGTTGTTCTTTCAGAACAGAGATATATTGAACTTGTACAAGATAATGAAAAAACTTTTGAGGATAGTACAGAAAATCTTATTAAAAAAGGTATATTGGATAAAGGGGTTTGGCAAGATTTTGAAGCTTACAAAGAATCTGTAAATAACTTAATATCTTACTATGAGTTAGAGTGTGGTAGATACGATGATGATAAAGATGGATGTGAAAATTATAAAAATCTTTGGCAATTTGCATCTGATACAAATATCAAATATCCTTGGAATGAACTTATCTATCGTCAAATAAGTTGTAAGTATATAGAAAATTAGTTTATTTATTTATTTATATTATTTCAATTTAACATCTATCTTCTTTAATCTTTTTACACATTCTTCATAAGAAAGAAGTCCATTCTCTGCACCTTTTTTTTGAATAACATGAACTGAATTAATAAGTCCTAACTTGATAGAGTCTTTATAACTATGTCCTATTATAACACTTCCTAAAAATCCCGAATTAAATGCATCTCCTGAACCAGTTGTGTTTACAACTTTTACATTTGGAGGGGTTGCTGAATAATATTTTCCTTGTTCTTTATCTTTTACATACACATAAAGATCATTTGGCCCATCTGTAATGACAATTGCTTCTGCCTTACAAATAGATTGCACTCTTTTTATAAGATTTAGTTTTGTTTTTTTACTATTTACTAATGCTTGTGCTTCTTCTTTGTTTACAATAAGAACTTTAATTTTATCGAGCATAAATTTAAGTTTTTTGTGGCCAATTTTACATAAATACAATGAAGGATTAAAAAGAATATTTTTATTTTGTTTTATGATTTTTTTATATACTTTAAATCCTTTATCTGCTAATGATCCTAAGTAAATCCATTTAGAATTTAATTTTGTGATATCTTTTTCTGTTAAATGATTAGAACAACCTTTGTGATTAAATATAACTCTATCTTTATCTTTTTCACCTGTAACAATAAAAGATGTCGATGTAAAACAATTTCCAATTTTTTTATCAAATACAACTTTTCTTTTTTTTAATGCATCTTCTATAAATTTAGCATTATGATCTTTTCCAACTTTTCCTAAACATTTAACATTCATTCCAAATTTTTTGAGAGCAACAGCAGAGTTAGCTGCACTACCTCCAACATACTTGTCAATGTTTTTAGCTAAGATCTTATCTCCTAACCTAACTTGCTTAAATGAACCTTCTATATCTAAGAAATAATCCACAACAACTGATCCAATCGTTATAACATCTATCTTATTCCTCTTTTTCATAATTTAAGAATATGTTTTATTTATTTAAACTTATTGCTCTTTCTTTTTTCTCTTCCTTTCTTCAGCTCGAATCTTTCTTCTTATAGATTCATACTTATCATCCAAACTAAATTTAGGAGGAATAGCCCAAATTGTTTTCTCATTACATATAGGGCATGTTTCTTCCATTGTATATTTTTTACATTTTTTGCAGATATTTATTTTGTTCATTTTAACCTGCTAATATTTAAGAAATAATATTAAAAGAAACCTTTGCATCATATTTAGAAAATTTTTCTTCTAAAAGTTCACCAATTGATTCAACAAATTTTTCTCCTTCTTTTCCATTTTCTGTAGAAATCTTTAAAGAATAATCTCCTGCTCCAACATAAGATAGTTTTAAATCTATTATATCTTTATTTTTTATTTTCTCTATTTCTGAAAGATGTTTTTTTATGATATCTACTCCATTTTCCTCATAAACACTTAGTGAAAATTTTGCTTTTATCTCATAAATTGCTGGTTTAAATCTTTCTTTTATAAGTTCATCAAGTATCTTGCTTGTTTTTGCATCTAATTTCAAGACTTTAATGTCTTTTTTATCTTCTCCAATTTCTTGGAATAATTCAAATATATACAAATATTCTTCAAATGCTTTACTAGATATTTTTTCATAAAGTTGTTGAGGTTTTTTATTGATTTTTTTTGCTAGAAGTTCTATTGTTTTTTCTGCTTTTTGTTCTTGTTTCATCTCGTCTGCTTTTCTTCTTCTTTCATTTTCACTAACTCTTCTTAAACTAAGATCTATATATTCTCCTCTAACTCTCAAAACTTTACATATTATCTTTTTATTTAATGTAACATAATCTCTAATATTTCTTATTCTACCTGGAGATATTTCTCCAATATTTATCATTCCTTTCTTATCGTATTCATCTAATTTTACAAGAACAGAACCAGGCCATATCTTTACAACTGTACATATAACAACCTCATTACTATCTGGATATCCATCTCTTTGATATAGCATTGTGAAAATAAATTAAGATAAAACTTCCAAGACTTTTGCCATAATCTTGCTTTTCCCACCAGTTGATTTGACAAGTCCTGTATTACAAACTAAACATTTTATTTTAGTACTTGCATTACCAAATATTATTTGTTCATTTTTGCATTTAGAACATCTTACTCTTATGAATCTACTTTTTGGTTCTTGATTTTGATCTGTTTTTTTTGCCATTTTATAAAAATCCTTGTAATTATTTGAATTCTGGTTTTTTTGTTCTAAAACCTTTATTTTGAACATGAATTTTACCGCATTCATCACATTTATATCTTAAATCAACATTCTTGCTTGTTTTTCTACCACACATTTTTCTTGAATTTATCGGTGGACGTGAATATGTCCCATAATTTCCTGTTCCACTTCTTGCTCCTCTTTGAATTGCTCTTTTCTTTGAACCTCGAGTTAAGTGATGTGTAGCATTTAATCCTTTGAATTTTTGATTAGATATTTTATGTTTAGTATGCTTTTTACAGGTTGGACAATAAGTTTTAGTTGTTTTTGGTATTTTCATATGCACACATAAATTGTAAACTATTTATAAAACTTTTGGTTATTTAATTATATAATATATAAAACATAAATAAAATAGTATTTATATGTTATTTTGCTTATATTTGTAAAATTATCTGTAAACAATATTACTATCTGCTTTTTTTAACAAATCATTTGACATTATTAGATTTATATTGATATTGCTTGATAAGCTTCCTAATCCAAAAAATCCTTCTTGTGAAGGATATTCATAAAATTCAATGTTCTCTATTTGTGTTTGATTTTTTATAATATTTTTTAATTCTTCTTTACTTCCTAATGCATCTACAAGACCTAAATCTAATGCATCTTTTCCAATAAATATTTCTCCTGTTGCAAGTTCCTCAATATACTTAATATCTTTATTTCTGTTTTCTGCAACAGATGAAACAAAATAATCATAAATTATATTAACATTCTTATCCATTATGCTTTTCTCTTCATCTGTTAGTTTTTTGAATGGAGAATACATGTCCTTGTATTTTCCTGCCAC
Organism: uncultured Methanosarcinales archaeon; assembly: GCA_964384425.1. Taxonomy (GTDB): domain Archaea; phylum Nanobdellota; class Nanobdellia; order Woesearchaeales; family JAGLXL01; genus CAYLKE01. The sequence goes on along the minus strand of CAYLKE010000016.1, from coordinate 12,312 downwards.
AACTCTATTGTATGTTATGTTGTTTTCTTCTATAAAATCTGCAAAATCAATATATGATCCTAATACTCCAATACTTCCCACATATGAAAGAGGATTTGCAATGATGTAATCTGTTTGTGATGCTGCCCAATAAGCTCCACTAGCGCCCATAGTTCTTATAAGTGCATATTTTGGTTTATCTAAATTTTTTATTGCTCTTACTATCTCTTCAGATGCAACAACCTCTCCTCCAGGAGAATTTATTTCAAAAACAACTGCTTTTATTGAATTATCCTCTTTAATAGCATTTATTTGTTTTATTACTCTATTAGAACTTGTTGAAATAGAAGATAAAATACCATTATCTTCAAAAGGAGTTATCTCACCTTCGATTTTTATAACAGCTACATTGCCTCCTGCAAAAAATAACAAGTAAACTACATAAACAATCAATAATAGTAAGAATATATTTCTCCATTTCATTTACACACCTCTGAAATAATCATTATATTCAAAATATTGTTTATAGTATATAATATTTACTAAAAAATGCAAAATAATAAAAAGAACAAGAACATACTACTATAATAAACAAAACAGAGGGTGGTACAAATGCCAAAAAAAAGTATTGTTATTGTTGAGGACGAAATTCCTATTGCAGAAGCTGAAAAGATGATCCTTGAATCTGATTATGATGTTACAATGGTTCATCATGGATCTGAAGCAGTTAGAGTTATAAAAGACAAAAGACCAGATTTAGTTCTTTTAGATGTAATGCTCCCTGGTTTAAATGGATTTGATATTTGTAGAATTCTTAAAGCAGATAGTGAGATAACCTCTAAAATAGTTATGGTTACAGCAAAGAATGAAGAGAAAGATGAAATGATTGGAATGGGTTTGGGTGCAGATGATTATTTAATGAAACCATTTGAATCAGTAGAACTTATACACATAGTGAACCAGACATTAAATAAAAGAAATTAAAGAGGAAAAGAGATAGACTATGATATATGAACTACATTGAGATATTTTTATTTGCTTTTCATAAGCTAAATAATTTTTTAGGAAGTGCGAGAGGAGATTTGTTTACTGCAACATTAGAGGTTTTTCTATTCTTTTTTTCAACATATATGGTTTTTAGTGAATGGAAAAAGAATAATGGTATTGATTTAAGATATCTTTTTTATGGATTTGGATTATTGACACTTTCTGCACTTGTTAAAGTAGCATTTTTGTGGACTCATGTTTTTTCTTATTCTACTTATCCAATTTGTATAATGTCTATTGCAAAAGGATTAGAAATAATAGCACTTTTAGTTATTGGGCTTTATTTTATTCGTTTACATAAAATCACTATCGCTTATTTATTTATAGTTGTTCCATTAATATTTCTCTCTCTTTGTGTTATGTATTATTCTCAATTAATTTCTATGATTATGCAGGAAACAATATTGGTAATAATTGTATTTGTATTGTTGATATATTCTATAAAAAAACATTATTGGCTTTCTTCAAATGTAGCTGTTTCTTTTGCAATCTATTCATTTAGTCCTATAATTAAATTATATAATTTGATTATCCATGGGGGTTCAGATAGTTATCTTAAAATAGTTTCAAATCCTTTTCCTTTTATAGCAATAATGTTTCTTATGAGATTAGTGTATCTTCGTCTTATTGATAAAGCACATCTTAAGCATAGATTAGATATGACTAAAAAAAAATATCTTAAAGAGAAATCTCTTAGAGAATTAAAAGATGATTTTGTAAGTACTGTAACTCATGAACTAAAAACTCCTTTAACTTCAATGGGACTTTATCTTGATATGCTTAAAAGTAGTAAATTTGGTAAAATGAATAAAAAACAAAAAAATGCTATTCAAAGAGTACATTCTGAAACTTCTCGTCTTAGTAATCTTATTGGTGATATGTTAGATATAATGAAACTTGATAAAAATAAGATAAAATTGAAAATCATTGAAACAGATCTTTATGAAATAGTATGTGATGACATTGCTTTGAATATGGCTAAAAATAAAAAAATAAAATATAAATGTAAAATTCCTAAGAATTTTATTGTTAAAATAGATAAAGAGAAATTCAAACAAATTTTTATTAATCTTTTTAGTAATGCATTAAAATATAATAAAGAAAATGGAAAAATCACTGTTGATGCTGAAAAATATGAAGATGGATGGGTATTCATAATAAAAGATAGTGGAAGAGGTATGACAAAAGAAGAATTACCTCATATTTTTGAAAGATTCTATAGGATAGAGGGACATTTAAATCATGATGTTAGTGGAACTGGATTAGGATTAAGTATTGTAAAACATTTAGTAATATTACATAAAGGAAGTATAAAAGTTGGTTCAACATTGGGGAAAGGAACAGAATTTAGATTATTTTTTCCAAAAGATATAGAATAAGTAATCAACACACTATTGTCCATGTAAATTTTATTAATATATTTAAGACATATAAATTAGATAAATAAGCTTTTTTATGAATAATTTTTTAAATTCTTGTTTAAATTAAATAATTATGGAAGTTATTCATTTTGAAAATATGGATTTTTTTGATAAAAAAGATGATATAAGAATTGTATTCTATAATGTCTTTCATTTCATTATTCCTAAAAAAGAATTAGAAAAGATAGGGGATTTTGAAGTAAATAAAAAAGATCTTGTTTTCTCTTCTGGAAAAAATGTTCAAAAGAAATTTTTGGGACTTATGGGAAAATACCTTAAAAATCTCAGAAATAACATAACAAATAATCATGCAACATACATACATCAAAATTCAGGCATTCCTTTGATTGGAACAAATTATTTTGGAATAGTGTATAGAAACATAAGTCTTATTGAAATTAAACCTCAGACATCATGTAATTTAAATTGTATATACTGTTCAGTTGGAGAGGGGACTAGGTCGCGAATGAGTGATTTTATTATTGAAAAAGATTATCTTGTAAATGAATTAAAAAAATTAGTTGATGGAATTAATTATGATAAATTTGAAATACATGTGGGGCTACAAGGAGAACCATTTTTGTATAAAGAATTACTTCCTTTGCTTTCAGATATTAATGAAATTGAAAAAGTTGAGACAATTTCTATGGATACAAATGGGACGTTGATGACAAAGAAAGATATTGATTTTTTAAGTAATTTAAATAAAAAAGTAAGAATAAATATTTCATTAAATTCACTTAATCAGAAAAAAGCAGACAAATTATGTGGGACAAAATATAATCTTAAACATGTAATTGACATTATAAATTATGGGATTAAAAAAGAAAAACTTGAAATTTTAATAGCACCTATGTTTTTAGAAGGAATAACAAAAAAAGATGACTTTTTTGAGCTTATTGAATTTTGTAAAAAAAGAAATCTTAGAATTGGGATACAGAATTTTTTAAGTTATAAAACAGGTAGAAATCCTGTAAAACAAGTTCAATGGAATGATTTTTATAAGATGCTTTTGGAATGGGAAAAAGAAATAGATTATAAATTAGTTTTAGATATTTTTAAAGATTTTGGGGTTGTTAAACTTTCTTCTCTTAAAAAACCATTTAGAAAAGGAGAGAAAATATTAGTTTCACCTATTTGTCGAGGAAGATACAAAAATACTTATGTTTGTGTTGACATGGGTTTGGAAAGAACTATAACTGTTCATTCAGATAAAAATATATTAAAACATAAAAAAGTAAAAGTAAAATTAACTAGAGATAAGCATAATATATATTATGCTGAAATATGATTTATTATAAATTTCTATCATATACTTTTTCTAGAGAATCATAGTATTTATTATTAATGAATATGTGATCATATTTGCCATCTTCAATATATCTAGCAGAATTCTGTGTTTCATTATCCATTAATGATATTTTAAATGGAATATTATATTTTGTAAATTTTTTAACATTTTCAGCTGGCAATGTGATTTCATTATCATTGATGTTACAAATAGCAGTTTCGTTTTTGATTATAAGATCTAATTTTGCCCCTTCCATTAATTTAATAATATATATTAAAATATATAAATATTTCTATATTTAACTACTTTATAGTGAATACATAATATTATGCTTATTTATAAACACATAACAAAACTTTATAAAGCATAATTTTAGACATATTATATATTTATTTTTGGAGGTATAAAATGGATGAAAATATGTCAAAAGAAGAAAAAATAGGATTTCATAAAGGAAGTTTATCAACATTATCCAAAGAAAGAGAAGAATTACTTAAAATGGTAAATATTGTTGAACAACTTATGAAGATGCATCTAGGTGAACTTAAAGAAATGGGAGTTGATTTGGAAAAACAAGCAAAATCAACTAAAAATTCAAAATCAAAGAAAAAACCAATTGAAGATATATTGGGATAATTTAAATTATAATTTATTTACCTTATTTTTATAAAAAATGGTATTGGGAAAATTTGGAAGTTCATTGAGAGGAGTTGTAAAGAAGATTACATCTAGTTTATTTTTAGATGATGCTGTCGTTAATGATCTTGTCAAAGAAATTCAAAGAACACTTATTTCATCTGATGTAGATGTGCATCTTGTTCTCGATATATCAAAAAATATAAAAACTAGATTTAAAAAAGAAAAAGAACCTAGTGGACTTTCTCAAAAAGAATTCTTTGTAAATATTGTGTATGAGGAATTGACAAAATTAATGGGTGAAAAGTTTCATGAACTTGACACATCAAATATTCCAACAAAAATAATGCTTATTGGTCTTTTTGGAAGTGGTAAGACAACAACAACTGGAAAATTAGCGAAATACTACAAAAAGAAAGGAAAAAAAGTTGCAGTTGTAGAAACAGATACTTGGAGACCTGCCGCACATGAACAATTAAAGCAAATAAGTGAACAAGTTGATGTTGATTTTTATGGAGTAAAAGAAAGTAAAAATCCTGTTGAAATCTATAGGGATTTTGAAAAAAGAAGTAAAAATAAAAAATATGATATAATCATAATAGATACTGCTGGAAGAGATGCATTAGATGAAGGATTAGAAAAAGAATTAACTGATCTTATGACAGTATCACAACCACATGAAAGACTACTTGTTATTAATGGAGATATTGGACAGGCAGCTAAAAAACAATCAATGAAATTTCATGAAGTTGCAAAAATAACTGGTGTCATAATAACAAAACTTGATGGAACATCTAAAGGTGGTGGGGCAATAACTGCTTGTTTTAATACAAAAGCACCTGTTAAGTTTATTGGTGTGGGTGAAAAAATAGAGGATTTGGAAGTTTATGATCCTGTGAGATTTGTTTCTCGTCTTTTAGGAATGGGAGATCTAAAGTCCTTGCTTGAGAAAGCAGAAGAAGCATCAGAAGGAATAGAAACAGAAGATCTTGGAAGAAAATTCTTAGAAGGAAAATTTAATCTTTTAGATTTATTTTCACAAATAAAGATGCTTAAGAAAATGGGATCATTTAGTAAGATAATGAGTTTAATACCTGGAATGTCTAATTTGTCTATTCCAAAAGAAGTTCTTGATGTACAAGAAACAAAGATGCATCAATGGAGACATTTGATGGATAGCATGACAAAAGAAGAACTTGAAAATCCTGATATTCTTGCACAACCTAGAGTTGAGAGAATAGCAAAAGGAAGTGGACATAATCCTGGTGAAGTAAGAGAACTTATCAAATATTATAATCAAAGTAAAAAAATGACTAAGATGATGAGTGGGGGAGGAGGCAAGAAGATGAAAAAAATGATGCAGAAGATGGGTATTAAGTCTCCTGATGATCTTGGAAAATTACAAGGAAAGCTTCCTCAAGTAGATGATGAAGACAATATAGGTCTTTAAATTTTATTTCATTGTTTTTTCTATTGGTTTTTTTCCATTGTTTTCATTATTTTCAAATAAATTCTGTTAATATTTAACTAATCCATTAAAATAATTGCAATTATTCATTATAATCATATAAATTAATGTAAATAAGATTACTAATACAAAAAAGTTTTTAAATAATAATATAATATTATTTATTTATGGTATTTAAAAAAAGAGGACAAACCGGAGCAATCGTTGTTATGATGCTTGTTATTGCGGTTTTTGTTACAATTTATGTTATGGTTTTACCTGAAAACGAAAGAAGTTCTTTATTTGATTCTTTTTCAGAAGAAGAACAAAAGATAGCAAGAGATGATTTATTATTAGTATATCCAAAAAGATTAGATTATATAGGGGATACTGAAGTTGAACACAGTATTCCTTCATTTAGGATATATACTAAAAAAGATGCGACAATACTTGCAGATGAAAATATATATCTTCAGTCCACAATTTTATCTAAAACAAAAAAAGATTTATCTTTCATAGTTGAAAATATTGATTTTGTTGAAAATCTTATAATTGGTGGAAGAATAAAAGAATCCCAAGGTGAAATAAGAATATATCTTAATGACAAATTAATATATAATGCAGAAGATCTTAAAGGAAATATTGGTCCAATTTCTGTATCAAAAGAATTTATTGAAAGAAATAATATTTTAACAATAGAAGTAAAAAATCCTGGACTTAATTTTTGGCAGAAAGATTACTATGATATTGATCTTAATGTTGTTTTAAATGAAAAAAATATTGAAAATCAAATAAGCAAGAATAAATTTTATCTTAATAATGCTGAGAAAAACAATCTTGAATATATAGATTTGAATTTCAAAGTTAATTGTGATAATAAAAAACAATCAACATTGTATATATTAGCAAATGGAAACACAATATATTCTGCTGCACCAAAATGCAATTCTAATAATAATTTACAGATATACAATGCAGATATTGTTGAAGGAGAAAACACAATAATATTCAAGGTTGATGAAGGTGATTATGATATACATGATATTTTACTTATCTCAAAATTAAAACAAGTTGACTATCCTACATATTATTTTGAAGTTTCAAAAGAAGAATTAGAAGAAGTTAACAAAGGAAATCTTTATGTTAAAGCAGACATAGATTTTCTTGACACTGTGGATATTAAATCAGGTGAAGTTGTAATAAATAATTATATTGAAGAATTTAATCAAGAAGAAAGTAAACTTACAATTGATCTTTCAGATGATATAAGGATTGGTAATAATGGAATACAGATAAGACCTTTAAAATCATTGGATGTAAGAGAATTAAGAGTTTATTTTGAATAATTTATTTTTAAAAAAGAGGTAGATGATGGCTGAAGAAGAAAAAGAAACAGGTACAGGAACTGCAACAATAGATGATGAAGAAAATAATACTTCTTCAAAAACAGAGGAAAATTCAACTGATGAAAAACAATTTGGTGATGATGCTCCTTCTACAGATGAACTTCAAAAACAATATAATCAACCTTCTTATGGACCAGAACAACACATAGATACCCAAAGAAACAGTATTGTTGATACAATAACATCTAGATTTAAGACAATACACAAATCATATGTTTCTCTTAATATTTTTCTTATTCTTATTTTTATTTTTGGTATTATCTATCATAGAATATTTAACACAGTGAGTGATTTGTTTCTCCATATTTTTTCTTTTTCTATGCTTATATTTTTTCTTGTTTACACTAAAAAAGGAAATAAAAAGCTTATCACAGTGTATATAATAACAATGTATTATTCATTTTTTAGCACTAACTATTATATTCTTATTTTCGTATTGATATTGACATTTTTGCTTCAAATAGTGGGTCATTTAATGAGAAGTAAATATGGAAAAGGCACAATATATGATTTCATGTCTTTAACAGATAATGAAAATTTTTTTATGAGTTTAGTTTATTTTTTAGCTTTTTTTATAACTTCAAAATTACCTCCCCATATGTTAGCTAATATATTTGATCAATCTATTGAGATAACAAAGACAATTTTATCATCTGAAATAATAAACTATTTATTGGCAGTTCCTTGGTGGACAGTGATAGGATTATTTATAGTGATATTTATAATAAAAATAAAAAAAGATTCTCCCCCTCATAAGATAGCAAAGACCTTTTTTTATATTTTTATTGTAATAAATTTAGTATTTTTTTTTGCATCTCCAATATTCAATATATTATCTAAGGAAGATGCACAACAAGAAGTAAACAAACTTTATAAAAGAGTTGAATTGGAATTTGAAAATCTTAATATTGATAAAGATAGTTTTTTTGAAAATGAATATGGTGAAATAATAGATAAAAAACCTTTGCCTTCTTATGTAGAATCTTTTTTTAGGATTCAATGTTGGATATCTGGAAAAAAAGATGAATGCGTTGTAAATAAGTCTCTGAAATATGCCTGTGAACCAATAAAAAATAAACAATTAAAAGATAAATGTCTTAAAGGGGATTTTGAAGAGTCATTTATTTTTGTTACAAGAGAAGACAATGAGATAAATATAAAAGATACTGCTGGAAGTTCATTATCTGGCATTAATCCTAAAAGAGCAAAAAATCAATCCATAAAATTTGATGTTGATATTAAAAATGTTCAAGAAGATCAAAAAATATCTTATACTTGTAATTTTAAAAAATCTGGAAGTAGTAAGGTAAATAAAACAATAAAATTAAAAGAAAAAACAATGAAATCCACAAAATTATTTCAAGATTCTGGAATTGATTGTACAACTAAATTAGATAAAGGAGTTTGGAATCTTGATTTTATTGCAAATATAAATAATGCTAAACTTTATATTTTTGGTACAAAATATTTTACAGATGAGACTTCAAAATTTCTTAATTTAAAAGATCATATCAATTCACACTCAAATATATTAAAAACTGATGTTAAATTTAAAGATGAAAAAACAATATTAAGAAATAAAGTTATAACATTTGATTTAATTATAGATAATCCTCAAATGTATGAATTTAAAATAAATAATCTTAAAATAATATCTTTAGATTTTAAACCTTCATCTGGGGGAGAAATTGTTGAATTAGGACCTTTCAATATAAAACCTTTTGGTAAATGGGAAAGACAATTTAATTTTATTCCTAAAAATAAATTAGAAAGTAGTTTAAATTTTGCTCAATTTACCTATCTTGTTATTGCTGATTATGATTATAATGTTACATTATCTAGGAGATTTCAACAAATATGAAAAAAATAAATTATTTGATAATTGTATTGCTTATATTTGCTTTAGTTTTATCTTCATGTAAATCTGGAGGAACATCTGGTTTTTCACTTAAAAATATATTTTCAAAAAGTTCTTCAACAGATAGCACTATAGATTATACAGATTATAAAAAAAGAGTATTATCTCCTTCTTTAAAATTAGATAGAGAAACAACATCAAGGAAAATTGTAATTGGGGATGCATTTACTTTAGGTTTAAAAATACAAAACAATGGGGCTTATAAGATAAATAATGGTATATTGAAAACAATATATAATCCTTTTTTTTTAACACTTGGAACAACAAAACAAGGTGAAATAAAATCAACTTATACTTTGGAAGGTAGGAGTGATATTTACCCTGAAGGAGATTTTGCACTTGTTATTTTTGAAGGAAAATCCAATACTCAAATATTTGGAAATCAAAATTTACAAAAAGAAGTAATAAAAGATACACTTTCAAAGATAGCATCTATTTCAAAAATATATAATTCAGAAATAGCATTTTTATTTGAATTTCCTTATAAAACTATATTAAGTCATGATTTTTGTATAAATCCTGTAAGCAGTGCAAATTTTGCTGTAAAAACTGAAGCTCAATCAGAATGTTATAATTCTAAAAAATTTACATTTAGTGGACAAGGAGCACCTGTTGCAATAAAAACAGTAGATATGAATGTTTTGCCTTTTGACAAAAGAAATCTTGTTAGATTTGAAATTTTAGTAGAAAATTCTGGAAAAGGAGTAGTTTTAGGAGATATAAAAATAAATGCTGAATTTTCACAAGAAAAAACAAAATGTATAAAAATAGATGATAAGAAAAATTCTCTTAGTTTAACTCCTTCTTCAAAAAAATATAAATTTATTTGCGAAGCACTTGTTGATGGAAATCAACCACCTTATTCAACAAAATTAGATGTCCAATTAGATTATCGTTATCTGATTTCAGTTAAACATAAATTAGCTATAGAACCTAGATATGCTGTAAATAATACTAGTTCTTCTAAATCACTTACAGGTATTGAATAATTTTTTGTTCTAACACAATTTCAAAATAAAACTAAAATTGTATGAGTATTCAAAATATTGTAGAATATGAACAAAACTTTTCAAAAAAGTTTATCTAAAATCATTGATTTTAATCATATTAAATCATTTTAAATATCACAAATGAAGATGTTTATTTTATTTAAAATTAACAATTATCAATAAAAAATATAGAAATACATAAGTAATTATATAGCGAAGTCTTGACTAGAACCACCGACCTATTACAGACATTCCTTGATTTCACTGAAGAATACATACAGTGAAACACATGATTTCTCCTTACTTTTCTAAAAATATTACGTTTCAGTGGCAAAAAGCAATATATTGCTTGTTAATTCCCTAAAAATACAATGGAAACAGCAATACAAATATATGATACGGAAGCAATTCCAGCCCTTGAGGGCAGTAAAACATTAGTAGGAGACAACGATAGGGTATTTATTAAAAAACTCTGGAAATTTCCAGTACCCACAAACTACGAACTAAACTTGTTCTTAAACAAATTAGACGACACCGATCCTTTAAAGATAGGCTTTGCTCTAATGCTTGTAACAGGAGCAAGACCAGTAGAAATAGTAAGAATGAGATGGGATCGATTCATCTACGATGAAGACAACAACATATTCACCCAATTATTACACGAAACCTACAAGCCAAGTAACAGAGCAAGCAAAGTAGGAAGAAACTACTATTTCAAACAAGTCAAAAAAGACGTAGGATTAAAGAGTCAATGGATCAACGAACTCCTGCACAAATACCAACAAAAATGTCCAGGATATGACAACAACAGACTATTCCCATTCACAAGCCCAGACAGCTTTAACAAATACTTCTGCCAATTAAGAAAAAAAGTGAAGAAAGGAGAACTACCTCACGACTACAAATGCTTTATAGATCAAAACATTGATCAAATAAAGGGCTGCGATTCAAAAACACAATACAGGATCAGTCTTTACAGCTTTAGAAGATTCGCAATCACATTCATGTACTGGAGCAAGAAACCAGTAGGATTCGACCAAGACATAGTAGGACTGAGCAGATACATAGGACACACAAACCCAAAAACAACCTACGAACACTACGTCTTACCAAAAGAAGCGATAGGATTAACAGAGAAAATGATCAAAGAATGCATCACAATAGATCAATTCATCAAACTTGCAGGAGCATGCCAGTCACAACTAACAGAATTTACAGAGAAACCAAAGTATCGCTTCATACCAAAAGGACAGACAACACTAGACTCGTTCTAATAAAAAAGGAAGAAAAAACCCTTGCCTCCAAGCAAAAGCCTGGAGGTAGGGAAAAAGAGGTGAGTATTATCTTCCTGAACGCCACCACCATTTAAGATCACGAACAACAACATCCCAATTATTGATCAAGTAAAACAAGATCAAAGCAAGTAAGACAATAGTCACAATCCCAAACAGACCAATAAAGCCACTCAAAACAGCAGCCATACCGAAAACAGCGATCAAGTACAATAAGTTATTACTCTGATGAAAGCCAATCCAATAACTGATAGGCAAACCCCATTCAAACATGGAAATATTACTGATCAACAAGAAAGCACCTGCAACCACGAAATTACCCACGCTAGTATAACTATCATTTAGCATGTGACTCAAGCTGAACACAAACACACTAAAAGCATAAGCAAAAACCTTAACAGCAGTCTTATTCTTGACAGGACTACCTTCTCTGCCAAGCAACCGAAGCAGTATTTGACCTGCAACCACCCCAAACAACATCACTAACCAGTTATAAACAATAGTCTCATCGCTTCCTGCAACATAAACTATATTGAAGATCTTAGTACTCATCTGATCTTCAAGATTAGCAACACTAAAAGACTGCACGCCATCAGTAATATCTCCTGCGAACAAAGGAACACTAAAAGACACCAATGAAAGACTTACCAAACCCAAAAGCATGCTAAGAATCACAGGAGTAATCAAACCTGCAACATACATAAAAGCACTCACAGAGAACTTCTTACTAAAAGGAATAGGAATAATATTTGTAGGCTGATCCTCATCTTTCTTGAGCAAAGTCAAGAGCAACAAGACAATAAAAGATAAGCTGATAAGAGTAGCATAAATAATACCAGACTTCAACTGATTAAAAGCCATGAACGTAGTTCCCACTATACTGAAG
>CAYLKE010000015.1:0-26126 GCA_964384425.1 uncultured Methanosarcinales archaeon | reverse complement strand
AGACAGCGAGGAGGTTGGCTTAGAAGCAGCCACCCTTTAAAAAGTGCGTAACAGCTTACCCGTTGAGATTGTTGGCCTTGAAAATGGACGGGGCTAAGTTGGTTACCGATACTACGGATTATGAAAATAATGGTAAGTAGGCGCTTTGCGAGAGTAGAAGCAGATGCGTGAGCAAATGTGGATCTTGCAGAGATGAGAATCCTGGCGGTAGTAGGATCTAAGTACTGTGAGAATCAGTATCACCAAAAGGGCAAGGGTTCCTTGGCAATGTAAATCAGCCAAGGGTAAGTCGATCCTAACCATTATCCTAACAGGAAATATGGGAAAGGGAAAAAGGTTAATATTCCTTTACTTGTTGAATATGTGCGGTGACGCAAGTCATAATTCTGATATTTTGGGAGAAGTTGACACAGCTTGTCTGTTGTGCTAATCGTTATAAATCAAGGAAGTGTCTTAATGACGAGAACTTGATTAACGGCGAGAATGGCGGGCGTATGTCCGTTTGACTGCATCCTGGAATTCTTAAAAAGGGAATATGAAAAAATTTCAATAAATCGTACCCAGATCCGGCACAGGTGCCCCAAGGTTAGTAGCCTAAGGTGTGTGAGTTTAACCTAGTCAAGGGAATTCGGCATATTGGCCCCGTGGCTTAGGTATAAGGGGTCCCTATTATTGTTTCTATTCGATGCGATAATAGGGCGCAGAGACCAGGGAGGTCCGACTGTTTAACAAAAACTTAGCTTTCTGCAAATCTGTAAAGACTAGAACAGAAAGCGACGTCTGCCCAGTGCCAGTATTTTAAGCTTTTTTTCAAGGAAGTCAAGAACTGGTAAACGGCGGGGGTAACTATAACTCTCTTAAGGTAGCGAAATGCCTTGCCGTTTGATTGACGGCTTGCATGAATGGCGTAACGAGATCTCCACTGTCCCTGACTAGAAACTCCTGAACACTCTTTTCTGGTGCACAGGCCAGAGTCCTCCAATGGGAAGCGAAGACCCCGTGAAACTTTACTACAGCCTATTGCTGTGATTCGAATTTGATTATACAGTGTAAGTGGGAGCTGTTTGAGGTACAGGTCGCCAGACTTGTATTAGGTGCCAATGTAACACCACTTTTTTGGATTTGGATCACTAACTTCGAGAGAAGGACACCATTAGGTGGGTAGTTTGGCTGGGGTGGCACCCTGCTGAAAGGATATCAGTAGGGCCCAAAGGTTAGCTCAAGAGGGTCAGAAATCCTCTGTAGAGTGCAAGAGCAAAAGCTAGCCTGATTGGATTCCTAACAGAACGAAATCCAACCACGAAAGTGTGGTCTAGCGAACCTCTATGCTTTATTAATGAGAGCTAGAGATGACAGAAAAGTTACTCCGGGGATAACAGAGTTGTCACGCCTGAGAGTTCATATCGACGGCGTGGTTTGCTACATCGATGTCGGCTCTTCCTATCCTGGTCGTGCAGAAGCGACCAAGGGTGGGGGTGTTCACCCATTAAAAGGGATCGTTAGCTGGGTTCACAACGCTGTGAGGCAGTTGGTTTGATATCTATTGGAGGTGCTAAGTATCTGAGAGTAAGGATTTTTTAGTACGAGAGGAACGGAAGTTCGGAGCCTCTGGTGTACCTGTTGTCTGATAAGGCAGGCAGGGCAGCTACGCTCTAAGGGATAAGTGCTGAAAGCATCTAAGCACGAAACTCTACTCGAGATGAGATACTTTGAGTTCGGGCAAAAGACCCGTTTGATAGGACAGATGTGTAAGTGCGGAGCTTCGGCGACGTATTAAGCATGCTGTTACTAATCTACTCATTTTACAGACTAATCTATGAATGACAATACTTGATCTTTTTTATTTTTTTTAAAATAAAAAGGTCTTTCACAAAAACATAAACAAAAATTTTAATAAAGAAAAATAATTTCTTTTTCTTATGATAATTTTAGGATTAGAATTTACAGCTCACACATTTGGTGTGGGAATAATAAAAATAGTAGATGATAGTCCACAAGTTATTTGTAATGAAAGAATGTGTTTTACTTCTTCAGAACATGGAATTATTCCACATGAATTAGCAGAGTATTTTACAAAAAATGCTCCTAGTTTTATTGAAAAAGTTTTATCTGATAATAAATTAAGTTATGATAAAATTGATTTAGTTTCATTTTCAAAAGGGCCAGGAATTGCTCCTGTGTTAGTTGCAGGAGTTAATATTGTTAGAGGGTTGGAAAAGAAATATGACTTTGGAATTATTGGAGTAAATCATTGTGTTGCGCACTTATCAGTTTCTTATTTAACAAATAGACATAAAGAAGATCCAGTATTTGTTTATACATCTGGTGTTAATACGCAAATTATCAATAAAGTTGGTAAAGAATATATTGTTGTGGGTGAAACAACAGATATTGGAGTTGGAAATGGATTAGATAAATTTGGTAGATTGGCAGGACTAGGGTTTCCTGCTGGAAAAGAAATTGAAAAACTTGCTTCTCAAACAGATGAAATTATTGAACTTCCATATACTGTAAAAGGAATGGATATGAGTTTTTCTGGAATTGTAACAAAAGTGTCTCGACTTATAGGGAAACATCCACTTCCAGTTTTATGTAATTCTCTTCAGGAAACATGTTATTCTATGTTAGTTGAGGTTGCTGAGAGAGCTCTTTCTTATTTAGGTAAGAGAGAAATGATGGTTACTGGGGGAGTTGCATTTAATTCTAGGTTTAGAGAGATGTTGGGGACGATGTGTTCTGAAAGAGGAGCACAATTATTTGAAATTCCAAAAGAATGGTGTATGGATAACGGACTAATGATTGCTTGGCAAGGATATCTTGATTATGTAAGAGATGGAAAACGAGAAACTGAGAAATTAGATATTAATCCTTATTGGCGGATTGATGAATAAAAAAATAAGAATTTACTTTAACTTCTTTGCTTCTTTTTTAAAAGAATCAATCTTTTTCTGAAGTCTTTTGATTGCGTTTTGAATAGCTTTCTTAGGATCTTTTGCTTCAACTATGAATTTAGGTTTTCCTAATTCGGGATGTTCTGTTTTAACACTTGCTACACTAACATCTTTATCATTATATAGCTCTTCTTTCACTAAATGACATAATCCTATATCTAAATCTATTTCAAAAATAATTTTATTTTTGCTTTCTTCTATAATTTTAAAATGAATTTCTTCTGACATAATTGCATTCAAAATAAGATAAGTTTATAAATGTTTACCTTTTTGCCAAATATACTATTATTAAAACTAAAAAAATTTATAAACAAGACAAATTGAATTGAAAAAATGGTAAACGCAATGATGGTTGATGCTAACAAGCTTATCGACTTATTATCAAAAAAACTAGAAGATGAGAAATTAATCTCTCCACCTGAATGGTCTATGTTTGTAAAAACAGGTGTTTCAAGAGAAAGACCACCTGTACAAAAAAATTGGTGGTATCTGAGAGCAGCAGCTATTCTAAGAAGTGTCTATAAACTAGGACCTATTGGAACACAAAAATTAAGAACAAAATATGGTGGAAAAAAGAATATGGGTGTAAAACCTGAAAGATTCAAAAAATCCAGTGGTGCTGTGATAAGAAAAATTCTACAACAACTTGAAGAATCACAATTAATAAAACAAACACAAAAAGGTGTTCATAAAGGAAGAATTGTAACACCTAAAGGAAAATCACTTGTTGACAAATTAGTTGTTCAGATTATGAAGGAGAGTAAGAAATAAGATGGCAACAAATAAACCTTTTGCAAAAAAAGGAAGAATGATTAAAGAAGGCAGGCAGACAAAATGGGCTCCTGTTTGGGCAATATTAAAGAAATTTGGTAAGAAAAAAAGAATCCATCCTTCTGTTATAACACATAAAAAGAGAAGTTGGAGAAGAACCAATATGAAAGCATAAATGGAGAAAAAATGACAGATATATCAAGAGTTTATAATGTTCCTTTGAGAAAAGAATTTTTAAAAGTTCCATTATATAAAAGAACACCAAAAGCTATGAAAGCTTTAAAACAATTTCTGAGAAAACATATGAAAAGTGAAGATATCAGATTAAGTAAAGATATTAATGATAAAATGTGGGAAAAGGGAATAAGATCTCCCCCACACCATATAAAAGTTGAAGTCACAAAAGATGATAAAGGAATTGTTAAGGCTGAATTATTTGGTGTAAAGAAAAAATCAGATAAAAAAACAAAGAAAAAAGACAAGAAAAAGATTAAACAAGATAAAAAGCAAGCAAAAAAAGAAATAAAAGAAACAAAAAAAGTGGAAGATAAAAAACAAGAAGAAAGTAAAAAAACTACAGAAACAAATAAAGAAGAAAGTAAAAAAGAATAAATTAACATATAATACCAAAATATTTATAAATAAAATATAAAAATTATAATAACATAACCCGTTATCAACTACAAAAGTAGGAGGGACAAATTGAATAAAGAAAATATAATAAAAATACTAGAAGAATTGGACAAAGAAAGAAAAAGAAATTTTTCTCAAACATATGATCTAATTATAAACTTAAAACATTTTGATCCTAAAAAGAACAATATTGATTTCTTTGATACCTTACCAAAAGCAAGAAAGAAAAAACTTAAAATATGTGCTTTGGTAGGTCAAGAACTTGAAGAAAAAGCAAAAGAAAGTTGTGATTTTGTAATTATTGAAAAAGAATTTGAAAGTTATGGTGCAGATAAAAAAAAGATAAAGCAATTAGCACAAAAATATGATATTTTCTTAGCTCAAGCAAACTTAATGGCAAAAATTGCTAAAGCATTTGGAAGAGTATTGGGAAGTAGAGGTAAAATGCCAAATCCTAAAGCAGGAGCAATTGTTCCTCCAAACGCAGATCTTAAAGTAGTTTCTGAAAAATTAAGAAAAACAGTTAGAATGAATAATAAAAAACAATCAAAATTACAAACTGCTATAGGAGATGAGGGAATGTCAAAAGAAGATGTAGCAGACAATATAATATCTTTATTTAATCATACAATAAAACAATTACCTGCTGAATTAAACAATATTAAATCAGTTATGTTAAAAAAAACAATGTCCAAACCAATGAGAATGGAGTTTAGATAAGATGGTAGCAGAAAAAAAGAAAGAAATTGTAAAAAGGATTGCAGAACTAACAAAAAAATACAATGTAGTTGGTGTTGTTAATCTAGAAAATCTACCTGCACCACAATACCAATCATTAAGAGAAATTTTGAGAGAGAAAATGGTTATGCTTATGTCTCGAAAAACTCTTATGAAAAAAGGATTGGAAACATCTAAAAAAGAAAATGTTAACAAGCTTATAGAAACATTCAGAGGTATGCCAGCATTAATATTTACAAATGAAAATCCTTTTGCACTTGCAAAATTACTTGATAAAAATAAAAGTTCAGCTCCTGCTAAAGGAGGACAAGAAGCACCAAATGACATTGTTGTTAAAGCAGGCCCCACATCTTTTGCACCAGGACCAATTATTAGTGAATTATCTGAATTAGGTATAAAATCAGGAATAGAAGGTGGGAAAGTAGCTGTAAAACAAGATACAGTTGTTGTCAAAGAAGGAGAAGTAATCAGTCAAAAGGCAGCAGGATTACTAAAAAGAATGGACATTACTCCAATGGAAATTGGTTTAAATCTAGTAGCTGTACTTGAAAATGGATCAGTAATGCCTGGTAAGATATTAAAGATTGATGAAGAAGAATATAAAAACAATATTATCAATGCATTTGTAAATTCAAAACATCTTGCAATGAGTATTGCATATCCAACAAAAGACACAATACAAGAATTAATAATCAAAGCATTTAGAGATACAAAAGCATTAGGTACTGAAGCAAATATTTACAGTAAAGATCTCATAGGAGATATAATAGCGAAAACAGAAAACATAAGTAACAACCTATCAAAACAACTTAATTTGAACTAACATAACTATTAGGTCAAATAATAAAACTTATAATTAGTTTAGGAGGACGAAAATGGAATACATATACGCTGCAATGTTATTGCATAAAGCTGGAAAAGAAATCAATGAAGATTCTGTTAAAAAAGTCATCGAAGCAGCAGGTGTTGCTATAGATGAAGCAAAAATAAAAGCATTAGTTGCTGCATTAGATGGAGTAAATATTGATGAAGCAATTGAAAAAGCTGCAGCATCAGCTGTTGTAGCACAGGTTGCAGCTCCCGCAGGAGAAGCACCAAAAGCAGACGAGAAAAAGGAAGAAAAAGAAAAAGACGATAAAAAGTCTGAAGAAAACGCTGCTGCTGGATTAGGTGCATTATTTGGATAAGTTGCGAGGTGAGTAATTAAATACACAATAAGTTACCCATATTTTTTATTTTTTTAATATTTTAACTTTAACTGAATCTTTAAACAAAAAACAAAATGGCTAAAACTTCTTTAAAAGAACTAAGAGAAGAGAAAAAACAAACAATCGACGCAAAGAATAAATTAAATGAAGTCGGTGAAAGAAAGAGAGAAATCTCTAAAAAAAGAAAAGAATTAGCTGATTCTATAAAAAAATTAAGAGATAAGATGGATCCTTTGAAAAAAGGAATTGATGATGTTTATGCTAAATTAGATGAAATAAAACCTAAAAAAGATGAAGCTCGTAAAAAGATAAATGACATTCTTTCAAAATTCAGAAAAACAACCAGAACAGAAGGTTATGAATCACCAAACCAAATAAAGAAAAAAATATCTGCTATTCAATTAAAAATAGAAACAGAAGTTATTGGTTTTAATAAAGAACAAAAATTTATGAAAGAGATTAAATCTCTTAAGAAAAAACTAAAAGATACAGAAGATTTTAAGATAACTGATGAAAAAGCAAGTAAGGAACTTAAATCACTTAAAGAAGAAGTAAAAAAATATAATGATGAAATAAAGAAACTTGTTAATGAAAGGAAAGATCTTCTTGAAAAGAAAAAAGTTATTGTTAATGAAATAAGACCTTTAATTGATGACATCAAAAAAATTAAAGAAGAACACAAAAAGATATCAAAAGAATATGATGAAGTAAAAGATGAACTTGAAGATGAGCTTCATAAACTCAAAGAAATGAGTGAAAACGTAAAGATTCCTGATAAAAAACAACATTCAAAAAGAAGAAATAATAGAAAAGAGAAAAAAGTTGATCAAAAGAAAGTTGAGAAAGATCTTGAAAAGAAACTGAAAGAGAAGAAAAAGTTAACAACAGAAGATTTGTTGAGAATGCAGTATTAGATTCTATATTTTAGATTTTATTAATAATTATATAACCTAAGTTTTTTCTATATTTTGGAGGCTATAAAAATGACATTAGATGATAGTTTATTTGAATTACAAAAAGAAAAAAGAGAATATTTCATAGAAAACAATATAATCACAAATTATATTGAAAATGAGAAAAAAGAAGTAGATATTAAACAACTAAAAAAAAGAATAGAGGGTGTTGTTAATAAGTATGTGGGACAAGATATAGATGCACTTTCTGTTTTAGGTTATGCTGCAGAAAAAGGTAAAATGAATAAATACATGGATAAATTAGAAAAACATTACAAGAGTAATCTAAGTATAATTCATCCAGAAGCAAGAAAAATACCTACAAAAACAATTGAAAAAAATAAAGTATTTTTTAATAATTGTTATGTTGAGTTAGGAATTAAACCAAGTAAAAAATAATTTCTTTTTTTTATTTTTTAGTTTAATAAAGAATTTTAAAATGGATAAAAGAAAAATAATACTAAACACAGTAAATTACATTAAGAACTTGTTAGAAGGTGAGGGTAGTGGGCATGACTGGTGGCATATTGTTAGAGTAATTGATATTGCAAAAAATATTTATAAAAAAGAAAATAAGGGGGACATATATATTGTTGAAATGGGTGCATTGTTGCATGAGAGTGCTGACTGGAAATTAAACAAATCAGAAGCAAAGGGATTGAAAAAAGTGAGTAATTATTTAGATGAACAAAAAGTAGATTTAGAAAATAAAGACAAAATAATGCACATTATTGAAAATATTTCTTTTAGTAAATCAATTGAAGGAAATAAAATAAATTCAATTGAAGGTTATATTGTTCAAGATGCAGATAGATTAGATGGGATGGGTGCTATTGGAATAGCTAGAGCATTTATGTACGGCGGAAAAAAGTCAAGATTAATGTACCATCCATTTATTAAACCCAATGAATTTAAATCAACTGAAAATTATAGAAATTCTAATAGCACAACAATAAATCATTTCTATGAAAAACTTCTTTTGCTTAAAGATAGAATGAACACAGAAACAGGAAAGAAAATGGCAGAAGAAAGACATAAATTTATGGAAGTTTATTTGGATCAATTTATGGGAGAATGGAACGGAAAAAGGTAAAAAATAAAAAAAATTATTTTAATGGTTTCAACAAAGCATGTTGATTCCAAAATTTTTCATCTTGGAATGAGGGAGCATATTTTCCAGGAAACATTGTTAACACAGCATAAACATCTGTAAAGTCTTCAAAACCAACATCACCGTATTTTGCTTTAAATAATTGATCTACTCCTTGACCATATTGGGGATTAAACTTTACTAAGATAAAATTCATTAATCTAGTTTTAGGAATTTTTTCTTGTTTTGTGTAAATAACATTTATCTGAGATCCTCTAACTTCTTCCCTAGCAACAACTGCACTTAATTCAGGTGTTAATTTAACTAAAGAATCATATCCCACATAAACCCCAACATCTGCTTCTTTTATTTCAACTCTATCTCCAACTAAAATACCAGGTTTAACGTAAGCTCTTAAAGCTTCTAATAATTGTTTAGCTGTTTTTAGTTCTAAAAACTTTGAACCTATTTGTTGAGTTCCTTGTCCATGTTTTCCTAATAAATATTGGGGAGCAAAAACAACTAACTTATCTTCAACTTTTAAAACAGCAAACCCAATAGAAGGAAAAACAGAAACCATTGTGACCTTATCTAATTTTGTTTCTTTTTTACCAAATCCAAACATAATAAAACCTCCTTTTTGTTTTAATAAAAATAAAATTAAATCTTTATATAATTTATTATAATTTAAACAAAATCCTTCAATCCAGCTTGTTTTTCTTTTTCTCTTCCAAATACTCCTTCCACTCTACTTTGAAGAAGTTCGAGTGTCTGCTCCATATAAGGCCCCACATCAAATTCTCTCGAAAGTTTTAAAGATGGCTCAAGATATTTTGTTATAGATCCAAAAGATATTGTAAATATAATCTTACCATTACATTTTATACAACTTCCCTTTAATGGAGGCCGCCTATATTTTTCATTACAAGCAACACATCTAAATTGTTGCATAGAAAATTTCCTCAAATTACCTTTTATATCTTTTAAAAAATGTTTATCGATAATCATATGAGCAACATTATTTTCATCAACAGCCCTTAATATACAAGCAACATGCATTTGTTTTTCCATCTTCTCTGCCATTGAAGGAAGTGTCTTATAAGCAGAAGATACATTACCTGAATTTATATTACTAGTATTATGTGTGAATCCCATACCTTCATATTGTTGAGGTGTGTCAAGTTCATGTTTTATCTGCCTTACTTTTACATCCCATGGCTTTTTATATTGTTCAGCTGCCTCGTAAAGTTCTAAAGGATACTGCCACACAATATCTGTTCCATGAGATTGATCATCTACCTCTCCAGGAAGAAGTTTTATTGTAAGAACTAGTGGAGCGTCCATTGTTCTTGCTCCTCTTGTATTTGGAAGATACTGCCTAGAAAAATTCAAGAAAGCATCCATAAGCATCATAACACAACACTCATCACCATCACAGTCCCTCCTCAAACCTGCATGCCACATTGGATGTGCAATGCATCCTTGTGCAGCTGAGAATCCTATTATTCTTCCAATCATACCTGCAGAAATATGAGGTGCTAGTCCAATAACATAGCTTCCAACAATATCATCTTTTTTCTTAAAATTATAATAAGGTTCTGTCTTATAAAAATTAACTAAAAGATCATCTACAAACCTCCCAACTCTAAAAAGAACATCTTTTGCAGATTCTTCCAAAATAGCTGTTCCAGGAACAAGTATGTCTTGAGGATATATCTCAAGTATTTGATCAGAATTTTCAAGAGGTTTACCATGTATGTCAACATCATATCCTAATTCTTTCAATTTTTCAACACTAGTTCCAATTTCTTTTGGCATAAAATGAGTTATAGGAAGTTCAGACATATCATAACGTGTTGTTCCATCTTTGTTAACATAAATCCCGTGTTTTGATCTTAGTATTCCTTTTGCTAAATGTTCAGGAATATGTTTTTCATTTGATGTTCCTCGAACTCCTTTAATAAGTTCAGGCATGAATGTACTTCCTGTTTTCTTTTTAG
Source organism: uncultured Methanosarcinales archaeon (assembly GCA_964384425.1). Lineage (GTDB taxonomy): Archaea > Nanobdellota > Nanobdellia > Woesearchaeales > JAGLXL01 > CAYLKE01. The sequence goes on along the minus strand of CAYLKE010000015.1, from coordinate 15,782 downwards.
CATCCTTCATATAATGTTTTATATCTAATTCTTTGTATTTATGAGCATAATGTCTTCCATCTTGATCGCATTCTTCTTTTGTTGTTTTTCCACATTTTGAACAAAAATAAACAGGTGTTGTCTTTTCATTACATACTTCACAATATTTATAGATAGTTTCTCTATTGCATTTCTTACATTCAAATATTTGAAATTCTGCAGTTATTTTTCCAGCTTCTAATGCTGCTTGAAAAGATCTTAATCTTCCACCTTCCTCACCAACTGGAAAAAGAACATGAGGACTACCTGTAAGTTTTCGCATCTTTGCTTTTTCAGGTCGTCCCATCCTACTACCTATAAATGTCCCACATTTATCTTTTATTTCTACAGGAGAAAGATTATTTATTATCTCAAGAACATCCTCTGAAGAGCTTCTTAATATGTCTTCATGTATTTTTTTACTTTCCTGAAAACCAATCTGAAAAAGTAATGCTTCATGATAAGGTTTTTTTATCATAATATATTCATTATTAACTATTTGATGAGGTACAGCTAAAAGTTCAAGTGCTCTCTTTGCCTCCTTAAAAGGATTTTTCTCATCTTTTGTATTAAATGGGAGTATTAATTTGTCCTCATTGAAATCTTGATTCTCTAACCACTTGACAAGTTCTAAAAGTTGATGTTTATTTATTGTTTTCCAATAAAAAATAAATTGAGGATGTAAAGGAATATTAAGTGTTGTTGAGAGATATCTAGCAAACTGAAAATCAGGTTTTGTTGTTAAAGGATTTTTTATAAGTTGTTTTATTTTATCTTTTGAATCCGAAGTAAAATCACTTTTATCAATAGTTTCAAATTTTTCTTTTATTGCTTTTTCAAGATGTAATATCCACCATTCTTCTACATATCCTGCAGGAACAAGTTTGTGTCCATTTTCTGAAAAATCACCATATGAAAACAAAATATCTCCTAAGTAAACTATTTCTTCAACTTGTTTTATGTCTTCTTTTGCATTATCTTTTTCTAGTTTTTTTATAGTTCCATCTTTTAATTTTACAATAGGTGGTTCAATAGAATCATTTAATACAAGAGATGCTGCCTTACCAGGTCTTTCCATTTTAAATTGAGTCCCTATTGCTACAAAATTATCAAGAACTTGTTGTGTTAATGGATGAATACATGCTGCAGAAAATCCAGAGTTTCTACCCCTACCGTATCTTAATCTAAATCCTCCATTTGCCATAGGATGTGTTACAACTGGTCTTCCTGCTACAAGATCAGCAATAAATGTGTAATTAGGAGTTAATTTTTCTTCTTTCTTATCATTTCCTTTTGAAGAGCTTTTACCTGCCTTGATCTTTTTTTGTAATTTTAAGAATTCACCAAGAAAATCCCATTGGAGATCCATTTCATTTCCCCACTTCTCTAATCTTTTCCATAATTTTGCAGCTTTTTGTGAAACTCCTTCTGCAAGTACAAGACACATTCCTCCTCGAATTTTATTTGTTTCCATTCTTGGAAGATCCTTATAGTTACTTACTTCTATTTTTTCTGTAGGTTCTCCAGATATTTCAACAGGTAAATGTTTTACAAGAAATCTTAATTCATCTTCTGAAGGACGATATTGTAGATTAGTGACTCTTTCATGATAGTCATTTATTTCTGCAACAAAACGATTTACTTCTTGTTCTGTTGGATCATAGGGAGCATATCCCATCTTAACCCTTACATAATCAGAAAGAATAACAGAAACAGAAGATGCTGTCCCTCCAGCCCCTCTAATTGGGCCAGCATATACTAATGAAAAATATTCTCCTTTTCCATCCCTTCTTTTTTTAAGTTTTAATCCTACAAAACCTTCTAATGGAGCAGATACAATACCTAAAGTAAGATAACAAAAACCAGCTCTTATACCTACTTCCATAGCATCTATTTTTGATTCAAATTTACAGAACTTTTCTTTTGCAATTTCTTCTGCTATCTTAAAACCCACTCTCCAATCAAGATTTCCTATCTCTCTTTCAAGCTCATGTATTCTTTCAATCATACCCACTCCAACAAGTTGAGGAGCAACTGCAGAAATAAGTCCTTCTACTCTTTCAGCCATGCTTTCAGCAATAGGAACATTCACTGTATCATCTGGATCAAGACCTAATTTTTTTGCTTTGTTTGCAAGATCGTGCATTGCTCTTACATCAGAACTTATTCTATCAAAATACTTTGTCATCCGTGGACTTTCAGGTATTTTATTATCAGAATCTTCACTCATTTTTGTATTATTGTTTTTTTAGGTAAATTATTTAAATAAGATTGTAGTACAAAACAATATTTAATAAATAATTGATAGAGTTTTTATAGTTTTTGAAAATGGAAACAAAATTAGAATTTGACTATGAGGAAGTGAAAAAAATAACTGACAAAATAGAGGATAAAAAATGCTCTATCTTATTGCAGTTTCCAGATGGCTTAAAACCAAAATCAAAAGATATTTATAAATATTTTAAAAAAAAATTACCTAAAGCAGAGATATATCTTTGGTTGGGTAGTTGTTATGGTGCATGTGATGTTCCTTATGCTAATGTGGACCATATTGTTCAGTTTGGACATAGTAAATGGTGCTAATTATAATAGTATAAAAGTATAAGTATTATTTATGATACCACAGATATTTGTTAATTGTTCTTTAAAGTACTTATTTGTTAGGATGTACTAATGAATATAAATGTTTTTAATAGCAAATTCTATTCTTTTTTTATGAATAAATTTAAGAATCTCATTGATAGCATAGTTAAATCTGAAGTAAATGATAAAGTAAAAGAAAAAATATCTCATTCTAAAGAAAAAGAAGATGAAATAACTTTAATGATTATCTCAAATATTCTTAAAGAAAATAAAATCAATAAAAGAGAGAGAAATAAAGAAATAAAGAAAGACAAAGACAAAAAGACAAAAATATCTGAAGATAATTCAGAAAGTTTTCTTGAAGAGATTGCAAAAAGTGTTAAAAAGATAAATGATGAATCATTAGATGTTTATGTTATTGATATTGATAACAAAGATAAACCTGTTCTTTATATTGCAGACAAGCTCAAACATTCTTACGGAGCAGAGGTTTTTGGTGAAAAAAATATTTATGTTCCAGAAACAAAAACAGCAATATATGATCTTAATGATGAAAAAGAAAGCATAAAAGCAACACAAATAGGTGCTGATGTTATAAATAACAGATTAGATAAAGTGAACCATAGTTATAATGAAACAGTTGAAGTATCTAATATAAATGACAAAGAAGCAGAATCAATAATATCAGATTATTTAAGAGATAGTGTTATGGGACAAGGTCTTAGAGTTAGAGGAGATATAAAGGATAGTCTTAATATATGGTTAATATTTAATGACCCCAACAAATCAATGATGAGATTTTATGAATCACAAGCAACATTAAGAACAAGAGATGTTGATTATTCTAGAATAATTTAATTATTTATATCACAACAAAATAATTTAATTAAAATTAGATATTCTTTAATTATTTAACTATATTTGATTAATATATTATTTAATTTTTTTTAAAAGTTCAAGATATTTTTTACAAAAAGAAGTTTTGTTTTTTAAATAAGATCCCACACAAAAACTATCTGCATAGTCTGATACTTTTTCTATTGTTTTGTTATTTATACTCCCATCTACAAGAATAGGTTTCCAAAATAATTTTCTAAGTTTTTTTAATTTTTTAATAACTTTTGATTGGAATTTACTTCCATATCTTCCTGGATAAACTGTCATTACAACTATAGAATCCAAATTCTCTAGAATATGATTCTGAGGTATTTTGTCGTCTGGATTTAAAACAATTCCAAATTTATATCCTTTTTTGTATGCTAAGGTCTTTAACTTATTGAAATCATAATTTGTTATTGAATCTGAGTTTACATATATGTAAGAACGAGTATTTGTTTTTGGAATATTTTTTTTGATATAAATATAAGGATTCTCAATCATAAGATGAATATAGGTATTTAGTTTAGTTTTTGGAAGTTTAAACATCAAAGATTTATTTTGAACATATTCTCCATCCATAACATCAAGATGAATGTTATCTGTGTATTGTGAAATAAAATCAATTCTTTTTTTTAATTCATTTTTTTTATTTGTGATAATTGCTGGAATAATCAATCGAGGAATGTTTTCATATTCATGTATTTTGTTTATTCTTCTTTTATGTCTATCTGCTTGAGAAAATTTTGTTTTAATCCAAGTTTTTATTATCTTTAATGTTTTATTTATGTTTTTGTTAAACCATCCTGAAAGACATAATATATTTGCATCATTATGTTCTTTTGATAATTTTGCAAGTTTTTCTGTATTTGCAATAACTGCTCTAATTCCATTTACTTTATTTGCTGCTATACAAACTCCTTCTGCTGAACCACATACTAAAACTCCTAGTGAATTTTTTTCAAGTGCTACATGATGGGCAACTGCAAATGCTCTATCTGGATAATCATCTGCTTCAATAAATTCTGGAGAAAGATCTATTGCTTTTAATTTTGTTTTAAGCTTTTCCTTGAGCTTGTATCCTGCGTGATCTGCAGCAATGTATATCTTCACCATCTTTTTAATTATAATAAAGAAATAAGATATATAAAACTATTGTTCTTTTGTTTGTTGTTTCATCCCTTCTTTAAACTGTTTCATAAATCTATCAAAATCTCTTTTTTTAACAAGAAGTCCTGATGCATTTTCATGTCCTCCACCAGTTCCTTCACATCCATGAAGACTTTTTTCTATAAGTTTAGGAAGATTGTAATTTCTCGCCCTTAAAGAGCATCTCATCTCTCCATCTTTCTCCCTGCATACAAAAATAATTTTTTTTGGATAAAGATAAGATAAATGAGTTGATAATTCTGATGTAAGAGAATGTTTTTCTTCTTGATAATTAAACATCAATATTTTACCACTAACATTTTTTGTAGCTCTTTTAAACAATCTATCATAGTATTCTTCAATAGGGGCAGTATGTTTTTTCAATAATTTAGTATAATTATTTTCAGAATCCAATAAATCATAAGGAGTTTTCATCTTCAACAAGAGATTAATATTTCTTCTTACTCTTGAAGAATATCCTTTTAATGCGAATGTAAATATTCTAAGAATTGGACCTAATTTACTATCATATCTTAATTTTCCAGGATCTAGTTTTCCTTTAGGTAATAAATCTCCATAATCTTTTTTAAAATCTTCAATTAAATCATCAGATACAAAAAAATCACCCATGCACCCAATCATTGCAATCCATGAATACTGAGGAATGTCATTTCGAACAACATCCCAACAAACTTTTGTAACAGGATAATAAATATCTGATTGATGTGTTCGAGGATTAAAATATTTTACTTTGTTTCTTTTTAAAGGTTGATGATGGTCTATCCAAATAGCAGTTTGTTTTATATTATCAAGATAATCTTGACTTACAATAGGGACATCTAATATAAATATATTATCACAAAATATATGACGATTAGTTTTTTCAAGAAATCTATTGTCAACAGTAGATGTATTTCTTTTTATTATCCAATCTCCTTGACCTGTAAACTTTCTTAATAGCATAAATGAACATAATCCATCTGGATCATCATCAAATAAAAATAAAGGAGAACCTGATTCTGACAATTTCTTATTTATCCATTTATTTTCTTTTTCTGTTAACATATATTTTTAAGTTTAGTTAAATATTTAAAAATGTTCGTGTTTATAGATATTATGAAATACGCACATATTGCTGATGTACACATAGGTGGATGGAGAGATGAATCTTTAAGTAGACTTACTTTGGACTCTTTTTTAAAGGCAATGGATGTGTGTGAAAAAGAAAAAGTGGATTTTATACTTATTGCAGGAGATTTGTTTAATACATCTATACCTTCAATTGATATGTTAAAAACAATAACATCAAAATTATATGATCTTAAGAAAAAAAACATTAATATTTATCTTATCCCAGGAAGTCATGATTTTTCTCCATCTGGAAAAACAATGATAGATGTTATTGAAAATGCAGGTCTTGTAAAAAATGTTTCTAGAGGGAACATAAAAGACAATAGACTTTACTTAAAATTCCATACAGACAATAAGACAGGTGCAAAAATAACAGGTGTGTTAGGGAAAAAAGGTATGCTTGATAAGATGTATTATGATTCACTTGCAAAAGAACATCTTGAAAATGAAGAAGGATATAAAATATTCATGTTTCATAATGCAATAGAAGAACTAATGCCAAAAGAACTTTCTTTTGTTGAATCAATGTCTGTTAATTTCTTTCCAAAAAACTTCAATTATTATGCAGGAGGACATATACACATAGTAAATAGAATTGATTATAGTGGGAGTCCTGTATGTTATCCTGGACCTTTATTTCCTAATAATTTTGATGAATTAGAACAATTAGGCAGAGGAGGATTTAATATTATTGAAACTATTGAAGGAAAAGATAATATATATTTTGTTCCTATTGAAATAAAACAGCATATTAATTTAAATCTAAAAAAAGAACTTTGGGATATTGAAGAACTAATTAATGTTCTTAATAAAAAAATAGAAGACACAGATGCAAATGATAAAATAATAACTATGAGATTAAAAGGTAAAATAAGAAATGGAAAAGTTACAGATATTCCATTCAAAGATATTATTCAAAAGCTTTATGATAAAGGTGCTTATGTTGTACTAAAAAATACTACTAAATTAAATGTTTTTGAAACAACTAAATTTGAAGTTAAAAGTGGTTCTGTTGAACAATTAGAAGAAGAAACAATCAATGAATCTAATTCAAATTATAGTTTGTTTGGAGATAATGAAAAAAAGATTGTAAAAGATCTTATGGATTTGATGAAAGAAGGTTCTAAAAGTGGAGAGACAAATGCTGATTTTGAGAATAGGATTATAGACGATATTAAAGATACAATAGAATAAAACCCAACACATAAAAAGTATTTAAAAAAGTAAAAGAATTATTTAAAAAATAAAAAAATAAATATTATTTCTTAGCAGCTACTTTTTCTTCCTCTTCTTTTCTTGCTTCTTCTTTTCTCTTTTGTTTCTTTTCTTTCATAATCTCTTTTACTTCTAATCTAAGATTTTTCTTGATTTCTTTTTTATCTTGTCTTTGTATCTCTCTAATTTCCACTGTTTTAATAGGGAAGGTTTTAGCTAGTTTTCTTTTAAGTTCTATTGAAACCATTTTTTTTGTTGCTGCTTGTACAAACTGAACAAAAGGATTTTTTTCTGCATATTTTGTAACATGTTCCTTAGCTAATTTTCTTATATGTGAACATACAGATTTTGTTGTGTTACCTCTTGTTATTATTGTTGTCTTTATTCTTATTGGAATCTTGTCTTTTGTTTCTAAAAGATAACTATCTTCTACTTTTTCTGTTTTCTTTCTGCTCATCCTTCTTATGAATGAAGGAACCATCTTATAACCCATTAATTCAGCATTTATTGTCTGTCCAGAAACTTTTGTCAATAATAAGTTTAATGTTATAAACTGATCTTTTGAATTTCTTGTAATCTCTCTTAAATTATATTTCATTTCTCTTCCAATACATTTTTCAGGATGAGTTAAGTAAATTTGACCTAATTTTACTCCTTTGAATTCTTGAGGAGCAATAATATTAAACCAAAATTTCTTTTTAATTTTTTTTGTTAATTTTGCTTTTTTTGCTTTTGCCATTTTTATCTCCTATAGGTTTATGCCCCTAAAGCCCCCTCAGAAATACCTTTTCTTTCAACAATCTGTTTTTTTATTTTTTCTTGGTATTCGTTTGGAAGTTTCTCAAACATCTGATCCATTAATGATGAATTTCCTCTTCCTTCTGTTGCTGATCTTAAATCTGATGACCACCCAAATAATTCATTTACTGGTATCTTAGCTTTAACAACTGCCAATGCTTGTTGTTGATCCATTTCCAACAACTGACCTCTTTTGGAAGAAATCAATTTTGATAATGCTCCAACAAAATCAACAGGTGCTTCTAATCTTAGTATTTGTAATGGTTCATAAAGCATTGGTTTTGCATGCATCATTGCAGCTCTTATACCATCTCTTACTGCAGGATAAAGCTGAGCAGGTCCTCTATGAATTGCATCTTCATGTAATTTACAATCAGTTAATGTTACCATAACACCTGTACAAGGCTCTTTTGCAAGAGGTCCTGCACCCATAACATCTTCAAACATATCCAAAACCATTTCCATGATTTCATTTATGTAAACAATACCTCTTGTTCCATCTAAAAATATGTTTCCATTGTATATTTCTTTTACTTTTGTAGCTTTTTTTGCATCCCAACCAAGTTCTCTGAAAACTTCTGCAACATCTTTATCTTTTTTCTTTATTCTTGCATTAGGAAGTTTTCCATCCTTTATTGCTTCTTTGATATCTTCAGTTACAGGTTCAACTTTGAAATAAAGTTTATTGTGTTTATTAGGAGATTTTCCTTCTGCTTCAGGAGATTCTTTTGTGATTGCTTCTCTATAAACAACAATTGGAGGAGATGTTGATATGTCAACTCCTTTTTCCTTTATGATTCTATGTTCAATAATTTCAAGATGAAGTTCACCCATACCATGCAATAAGTGTTCTCCTGTTTCTTCATTTATTTCAACAACAATTGAAGGATCTTCTTTTCCTATAATTCTTAATACTTCAATTAATTTTGGAAGATCTGCAGGTTTTTTTGCTTCAATAGATTTTGTAACAACTGGATCAAAAATATGTGTTATCTGTTCAAAAGGTTCTGTTTCATTCAAAGTTACTGTCTCTCCGGGTCTTCCATCTCTTAATCCTCCAACACCAATTATATTTCCAGCAGGAACATTGTCAACAATTTCTTTTTTTGCTCCATTGTAAATATATACTTGCTGTATTCTTGTATCCATCTTTGCTCTATTAAGATATGCTTGTTGTCCTCTTTTCATTGTTCCTGAGAATAATCTTCCTGCTGCAATTTCACCTGCTTGTGGATCAACTACAACTTTTGTAATTACAAAAAATAAGGGCCCGTTTGGATCTGCTTTTAGAAGTGATTTTCCTTCTTCACTTTCAAGATCTCCTCTCCAAATTTTTGGAATCCTATAAGCTTGTGCATTTACAGGAGATGGATGATGATCAATAACCATATTCAAAATAACTTCATGAATAGGTGCTTTTTCCTTAAGTTTTTTATATTCATCTCCTCCAGATTCATATGCTTCAATAATGTCTTTGAAAGTAATTCCTTTTTCTTTCATATAAGGTATGCTTAATGCCCAATTATGAAATGCACTTCCAAAAGCAACACTTCCATCCATTACATTTACTTTCCATTTTTCTTTATATTCTGGTTCAGCAATCTGTTCGATAAGTTTGTTTACTGAATTTATAATTGTCATAAACTTTTCCTGCATTTTTTCAGGTGTTAGTTTTACTTCTCTAATAAGTCTGTCAACTTTATTTATGAATAGAATTGGTTTAACTCTTTCCTTCAATGCTTGTCTAAGAACTGTTTCTGTTTGAGGCATAATTCCTTCAACTGCACAACTAAGTACAATTGCTCCATCAACTGCTCTCATAGCTCTTGTTACATCCCCTCCAAAATCAACGTGACCTGGAGTATCAATCAAATTAATTAAAAATTCTTTTCCCTTATGTGGATGAACCATTGAAACAGATGCAGAATCTATTGTAATACCTCTTTCTTGTTCGTCCTCGTGAAAATCTAATGCTCTAGCACTTCCTGCTATCTCACCAGACATCATTCCTGCTCCTGCAATTAAATTATCACTAAATGTTGTTTTACCATGATCGATATGAGCACAAACACCTATATTTCTTATTTGACTAGGTGATTTTGTAATTCTCATAACTTTTTCAGACATCTTTTCTCCCATTTTACCTCCTTAGCATACGTGCATTTCATGCACAGTCTTATAATTATGTAATTCTTTTTCTTTAAACCATAGTGCAATTTCTTTTTCTGCTTCTTCTTTTGTTCCAGAAGCATGCACTAAATTTTTTATACTAATACCTTTTTTATCTGTGTAATGATACGTATGTTGAGCATAGTCTGCTCTTATTGTACCTGGTGATGCAGATGAAGGTTCTGTTGCTCCTGCAATTTTTCTTACTAATGAAACAGAATTTATTCCTTGTAATACAAAAGCAATAACTGGCCCTTCTGTTATAAAATTCTCAAGACTTTGATAAAATGGTTTTTCAACATGAGAAGAATAATGTTTTTTTGCAAAATCACTATCAACCCACACCATCTTCATACCAATAATCTTTAATCCAACTTTTTCAAATCTTTGAATTATCTCTCCAGAGATCTGTCTTTGAACTGCATCAGGTTTTAATAACACAAGTGTTTTTTCAATCATTTTCTGTCCCTTGTCCACTTTAATTTCTTGTTATCTCTTTTTAGTTTATTGTCATTCTTTTCACATTTCATACTACAGTAATATTTAACCTTTCCATCTTTTTTTATGTAAATTTTACCTGTTGCTGATTTCATTTCTTTTCTACAGAACGAACATTTCATTTTATTAACCCCCTGGTTAATGTTTGAGAATTTATTATTCTCATATTTATCCTCTCCTACCTACATTAAGTTTCTGTGCTTCAATCTCTGTTTCTGTAAGCATAATAATGTCTCCAATTCTTATTGGCCCTTTAACATTCCTTCTAAGAATTTTATTTTTATCTCTTCCTTCCATTACTTGACATCTTACTTGGATAGCTTCTCCTCTTGTGCCTGTTCTTCCAACAACTTCTTTTACTGTTGCAGGAACTGCACTTTTGAACTTAACTTCTCCAGATCCTCCTGAAGATTCGTCCTTTTTCTTTTTTGAAAATTGTTTTTTAGCTACCATTTTTAATTCTTATTTTCTTCTTCAAATTCTTTTTTTAATTGTTCTAACAATGATTTAGCATCTCCTGCATCTACAACTACAACTGCAGATGTTGAAACTTTTATTCCTGATGATGCTCCTAATTCGTCTTTTTTAGGAATCTCAGCAAAAGGGACTCCTTTTTCCTTACATAGAACTGGCAAATGCATAACAATCTCTTTAGGTGATGTATCTCCTGCAAATGCAATAAATTTTGCTTGTCCTCTTTCTATAATTTTTGTAGCTTCATTGCTACCAATTTTTATTTTGCCTGTTTTTTTAGCAATCTCTATAAGATCTAGTACTTTATTTGTATCCATTTTTAAACCTCCTAGTTTTAGTCATTGGCTTATATATAGAATCTATATATAATTATTATATAGGGAAAACAAGCCCTTTATAAAGCTTTTGGAATAGATAAGGGTATTTTATAAATAAGATAAGGGAGTGGATACAAAATATCTTTATTATCATCAATATCTTTAAATATAAAAATAATATGAAGAAATTAAAATGGAACAAGAACAATTTAATCACATGATTGATTTAGGAAAGCATTTCTATTCTGCACATCTCGAAGGACATCTTTATGATAGTGAAGGAATGGAATATACATTAAATGAAAATGAACAAGGATTTTTGAGTTTTAGTGTTAAAGTTGAGAAATACAATGGAGAGAATAGTGAAGAAATAGGTTTATTTTTAGCTGAGATGGGTGATAATATTATAAAAGATTATCTTAAAAATAAATATCAGGGTATTGAAGAAACAGGAATTTTGGAATCTGATGTTATGAGTTCATGGGATAATTTTTTTAATAATTTCAAAGAATTAAATTCAATTAGTAGATTGGAAGAACATACAATCACAGATGTATACGAATATGTTGATGAAAATAATGAATTAATGCCTTCTCTGTATATTTTAAAACAACCTTTGAGTGTAAGAGGAACATTAGTTGATATTGCATATAATATTGTTGGTGAAGAAAATAATATAAATAAGATTGATAAATACAATGTAAAAGATGTTTTTGGTTATGGAAATATTCATGAATTTTATAAAACAAATGATTTAGATATGAGTGGATTAAAAGATTTTATAGAATCAATAAAAAGATAAAAAAAATATTTTTAATTCTTATTTTTTCAATAATATAAAGCGTAATTATTCCGATTTTTCTTTGATAAGTGTTTTAAAAAATAGTTCTTAAAAGGTATTGAGGTGTAATAACTATGGAACTTGAAATTGATTATAAAAAACTAAAAGGAAGAACAAAATATGAATATCTTATGGATAAAAAAGAACAAAATATGAAAGATGTCTATTTGGAAGATTGTATAAGAGCAATAGCTAGTAATTTTGGTAAGGAATGGGATTTTATTTATATAAGAGCTAGAAACAATGAATTTCCAATAAAAAGAACAGTTAACTTAATCAAAGAATGGTATGAACAAAATACAAAATTAACAAAACCATTTTATAGAGATCAAGTTGCAAGGCTTATGTTGCCTACATTCAGTATTGATGAAGGTATTCCCAGAAGATGTCCCATGCATCCCAAAAGCAATAAAACAAAAAAAGACAAACATGGGAGAACATTATGTGCTGAAGAACATAAAATTATTTACCACACTAATGTTAAAAAGAAAGAGGCAAAACTTGACCTACCAATAAAAAAAGGAGAATATGTAATTGAAAAAGAGATGGATATTGTTTTAGAAGATAGTTATGTTAATTATTCAATAGAAGATTTATTGAGAAAAATGAATGGGTTATATAACTTTGCATATGGTATAACTTTTGTATGTGAGGAAAAAACTTGTAAGGAAGTTGGTAAATGTATAGGTCATTATAAAGAAAATGATTTGGCAGTCTTTCCAATGCACCAAGCAATTTTTGGACAATACATGGAAATGTTATATCGTGAAAATTCATTAGATACTAAAAATATCAGATTTTTTAATGATGAAGAAGAGAAAAGAATAAATTATGATTGGGGTAAGATAGAATTTCAAACAATAGGTATACCAGGATATAAATATTAATTTCTTTTTATTCTGGCATGGCCTATTTTATCAACAAAATACAATAAAAATAGAAGTGAATTATACAAACAAAAATAAAAAATATTTTTAATTTATTTCTAATTTTAATGCCCTTAGATGTTTTAATGCTAAGAACTTTAATTTGTCTCTATGATTTGTTAAAGTTGATTTATCACCACTTAAATTGGTGAATTGTTTATCATTCTTCAAAGTATCATATTCATTTCCGCCACCATGTATTGTATTATATATTCCTTCTAAGGTAGCATCATCCGTACTCGAATCATCAGCATAATAATACATCTTAATTAACTGATAAAATAAGTGGGGATTGGGAACTATGTCACCCATTATGCTATATGTCTCTTTTTCAAATTGCATAGCCATATTACTTATAGTCTCTGGATAACTTTGTCCTTCATCAGTAGGAGAAGGATTATTACCAAATACTTTAGAGTCTCTATTTGTAATAAAAGTAATTGGTTTTATTGCTTTTATAGATAAAGTATATTGTGCCCCTCTTCCATGATTGGATCTTACAAGATTTTTAAAAGGAGCAGGTTTATTTTTACCTAATATCAATAAAGTATCATCTCCCTTGACATCACGATATTTTAAATTTCTCATACCACTTCTATCTGCATCTTTTTCCACATATGTTAATTTAATAGTCCTATTAGTTCCATCAATGCCATAATTATTCAAATCATAACTTAATACAAATCTTACAAGATTGGTATTTAATGTTACATTTTCTATAGTTAAATTACCCATAAGTTCTCTTATATCTAGAGCAATAAGTTCTTTTATGTTTCTGACCTTGTTTACTAATTCTTTTCTTTTATCCATAAAACCATTGGACGTTTTTGTTGTTATTGAATCATCAACCCAATATCTAAAATATTTTTGTGCTAGTCTATTTGTATCACTAAGATATGTTCTATCTAATTGAGATAATGTACTTGGATTTCCTCTAGTATTTTTATAAATGGTGATTTTTTCTAACCATTCTCCAAATCTTGCTAATGCTTTGTCTGCATTTTTCTTGTATCTTGTTTTAGCTTTTTCGTCTCCATCATCTATTTTATTTATAAGATTATTTAATTTGTCTGTTTTCCATGCTTTACCAACAACATCAGTTATTCTTATCTCTTTTTTATACATCTTAGTATCTATTTTTTTAAGACTTTTAACACCTAAAATCTCAGCACCCAATGAAGTTAGATTATTTATTAATTTTCTATCTGCTTTTATCTTTTTTAATTTCTCTTTGTTATGCTCATATTTCATCATATTTTCAGTCTGTTCATTAAATTTATTTAATCTGTCATAATATGAGTCACTTCTAACAATAGTAAATAAAAATCCCCATTGTGTTACTAATGTAAATATTAAATATATTATTGCAACAAATAATAAAACAATCATTAGTGAAGCTATATTTTCACTTGATCCATAATTAGAAAGCACATATATGCAATAAAATATTATTAAAATAGAACCAATTATTCTTGTCCATACTGCTGCTTGATCATCATCCATTGTAGCTTTAATGAGTTTTCTTAATATTACTAGACATAAAAATAATAACAATCCCATTGCAATTACAATAAATCCAGGATATGTTTCAAAACCATATTCGAAAAATTCTCTTATGGGTTCTTTAAAGCCTACAAACAAAACTAGAGTAAGAACAATTCCTGTGAATAAACCTATAACACTTTGTGCTTTTTTTGAAGAATCTGACCAAATATTTGGTACCACAAAAAACTTTGTTATTGATCCTAAAAAAAATGCAAGAATGATGAATAATCCTGCTTGAGTTAATAATACTCCATTCAAAAATTGAGATAAGTGAGTGCCTATCTTTTCAAAAATATTTGTACTAAATTGTCCAGCAATAGCACTTCCTGTTACTGTATCTCCTTCTGAGACAAAATCTGAGTTAAGATTTTCTTTATTTATTTTTTCTAATTGAAAAACTTCTCCAAAAGAAAAAATTGGCAAAATCATAATGCCCAATAATAAAGTAATAAGTATAGTTTTATTCCATTTCATTATCACACCTCATTTTATAAACATAAATTATATTAAAAGAATATTATGTTTATTTATAAATATTACTAATCATATTAATAGTTTAAAGTGTTTGTTTGAGAAATAAATTTAAAAACAATAAAATAAAATTAATGAAAAATGAAACAAAAAATCATAATAGATACAAATCTTACAATGGCACCTTCTCAATTTAATATTGATATTTACGAAGAATTAAAAGGATATGATTTATTTGTTTTAGATAAAACAATAGATGAATTAAACAAATTAAAAAAAAACAATAAAACAAAAATAGAAGCAGAGGTAGCATTAAAACTATTAGAAAGAAATAATGTTGATATTATAGACACAAAAAACATAAAAAAAGATGTTGATAGTATTCTTGTAGATAAATCAGATGAATATATAATCGCAACCCAAGATAAAGAACTTCAAGAAAGAATAAAAAAGAAAAACAATAGAAAAGTTATGTTCTTGAGACAGAAAAGATATTTTGTTATGAAATAAAAAAATCCACTACTCAATACTATCCCCAACTTAAAAAATAAGGTATTTATGCACTTCGTTTAAAAAGCAGATTTTTGAACTTGAAAATTCGACCTGAAGGCGAGATACTAGACCCTTATTAAAAATTCTTTATCTAATTTTCAAATAAAGAAATCAACTCCTTTAGCAATAATTTCATTTATAAACTTTACGTTGCCAGCGTATAGTATACTATCCGCAGTTAGGTTTACACTTTTGTAGAAATAAGCATGTAGCAATATA
>CAYLKE010000014.1:0-31345 GCA_964384425.1 uncultured Methanosarcinales archaeon | reverse complement strand
TGTACAATTATATAAATTAACTATTTTTATAATTATTTTACATAAAAAGCTAATTTATTAAATGTACAATTATATAAATTAACTATTTTTATAATTATTTTACATAAAAAGCTAATTATTTCTTTATTATAAAAGATCTGAAAAGAGAGGAATTTATGGGGAATCCAAACATAATATAATAAATAAAATAATCAATACAATATATATTTTCCACTTTTTCTTTATAATACTTCTTTTATTATACAATAAACATTATAAAACCAAATACTTCCATAATAATATCAGAAGGAGGTATTTGAGAAAATGTCAAACAATAATAGCAATAATTACATTCTTCCAGAGGATTATCAAAGAACTATGGGAAGAGAAGCACAAAGAATAAACATCATGGCAGCTAAAGCTGTTTCACAAGCAATAAGAACAACTCTCGGACCAAGAGGTATGGATAAGATGATAGTTGATGGAATGGGGGATGTCATAATAACAAATGATGGTGCAACTATCTTAGATGAAATAAACATCGAACATCCAGCAGCTAAGATGATGGTGGAAGTTTCCAAATCACAAGAAAAAGAAGCAGGTGATGGAACAACAACTGCTGTTGTAATTGCTGGAGAACTTCTTAAAAAATCAGAAGATCTTTTGGAACAAAACATACATCCAACAATCATAACAAAAGGATATAGTATGGCATTACAACAAGCTAAGATTTTCTTAAAAGAAATAAGTACTAAAATAAATTACAATGATTATGAAATACTAAAACAGATTGCTATAACTGCAATGACTGGTAAAGGTGCTGAAACATCAAAAGAATATCTTGCAGAAATTATTGTAAAATCATTTGCAAAAGTTACAGAAGAAAATGAAGGAAAAATAATATCAGATATAAGTAATGTTAAGATAGAAAAAATACCTGGTGCAAGTGTAAAAAATAGTCAATTAATAGAAGGAATTGTTGTTGATAAAGAAATTGTGCATTCTGAAATGCCTAAAAAACTTTTAAATCCAAAAATAGCATTAATAGACTCACCTATTGAAGTCAGAGATACAGAAATGGACGCTAAAATACAAATAACTGATCCAATGCAAATTGATAAGTTCATAAAACAAGAGGAATCAATAATAAGGAATCTTGTTGAAAAGATAAAAGCAAGTGGAGCAAATGCAGTATTTTGTCAAAAAGGTATAGATGATCTTGCACAACATTTTTTAGCTAAAAATAATATAATTGCAGTTAGAAGAGTTAAAAAAAGTGATATGGAAAAACTTGCAAGAGCAACAAAATCAAAAATAATCAATGAGATAGATACAATTTCTTCAGAAGATTTAGGAACATGTGGTATTGTTAATGAGAGGAAAGTTGGAGAAGAAAAAATGGTTTTTGTAGAAGAATGTGAAAATCCAAAAGCAGTCACTTTGTTGATAAGAGGTGGAACAGAACATATAACTGAAGAAATTGCAAGAGCAGTTGATGATGTTTTAGGAACACTTAATTCTGTTATTGAAAATACAAGAATAATTGCAGGTGCAGGTGCAGGTGAAATAGAACTTTCATTGAGATTAAAAAAATTCGCACAACAATTTGATGGAAAAGAACAGATGGCAATATTAGCATTTGCAGAAGCATTAGAAATTATTCCTCGAACACTTGCAGAAAATGCAGGAATGGACCCTATAAATATAATAACAAAACTAAAAAAATCACATGAAGAATCTAATAAAGATCATGGAGTTGATGTTTTTAATGAAGGCATTATGAATTCAATAACAAATGGAGTTATTGAACCATTAAAAATAAAAACACAGGCGATTACCTCAGCTACAGAAGTCGCTGAAATGATTTTAAGGATAGATGATGTAATTGCAGGTAAAAAAATGAATCCTCAACTACAACAACAGCGAACACCAGAGATGTGATAAAAAATGACAATAACACTTGCAGGTATGGCTGGAGCAGGAAAAACAACAATAGCAAAAATGCTAGTAAATGAATTGAATCTAAAAAGAACAAGCTCAAGTCAGTTGCAGAGAAAAATAGCAGAAGAGATGGGTCTTTCAATAAATGAACTAGCAAAAAAACAATCTGAAAGTGATGAAATGGATAAGATGGTTGATGAAGAGGCAAGAAAGTTTGCTAAACAATATCCAAATTCTTTAATAGATGGATGGCTAGCACCTTATGCTGTTCCAGATTCATTCAAAGTTTTTCTAAAAGTTGATACAAAAATAGCTGCTAAAAGAAGAGTTAAACAGGCAAAAGAAGAAGGAAGAGATGAAGAAAAATTTGATACAATAGAAGAAGCAGAAAAAATGATGATAGAAAGAGCTGAAGATAATAGAAAAAGATGGATTGAATTTTATAATTATGATTTTATGGATGAAAGTAATTATGATTTAGTTATTGATACAAGCAACAAAACACCAAAAAATATTTTAAATTTAATTGTAGAAGGATATAAGAAATATGAGCAAAAAGATTAATTATTTTTTTCTTGGAATTATTTTAGTTTTTAATTTTATTTTTTTATTTCTTAATAACTTACATAACAGACTTTGGGGATGGGATGAATCAGTTTTTATTGGAATGGGCAAATACATTGCATCTGCTGGAAAAATTGGATTATGGGAACATATCCGTCCATTAGGTGTTCCATTTATACATTCAATAGTAAGCTCATGGTTGAATTATAATCCAATTTATGTAGTTCTTATTTTTTCAGTATTTTCATTATTATTAATAGCAATGGTGTATCTCATAACTTATGAATTTACAGAAAGTAATTGGATAGCATCATTATCTGCATTATTACTAGTATTTAATCCACTATTTATAGAATATTCATTAAGAGTATTAACAACCATTCCTGCAACAGCTATTGTATTTGTAGGAATTTATCTATTTATTAAAAAGAGATATTGGGCAAGTGGATTAATGTGCGGGATAGCATTTTTATTTAGATTTACACACATTCTTATAGGAGCAGGATTAGGCATTATATTGATTCATTATGCAATTAAGAGAAAAAAAATAAAACATGTTTTTGAATTTGCTATTCCCCAAATGATTATTATCTTAGGATTTTTTACTTTCAATTATTTCTTTTATTCAAATTTTTATTTTACACATATTGCACTCTCAATAATGCCTTCATGGAAACTTGCAATTGTCCCATTAATTGAAGGAGGAGCACATTCATTTAATTTATTTTATTCAGGAAACTTTTGGTATTATATTATTTATTATTTACAATATCCATTTTTGATATTAGGGATATTTTCCATACCTTATCTTCTTAAAAAAAGAAAAACACTTGCATTATTAATACCTTCCCTATTAATGTTAATTTTTTATCAATTAATTACAAACAAACAATATAGATTCTCAATATCATTTCTTCCATTTTTAATAATAGCATCAGTATTACTTTTCAAAAAATATCCAATAAATAAAATACATAAAAATTGGAAAAAAGAAGTAATTAGTATTTGTATGGCAATAATATTAATAATAACTTTTCTAAGTTATGGATTAAGTTATTCAACAATGCATCTTTGGGAAAGAGATGTTTATACTCCTGAAATGCTAGAAATATTTTCATCAGCAGACAATTTTAAAGGAAAATTCTTTACAACAAATCCTTCAACAGCAGTTTACTCTGACAGGTTATTTATGCCAATATACAATCATCCAGATGTATTTATGCAAACTTTTAATAAGAATAATGTTGATTATATATTCTATCATGACACATTTTTTCCATTTGGAGAAGTATACTCTAAAAATTCTGAAAAAAACCTGTCACAAAATTTTGAAAAATATGTTGTGGTTTTTGAATCAGAATACAAAGGAACAAATTATAAAGTCATAAATTTAAGTGATTAATATGAAAGAAGATGAATGGGAAAATAAACTTGTAATAAAAGATAATTTTAAAGAGCATTTTAGTAAGTTGACAGACTTTGATAAGATGATTGAGTGTTTTAAACATCCTCAAAGAAGATCAATAAGAGTAAATACTCTTCGTGCAGGGCCTGATTTTATTAAAAAATTCAAGAACACAGAAAAAATTCCTTGGTGTGAAAATGGATATTGGTTAGAATTAGAAGAAAGAAGAGATCTTGGAAATCTTGTTGAACATTCATTAGGATATTTCTATATACAAGAACCATCATCTATGATACCTGCCATAGTTCTAAAACCTAAAGATGGAGATTTTATATTAGATATGTGTGCTTCTCCAGGAAGTAAAACAACACAAATGGCAGAATACATGCATAATAAAGGCCTTATAATTGCAAATGATGTTGATTACAAAAGAACAGCTGCATTAAAATTTAATATTGAAAGACTAGGTATAAAAAACGTCATAATAACAAATTCAGATGGAGCAAGAATAAAAGGGTGGCAATTTGATAAAATTTTATTAGATGCACCTTGTTCAGGTACAGGAACGATTAGAAAATCTCCAAAAACAGCTGAGACATGGAATCTAAATATAATCAAGAAACTTTCACGTCTTCAAAAGAAACTTATTGAAAATGCTTTTAATAATTTGAAGAAAGGAGGAGTAATGGTTTATTCTACTTGCTCAATAGAACCAGAGGAAAATGAAGAAGTTGTTGATTATTTAGTTGAGAAATATAAGAATGCAATTGTTGAAGAAGTTGAGGTAAAAGGTCTTAAAACATCTCCTGCCATTTTAGAATTTGAAGATAAAGTTTATTCTGATAAGTGCAAAAATTGTTTAAGAATCTGGCCACAAGATAATGATACAGATGGGTTCTTTGTGACGAAGATTAAGAAAGATTAAAGTTTAACCAAATTCTTCTTCCTATTCTTTGTAAATGCTTTAATATTCTCAAATGCCTCAGTTGATCTTCTCTCAGAAGCTTCCTTTGTATTAAAAGCATTGTGTGGAGTTACATAAGCATTATCCATCTTAAGGATTTTCTTACACAACCCAACAATCTTTTTATCACAATCAGTTGCACAACCTTTGAAATAAAGTTCTTCTTCTAAAACATCCAATCCAACAGCCCCTATTTTTCCACTATTCAACCCATCATAAAGAGCACAAGTATCAATAATTTCTCCTCGAGAAGTGTTCAATAAAATAACTCCTTTTTTCATTTTACGAACAGCTGTTTTATTTATCAAATGATGTGTTCCTTTAACTAATGGAACATGCAATGTTATTATGTCTGATTTCTTCAATAAATCATCAAAAGAAACATATTTTGCTTTGATTTCTTTAGCAAATTTTTTATCTTTTTTTATATCATACAACAAAATATTCATCCCAAATCCTTTTGCAATTCTAGCAGAATTTTCCCCAATGTTTCCAGTCCCAATAATCCCTATTGTTTTCCCAAACAAATCAAATCCTTCTAAACATTCGTGTGTAAATTTTCCTTTTTTACCTCGAGAAATACATTCACATATCTTTCTAGAAATAGCCATTAACAATGCAAATGTATGTTCTGCAACTGTTCTCTCTCCATATGTAGGAGATGTTGAAATAGTTATTTTATTTTTTTTACAATAATCTAAATCAATGTGATCATATCCTGTTGTTCTAGTCGCTATGTGTTTTAGTTTTGGAAATTGCTTAAGCACTTTTTCATTAAATTTAGATCCTGTAAAACAGCTTACAACATCTGCATCTCTACCTTTTTTTGTTTTTTGAACAGTTTTATTGATAAATTGAAGTTTATGTCCTTTTAGAATACGCCTTGCTAGAGCTTTTTCATACTCCTGAGTCTCAAATATCACCACTTTCATAGTATGTATAAAGAAAAGCTTATTTATAAGTATTGCTGTTTATTTATAAAAGAATATAGATAAATTTATAAACATTAATATGTATGATAACTATGTCAAAGTAGTAAATACAAAAATTTAAAAATAGTAACTTAAAATTAAATAACTGAACTTAAAAATGATAAAAAGGTAATTGACAATAAAAATATAGGGAAAAATCAATTAAAATGAGTTATACAAACGGCGAAGGCAAAAGATGGGAAAAATATAGGGAAGCTAATGATGGTTTTCCTAATGTAAGAAAAAAAGAATTAAATTACATGAAAAAATTAGTTGATCCTCAACCAGAGGAAATAATTCTTGAATGTGGAACAGGTAATGGGTATTTGACTTTTCCATTAGCAGAAAAAGTTGGCTCAAAAGGAATGGTAATAACATATGATCCAGTACAAGCAAATTTAGAAAGCGTGATTAAAAAAAATAAAAAAAGAAACTTGCAAATCTCAACAAAACTTCAACACGATGTGAAAAATTCAGTTTATAATTTTTTTGAAACAGATGATAGTATTGACAAAATTGCATCAATTGCAACATTCCACCATTATGATAATAAAGCAAGTAGAACAGGAACTAAAGGAAGAGAAAGAGCAATGCAAGAATTTTACAGAATATTAAAGCCTAAAGGAAAATTAATTATTGGTGATGTTGCACAAGGAACAAGACCCCAAAAATATTTTGACGCTATCAATGAACCAACATTTTGTAGTCCTCATGGACATCCACATGGTTTCTTAAAAGAAGATGAGATGAAAAAAATATGTGAAGATTATGGATTTGAAGTTATTAAATATGAAATAAAACAAGTTCCATGGATCTTTAAAAATGATAAACAATTGAAAAAATTCATACACACCATTCATAATGCAAGGTGCGGTGAAGAAAGATTATATAATATTGCTAAAGACCACTTTGAAATAAAAAAAGTTGGTAAAAAAACACATCTTAATTGGGAATTATTTTATATGATTGCTCAAAAACCAAAAAAGTAAATCAAAAATTTATTTTCTTTGCAATATTCCAATACATATCAAAAATTAATCTCATTGCTTTTGAAATTTCTAAATTATCTATTATAATACCTATAAAATCATTTTGTAATGTATAAATAGCAACCTTATCCCCATAAATAAATACCATACAGGGAAAATTTTTTAATGAATTAGTAAATCTCATTTCAGTCAATTCTTGGTATTCTTTTTTATGAAATGATTCTTCATCATAAGGATCCATAACAATTTTAGCGGAAATTTTTCTTATAAGTCTTAAATTTCTAAAATGTTCTGGAAAATGTTTTAAAAATTCTTTTGAAAGAGTATAAGAACCAAAATAATACACCATTTGATTTACTTTAAAAATATCAGATAATACTGTAAATAATCCTTTCCTACTCTCATAAATCTCGACAGACGAACTTTTTTTAATTGTTTCTTTAAGTGATTTAAGATTAGGTAATATTGAATTGATTAATTCTTTTTTTTCATTTAATTTATCTAATAATTTTTGTGGATCTGTTGCTTTATAATACCTAACATGTTTTTTAACGACAAAAGATACAAGGCCTTTTTTCAATAAATAATTAAGAGTATTATATATTGTAGTTCTAGGAATATCAACTCTTTTCGCAATTTCTTGTAAATTAATAGAGCCCAAAGGTAATAATGCAAGATATACTTTAATTTCTTTATCTGATAATCCATATTCTTTAAGTGCAAAATTTAAATTATCCATATTAATATTAATAATATCTTATTTTTAAATCTTACTATTTGTTATCCATTTTGGTGGACATTTATTAATATAAGTCTTTTGATTATGCATTTTAATAACTAAAAATATTCCACAATAATCGGAAAAAAACAAACTAACAAGGTTAACAAAATGAAAAATAACATTCAAAAAGATCTCAATGATCAAAATATTCAGGAAGTATCGGCCATGCATATTATGCTCCAGAATTATTTAGTTCTGAAAGCAATGTTGAAAAACATTGGAGCATCTACAATAGTTGAATATGCCTCTTCTCTATTGAAATTGCATGACATAGGTTTGAATCCATTAGTTTTCTATAAAAAAATGTGCCGATTACTTCCTGAATTAAAATACGATCAGATAACAAGAGAATTTTTTGAAAAGATAGACTCAAAAAAAGAGGTGGACTTACATACAAAAGATGTGGTCCATGTAAAAGGTGTTTTAGAAAATATATTGGATCTTAATAAAGCAATGGTATAATCAAAACACCTTTTTATTTCTAATAATCTTTATATATTAACTTAAATGCCATTATTCAGAGGTATTTATGAAAAAATATAATATAACATTCACTCCCAGACTATATCAGGAAACAATATTTTATTCTTCTACTAAAAAGAATTCATTAGTTGTTATTCCAACAGGTCTTGGAAAGACAAATATATTCATCATGCTTGCAGTGAGAAGACTTAATCTTTACCCAAAATCAAAGATTCTTTTTTTAGCACCTACAAAACCACTTGTTGAACAGCACATAAAATCATTTCAAAAAATGACAAATATAGATGAAAATGATATGGTTGTTGTAACAGGTAAAACACCTCCCAAAAAAAGAAAAGAACTTATGAAAAATGCTAAAATAATATTTTCTACACCTCAAACTGTTGAGAATGATGTCATAAATAAAAATATTGACTTATATGATATCTCACTTTTAGGAATAGATGAAGCACATAGAACTGTTGGAAATTATGCTTATGTTTTTATAGCAGAAAAGTATAATCAAATTGCAAAAAATGCAAGAATTATGGCATTAACAGCTTCTCCAGGTAGTGATATAGAAAAAATAAAAGAAATATGTCAAAATTTATATGTAGAAAATGTAGAGGTAAAAAAACCATCTGATAGTGATGTGAAAAAATATATTCATAAAACAAAAACTGAATGGATCAAAGTAAAGTTACCTGAAAAAATAGAACAAATAAATAAATACTTAAAAAGTCTTTTTGAAAAAAAACAAAAAGAACTTCATGAATTAGGTACGACAAAGGCTAATCTTTCTTCAAAAGGAGATATACTTAAATTTCAAGCAGAATTAAGGGGAATGGTTGCAAGTGGTGAAAAAGATATGTTTGTTCTTAAATCACTTTCTGTTACAGCACAACTTATGAAAATAAGTCATGCTATGGAACTTCTTGAAACACAAGGAGTAAATCCATTTCATGATTACATATCAAGATTATTTGAGCAAAGTAAAAATACAAAAGTAAAGGCAGTTTCTAATCTCTGTAAAGAAATGTATCTTTCAATGGCATATAGAAAATCTAGTGAATTAAAAAAAGATAATATTGTACATCCAAAAATAACAAAATTAAGGGAGATATTATATGGATACATACAAGATAAAACAGATAAAGTTATTTTATTTACTCAATACAGGATATCTGCATTAGATATAAAAAAAGAACTTGATGAGATGAGTATAAAATCAAAAATATTTGTTGGGCAGGCAAAAAAAGGAAAAACAGGACTTTCTCAAAAAAAACAAAAAGAAATGTTGGATGATTTTAGGGAAAGTAAATTTAATGTTCTTATTGCAACATCTGTTGGAGAAGAAGGATTAGATATACCTGAAGTTGATATGGTGTTATTTTATGAACCAATTCCTTCTGCAATTAGACACATACAAAGAAGAGGACGGACAGGAAGACATAAAGAAGGTAAAGTTATTATTCTTCAATCTGAAGGAACAAGAGATGAAGGATATAAATGGAGTGCACATCATAAAGAAAGAAGAATGCTTTCGTCATTAGATAAAATAAAAAAAGAATTTTCCACTCTTTCGTTCAAAAAAACAAAAATAGATAATGACTCATGTACATTAAAAAATTTTATGGAAAATAATCAAGTTAAAATAATAGCAGATTATAGAGAAAAATCATCTGCAATAATACAACAACTTATGTCTAAAGGAATAGATATACGTCTAGAACAATTAGAATTTGGTGATTATCTTTTAAGTCCTGAAACAATTGTAGAATTAAAAACACCTTATGATTTTGTTACATCTATTTTAGATGGAAGAATCTTTGATCAAGTAAGCAATATCAAACAAAAATTCAGAAATCCCATTTTAATAATACAAGGTGAAGAAAACCTTTATTCTCAAAGAAATGTTTCTCCTTCTTCTGTTCAAGGAGCTCTTGTCTCAATTGCAGTTGGATATGGGGTGCCTATTTTACAAACAAAAAATCCTCCAGAAACTGCAAATATTATGAGAATTATAGCTGAAAAACACAGTAAAAAAGATAATTATTACATGATGCATCTCGATAAACCGAAAGACTTAAAAAAACAATTAGAGTTTGTTATAACATCGTTTCCAAATATAGGAATATTTCTTGCAAAAGAGCTATTGAAAAAATTTGGAAGTGTAAGTAATATAATTAATGCTTCGAAAGAAGAATTACAGAATGTTCCTGGTGTGGGTAAAGTCATTGCAGAGATGATAAAAGAAATTTCTAGTGCAGATTACAACAAAAAAGAATAGACTATTCCAATAATTAAAAAATGAAAATAGGCAATATTGATATTAAAAATAATGTAGTTTTAGCTCCTATGGCAGGAGTTAATTGTACTTCATTCAGGCTAATGTGTAAAAAGCATGGATGTGGTCTCGTATGTAGTCAGATGTATGAAGTTCAGACAATTATTGAAATAAATGATAAGGGTGTAAATGAATTAAATAATTTTCTTAATGTGAGGGACAAAGAAAGACCAATTGCAATACAATTAGTTGGGAGTATTAAGGATAATTGGACAAAGGCAGTTAAAATTATTGAAAAATATGCAGATATAATTGATCTTAATTTTGGATGTCCAAAAAGAAAACAAACAGATAAAATGCAAGGTGCTTATCTTTCTACCCATATTCATCAAATTGAGAAAATTGCAAAAATTGTTGTTGATAATGCAACTATTCCAGTAACAGCTAAAATCAGAAGCGGATGGGACAATAAAAGAATAAATGCTGTTGAAGTTGCACAGGCACTTAAAAAAATAGGTATATCAGCAATCACAATCCATCCAAGAACTAAAAAACAAAAATATACTGGAAAAGCAGATTGGGAAATAATTAAAGACGTAAAAAATGCAATAAACATACCAGTTATTGGAAATGGAGATATTTCTTTACCAGGACATGCTAAATCTATGATTGAAAGAACTGGTTGTGATGCAGTTATGATAGGGAGAGAAGCAATGAAAAATCCTTTGATATTTGAAAAGATAAATACTCTACTTAAAACTGGGAAAAATCCATTTGTAAAACATAATCATATTTCATTAGTAAATGAATTCATTGATTTATATGAAAAATATGAAACAGATCAGAAAATAAATGAAGTTAGAGACCATTGTGGATGGCTCTTGTCAGGATATAAAAAAGCAAAATTTCTAAGTGACAAGATACGTAATGCAGAAACAATAGATGAAATAAAAAAAATAATAAGTGATTTTAAATAAACAATTAGAAAAATGCAAACTCATATTACATGAGTAATATGTAGATAACAAAAATAGATAACAAAATGTCAGAAAAAATTGAATATATTACAAAACCTTATAAAAAGGCTGAAGTTGAGAAAATACTAAATCCATTAATTAAAAAATGGTTTTTTACTAGATTCAAATCTTTTTCTCTTCCACAACTTCATGGAGTTATGGAAATTCATAAAAGAAACAACATCCTTATTTCTGCCCCTACTGGTGCTACAAAAACACTTACAGGATTTCTTTCTATATTAAATGAACTTGTTGATTCAGCAGAAAAAAAGATTCTTGAAGATAAGGTTTATGCAATTTATATTTCTCCATTAAAAGCACTTAGTTATGATATTGAAGTCAACTTAAAAACTCCTTTAAAGGAAATAGAAAAAATTTATGGAGGAGATTTAGGGATAAGTGTTATGACAAGAACAGGAGATACATCTCAAAAAGAAAAAGCACAAATGAGAAAGAAAGCCCCCCATATACTTCTTACAACACCAGAATCTCTTGCTATAATGATGGCAAGTAAAAAGTTTAAGGAAAAACTTAAAGGAGTTCAATGGGTTATTACAGACGAGATACATTCACTTGCTGAAAATAAACGAGGGACGAATTTTTCACTTGCTCTTGAACGTCTGGAAAAACTTTCTCCAGGATTTACACGAGTAGGACTATCTGCTACAGTATCTCCTATTGAAGAAGTTGCAAAATATCTTGTGGGTTATGAAAAAAGTAAACCTCGAAAATGTAAAATAGTTGAAATAAAATTCCTTAAAAAAACAGATCTTAAACTCGTACTTCCTGTAAAAAATCTTATTGAAACAGAATTTATGATTAAGCATAAAGCATTATATAAAAAGATGCATGATTTAATAAAAAAACACAGAACTACATTAATTTTTACAAATACTCGTTCAGCAACAGAAAGAGTTGTCCATAATCTAAAAGACATGTATCCTAAATATTATAATGATAATAACATTGGAGCACATCATGGTTCTCTTTCAAAAGATGTTAGAAGAAAACTTGAAGATGATTTAAGAGAAGGAAAAGTAAAATGTGTTGTGTGTTCCACTTCTCTTGAATTAGGTATAGATATAGGGTACGTGGATTTGGTAATATGTTTAGGAAGTCCAAAGTCTGTTGCTCGGTTTTTGCAACGATCAGGTAGGGCAGGCCACAGATTACATGAAACAATAAAAGGAAGAATAGTTGCAATGAATAGAGATGATATGGTGGAATGCAGTACTCTCTTAAAATGTGCAAAAGAAAGTAAAATTGATGATATACATATTCCTACAAATGCTCTTGATTTATTACCTCAACATATTATTGGACTAGTAATGGAGAATTATGAACTTCCACTTAAAGAAGCTTATGAATTAACTAAAAATGCTTACCCTTATAGAAGTTTAGATTATGGAGATTTTATGAAAGTAATACATCTTCTTGCAGGAAAATATATGGATCTTGAATCTAGACATATTTATTCAAAAATATGGTTTGATGAAGATACTCGTACTATTAGAGCAAAGGGAAAAATGACAAGAGTCATATACATGACAAATCTTGGCACAATTCCAGAAGAATCTTATGTAACTGTAAAAATAAAAGATCAGATAATTGGAAAATTAGATGAACCTTTCTTAGAAAGATTAAAACCAGGAGATGTTTTTGTTCTTGCTGGAAAAACATATCAATTTAGATATACAAATGGAATGACAGCACAAGTAACAGCTTCTGTTGACAGACCCCCAACTGTCCCTAATTGGATAAGTGAGATGCTTCCATTAAGTTTTGATCTTGCAATGCAAATAGGAAGATTTAGAAGATTAGTAGAAGACAAATTAAAACATGATTATGAAAAAGAAGATATTTTAGAATTCATAAAAGGATGGGTTTATTGTGATGATAAAAATGCAGAACAAATATACAATTATTTTAATGAACAATTTTTAGTTTCAAAAATTCCACATGATAAAAGGATTGTTATAGAGCTTTACAGGGATGAAAATCAAAAATATGCTGTCTTCCACACAATGTTTGGAAGAAGAGTTAATGATTGTCTTAGCAGAGCATTAGCATTTGTAATTGGAAAAATGGAAAAACGAGATGTTGAAGTTGCAATTAATGACAATGGATTTTATCTTGCACATTCAACAAATATTAATTATATGAAAGCATTTAGAATGCTTGAACCTACAATATTTAGAGAGATAGTTGAAAAATCAATTGAAAAATCCCAACTAATGGTGAGGAGATTTAGACATGCAGCTACTCGATCACTTATGATATTAAGAAATTATAAAGGAAGAAGAAAAAGAGTGAATAGACAGCAGTTTTCAAGTAAATTACTATTAAAAGCAGTAAGAGATCTTGATCCTGATTTTCCTGTTTTAAAAGAAACAAAAAGGGAAATTCTAGAAGATGTTATGGATGTAGAGAATACATTAAAAGTTCTTAATATGATAAAAAATAAGAAAATAAAAGTTAAGGAATTATCTTCAGACATACCATCTCCTTTTTCATTAGGATTGTTATCTCAGGGTATCAGCGAGATGATAAAGATAGAAGATAAAGATGAATTCTTGAAAAGAATGCATTCTTATATATTGGCTAAGATTGAATTGATGAAAAGAAAAGGTAAAAACAATAGATAAGTAATAGATGAATGATGGTGGATAATTAATAGAGAGTAATAAGAATAGTGAATAATGAATAAATAATAATGATAAATAGTAAATTAATATATAATAATTGAAAAAATATTAAATAATAAATAAAACAAGTAAACAGATAAATATTTTGCAGAATAATTATATTTATATTGAAATAATAGTTTTCTTGCTTTATGACTACAAAAAAACACTCTCGTAAATTAGCTATTTGGGATTTTAATGGAGTTATGGATGAAGGAAGAATAAAAAATAAAGGTTTACAAGAATTTCTTTGTCACAGAATAAATTATTCATTAAAAAAAACAAAACAAATTAAAAAAATTACAATAGAAGACTGTTATGAATTATATGGTTCTGCAATTGAATGTTTTTTTGAAAAAGTACTTCCAGGTAAAAAAGAAGAGCATTATAGTGAAATGATTAAAATATTAATAAAATCTGATATGGAAATTCCATTGGAAAAATGGAAAGAACATATTAATCCCACAAAAGGGTTATATAGTGTTCTTGACAAGACAAAAGAAAAAGGCTATAATAATCTATTACTTACAGCCATTCCAAATCATTTATTAGACATATATTCTAAATGTGTTAATTTAAGCCCATATTTTGAAATAAATAAAACTGCTTTTGCAGTAAATGATTATCCTATTTCTGTAAAGAGAAATAAAAAAAATGTATTAACACATATATTAAACAACAGAAAAAGTAGAAATAATCAAATTCTTAAATATGATAAAATTATGATAATAGGTGATTCTCCAAGCGATATAGAATTAAAAAATATAGTTCAAAATTATATTAAAAGTAAAGGAAGAATAATAACATTCCAATATACTCATCCATCTTTAAAATTTAGAAATAGTGGAAAAATAAAACCAGATTATAAAATAAAATATTTAACAGACATATTAGATAAAATTTAATGCATTCCACTACTTCCAAATCCACCTTCTCCTCTTTCTGTATTTTCCAAATCATCAGTCTCTTTCAAATTAGCAGTTAAATGTGGTTGGATTAACATCTGTGCTATTCTCATTCCTTTTTCAATATTGAAATCTTTATCTCCAAAATTTTTTAAGATAACTTTTATTTCTCCTCTGTAACCAGAATCAATAACACCTGCGAAAGCATGTATATCATGTTTAGCTGCCATGCCACTCCTATCCCAAATTAATCCTACAAATCCTTTTGGAATTGCCATGCTAATGCCTGTTTTAACAATTCTTTTTTCTCCAACAGGAATATCAATATTTTCTATAGAACTTAAATCAAATGCTGCATCCCCTTCATTTGCATAAAAAGGTATCTTTGCATGTTCATGTAATTTTTTTACTTTTAATTCCATTTTCTCCCCCTATTTAATTGCCTCACAAAATTGACAAGTTTTATTTCTTGATGGAAAACTACAACGTTCGCAATACATCATCTTTCCCATTTCAACTTTTCCACGCAAATTATTTATAATATCCACACTATTCATTAAAACATTTATCTGTTGCTTTCTAGATATATCTAAAGTATTTTTAACATTTTTTCTTAAAACATCTCTTGATTGTGGACAACTAATTGAATTAATAGTAATATTGTTTTTCTTAATATAGTTAGTAATCTCATCTTCAAAACAAAAGAACAAAGGTTTAACTCTTTGCAAAAACATCTTATTACTTTCCATTCCAGTTCTAGGCAATTGGCCGAGTCCAAATAATAAATTATTTCTCATGCTATTCATAATAAATGTCTGAACTTGATCATCTGCATTATGTCCAGTTGCAAGAATTGTCCCTTTCATATCTAATCCAACTTTATTCAATACCCACCTTTTAATAATTCCACAAACATGACATAATGTTTCTCCAGGTCGTTGTAACTCAGTTAAGTATTTTCCAACCTCTTTCTTAAGATCAACAATTTTTAAAGGAACATCTAATTCCTGACAAAATTCTGTAATAATTTCTTTGGCAATATCTCTCCACTCTTTTATTCCCAAATCAATATGAAGAGCTTGAATATTAAATCCAAATTTTTTTCTTAATTTAGAAAGAACATGTAAAATTGTCATACTATCTTTTCCACCAGATAATGCAACAATTACCTTATCCCCTTTTTGAATTATATTATATTTTTTAATTGTCCACTCTACTCGTTTCTCTAATCCTAGTTTAAAAACATCCATATTCAATTGCTATAAAAGATATATTTATAAAGTATTTCGTTTATATGTTAAATATTATAATTATATAAAAACAAAAGAGGTAGATAAAGATGAATAAAAAAGGCGCTTTACAACTTTCTATACAAGCAATTGTTGTTGTGGTTATTGCAATGACACTTTTAGGATTAGGTCTTATGTTTGTAAGATCACAATTTAAAGATCTTGGAGGACTTTCTAAAGAGGTTACAGCACAAACTGAAGAACAAATCTTGCAGCAACTCCGAACAGGAGGAGAAAAATTAGCTGTTCAAAGTGAATTAGTATTAGGAAAAAGAGAGTCTGATATTATTGGAATAGGTATTGTAAATACTCAAGACTCTCCATTGTATTACAGAATACAAGTAAATTATAAAAAAGCAAAAAATGTTGGAGAAGAAGGAGATATAAATTTCTTTTATGACAATGAAACATGGTATCGTTTAGATACAGTTCAGGAAGTTGTAAGGTCAATTGAAGCAACTGCAGGAACTACATCTGATACTTACATATATGAAGTTGAAATAAAACAATGTATTCCACAAGAAGAAGAATATGATGATGAGAAATGTTTTGATTGGGAACAACCATTTGACAAAAAATCATTTTTCGTAAAGGTACAATAGGTGAACAGAATGAAAATGAAAAGAAGACTAACAGAACAGCAGGAATTTGATATTTTAAAACTTGTTTTAGATAAATTCCTCTGGATAGGATTTATAGTGATGTTGTATGGACTTTACAAAATTGTTAACTTAGATTATTTAATGGGATTTATAACAGTCATAGTTGGTGCAGTATTGCTTATTGTTTTTGTAATATTATTAATAAGAGAATATGAGGTTGTAAAAAGATATTAAGATGAATAAGAAAGGTTTTCAACTCTCAATGAATTTTTTAGTAGTCATAATTATTTCAATAACAATTCTTGCACTAGGAGTTGCTTTAGTATATAATTTTGTTGGAGAGACTGAAAAACTTAAAGGGCAATTGGATGCATCAACAGAAGCAGAAATAACTAATCTTTTAGAAAGTGGTCAAAGAGTAGCTCTTCCTTTTAATTCATTTAAATTAAAAAGAGGAGATGACAAAACATTAGGATTGGGAATAATAAACATCTTAGAAGAACAAAAGAGTTTTTTAATAAATATAACTCACTCAAAATCATTTAAAGGAAGTGAGGATTTATCTAATCAAAATGCAGATGACTGGTTTTTATTCAATGAAATAGTATCTGTAAATAAAGAAGAGACAAAAAGAGAAACAATTTTGCTAACTGTCCCAAATAATGCAGAATCAGGCACACATATTTTTAATGTGATTGTTTGTGAAGCATCTACTCAAGGAAAATGTTTGCAAGATTATGGAAAATTAAAAAAGATTTATATAACTGTTCCATAAATAAATAAATAAATAAATAAATAAATAAATAAATAAATAAATAATAACAATAATAATTTAAAATAAATAAAGAGGTGATTAAACAAAATGGTATCAACAATTTTCAATGCCCCATATAGGGAATTTGGAAGAACAACAATTGCAGGAATATTTATGTTTTTAGTTACAATATCTATGGTTGTTGGAAATTATTTTTTAAACCAAAATTATTCAGTATTAATATATATTGGAATGATTTCAGTAGCAGCAATATTTATGTTTTTTGTATTAGGATATTATGTAGAATATTCTAAAAATGTTCTAAATGGAATGTATGATCTTCCAGAATGGCATAGTTTTTTAAAATTCTGGATAAATGGATTAAAATTAATGTTTGCATATTTATTATATATGGTTCCTGCATTAATATTTAGTCTTATAGCATATTTTCTTATGCCTGCACCAGGAATTTCAACAACATCAACACTTATTTTTACAGGAATTTCTGTAGGATATTTAATCTTAGTATTTTATATGTTTCCTTCAATTCTTGTAACATTTTCATACAATGAATCATTTGGTGAAGCATTTTTAATAGGTGCAATCTTAAGAAGAGCATTTACATTAAGATATTTAGGAAGATTCATATTATATTTTATATATCTTATAGGTCTTGCATTGATATGTGTTGCAATAACAGCATTAGTTGCAGTTATATTTAATACATTTATGACAGGAAGTTCTTTGACAGCAATGTTATTTGTTGTAGGAACAATCTTATTAAGTTTAGCTAGACCAATTGTAGACATGACATTATTTGGAATGATTGCACATATGTATGAAGAATAATAAGATAATTTAAAAAAATATTTTTTTATTTTTTAATTTAATTCTAATAATATTAAACATCTACAATAAACTCAATTACCCATTCTTTATCTTTTTTCTCTATATTCATTTCTTGATAAGTCATAGCTTTTATTAAGGTATTAAATTCAGTTATATCATCCATGTGAAAAACACAATTAAGCAACCACTTTTTATTTTTTTTGTCCTCTTTAATATCTATATTTTTTATTGAAGAAATAATTCTTTTATCACTATCAACATAAAATATAATTGTATCAATAAAATCATAAAACAGGGCTTCTTTTGAATTTGCAACAATATTTATCTTTTCAGAAAATTTATCTTCTGTTTTTTGAGAAGTAAATTCATTTTTAACTGCATAAGCAGATGATAAAAATGCTTCTTCAAGTGTTTTTCCAAATGCTCTTATTTTTACATCAGCAGTATGTGTAAGATATTCATATTTCATTTTAATCACTCTTTAAAAAATCATAAGCTAAAAAAATAGGATTTGTTAATGCATCAAAAGCATAAAAAGAATATTCTGTAAAATGCAATATTCTCTCATCTTTTTCTATCTTATGTATATTATTTATTGGATTAAGATATTTATTATTTTTTAATTTACTATTATACTCATTAATCTTATTAAGTGTATTATTTGTCTTTAAGCTAATATCTTTAAAAAAATTATCAGAACCTGTTTCAGAAACTACAAATACCATTTGTAAAATTAATAATACTAAAAATAATACCAAAAGTATCCCTCTTTTATTACCTTTCATCACTTTTTATAATAAGTAATCATTTAAAAATCTTTTTTATAAATAAGGATAAATGATTAAATAATTAGCAAAATTTATTAAATAAACTTGTTTAATAACCATATGGTTGAAAAAGAGGATGGAGATAAAAAGTTTAGCAGACTTACAAATGTTAATTTCCATATAAAAACAGAAAAAAGTAAACTTCTTGAAAAACATGGTTTTAAGAAAGAAGAAATAGAAGAAGTAGGTTATGAAGACCCATTCACATATCAATATACTGGTTTCCCGCATACAAATAAAAGATATAATCTAGTTTGGGAAAAGAATAATTTTTCTTTAGAAGAACCATATTTCTGGGTTTTAGAATTCTTAAGAACTCACAGAGGTATATCAAATATAATTAAAGTTGACGATGTTTTTACAGCAGCTGAAAATTCAGCATTATTTGGTGTATCACAAGTAAGATTAGGAGGACAGCAAGATAAAATATCTAACTACCTAGTATCTATAGGAAAAATGGTCCAAGATCTTTTCAAACTTGTTAGAGAGATAAGATTAATTGATGAAAGACTGTATTACTATAATCATGTTGAAGAAGAACTAAAAAAGAAAAATATAATGGATAGAAAAAAAGGAGCAGATATAACACTCAAAGGAATCTATATTGATTTTGTACAAGGAGGTTCAAAAAGCCCTGCATCCATATATGGTATGGCTCAACAAGTAGGATTTATTTCTCTTCCAGATATCTATTTTGATGCTCCACCAATGGATGATGAAGAAATTGATGATTATGTTAATGCACTTGAAAAAGACTTCAATTTAAGTGTTTTAAGAGTTCTAAAAAGAACATTATACCAATATTCGGTATGGAGAAAAAGAACTTATGGAGAACTTAAAGTAAGAAAAAAATTTAATGAAAAATATCTTAAACAACATTATGATATAATAAGAATGTATTTGGCATGGATAAAACCCTATCTTCGTCATGTTGAAAAATTAACAATGAGTGAAAAATCATATCTTCCAGATATCATAACAACATTTGAAGGAAGTCTTTTAGATGTAGAACTTATGGCATTGATACCTCATGACAAGGTAAAAGATGTTTTTGGTGTTGTTCTTATAACATTTAATTATAGAACCCGTCCTCATATGAATTTTCAACAAGAAGGATATCAAAGAGGACCTGTTCACGTCGGAAGAATGGAGATGTTTATACGTTCTTATGGATGGAGTAAACAAGATGTTGAAAATTATCTTTCATATAGAAAAGAAGAAGAATGGCATCTATTAAGAGGAGTTACACATTCTGTTGAAGAATCAATGGAAGCATTAGGTGAAGAACTTAAAGAATATCTTAACAGATCAAAAGATAAAATTGGAGAAGATAAAGACAAAGACATAAAAAGTGAAAAACAGACTTTTCTTCAAAAAATGTTTGGAATAGAACCTAAAAAGAAAAAAGAAGAGGAAAAGAGCAAAGTTTTGAAAGAACTTTTCCATGACTGGTTTGGAATTCAACCTAATGAAAATAAAATAAGTAGTAAAAAGCAAAAGAAAATTAATGATGCAAAGGCAGATATGGAAAAAAAAGCAAGACTTCAAGCTTATGTTGTTTACAAAGTTTTCAAAAAAGGTCATAGAATGCACATGTGGTGATTATTTCTTTATTATTTCAATATTTATAAAAGAATAGGAAAATCTTTTTAAATGCTTTAAGATTCGTATACTCATTATGGGGACATAGTATAACCTGGCTAGAATGGTCGGCTCCAGATATGGAGCAGATGAGTCTTCGGACAATGATAATATTCCTAGCAGAAACCGACAGATCAGGGTTCAAATCCCTGTGTCCCCACCATAATAATCAAAACTAATCAAAACAAGAATGTGATGATTAAGGCAAGTGTATTGAACGTAGTGAAATACGCTCATTTGGGTGAAACTTTTTAGAAACATCCTATTGTAAATTCAAAAAGGATGTGCTCGAGAATTTGTGGTTTTTGTCACAAATTGTTGACAAGTTTCGTTTGCAACACTGTGTCCCCACCATAATAATCACAAACAATATAACCAAAATCAAATCATCAAATCAAATGCCTCCGTGGCTTAGTGGTATAGCGTTGCCTTGGTATTTTTCGTTAAATAGCAACGGAATAACAAAAAGGCAGAGGTCCCGAGTTCAAATCTCGGCGGAGGCTTTTTATTTTATACAAATCTAATCAGAAAATATAAATTTCTTAGGTAAAAATTCAGGATAAACAAGTTCTAACTTTTTAATCAATTCAATATCATCAACACCTATTTTTCCATAATATAAATCATTTATATTGCCTCCTTTTCTTACAAAATTTTTTACTTTGTAATAACCCTTTAAGTAGACAATATCTTTTGTAAATGCTCCAACATCAGAACCAGAAGGAAGTCCTCTTTTAGCTCTTAATGTTAAATTAAAAGCAGTATTTTTATCAAAATATTTTTTAACTTCTTTATATGTTTTATAAAAATCTTTTTCTAATGCATTATGAACAGCAACAACTCTTCCAGCATAATTTCTTAATTTCTTTTGTGTTAACAACCCATATTTTTCTTCATTATAGGCAGCAAGACCTTCTTCAGTATCAAGATAATCTGCAAATCCATTTTTAAAAATATTTAATCTTTGAAGATGGCCATTTTCATATCTAAATGCATGTGTACCAATTTCATGTACAATTAAACGATTTAAAAATCTTTTAGAATATCTATGATGTTTTTTCAGAAATATCTGTTTCTTACTAGGTTCTATCAAACAACTAGTTACAAGATCTCTCTTATATAATCTATAACCCATATCAAAAAGTTTTATATTCTTTTTTAATAATTTTGAAGACTCTTCATGCCCTAGTTTTTTTGTTTTTTCAGAGAAATTTTTTTCATTTATTATATCATATGCTTTATTCACAAGTCTTTTTTTTGGAATCCCATATGCATCTTTACTTTTTTCACTAAAATCCCTACAACCCACATTTAGTAAAAGATTGATCTTATTTAATACATCATGTTTCTTTTTTATTAAAATATCTTCAAGAAAATTCCCACCTTCGAGATTCAATGAAGATATTTTTCTTTTTATCTCTATGAGATTTTTATTAGGTTCTGCATAATTAAAATCAGGATTTTTTAATTTATTTGAAAAAAACTTTTTTCTGATAAGTGAATAATTTATTGGATTAATATAAGTAAATGAGAATACTCCTGTTGCTTCATTTAGAAGTTCATCTGCTTCTAAAATTTCTTTTTTTATTATCATGATATTAGAAAATGTATGGGATATAAAAATTTTATTAAATATTACAAGATAGAATATAGGATTATAAAATATCTTATCATAATAATATTTATATATCAATGGTGATTCAGCATAATTATGGGAACAATATTGTCTTCAAGAATGAAGGATGATGGAAAAGTCATTATTGAAGTTTTGGTTGATTACAAGGAAGCGAGACAATTGAGAGGTTTTATGGATAATGTGCATCTTTTTTCTGAGAATATGGCTAATATTGAAACAAATATATCTGAAAGAGGCAAAAACTCAGCAACGAAATATTTTTTAATACCAAAAACATTAAGAAATAGTTTAAAGGCAAAAAATGAAGTTAAATGTCAAAGAATTGAGACAAAAAATAGATTTATATTTTTTTATGTCGTCGATAAATATTGAATAAAGAGGTGAAAAATGGTTAAAATTAAAACAGGAATCCCTGGTTTTGATAAATTGGTAAAAGGTGGCTTAAATAAAGGTCAAGTTGTTCTAATTACTGGTTCTCCAGGTACAGGTAAAAGTATATTTGGTATGCAATATCTTTACAATGGAGCAACAAAATATAAACAAAAAGGATTATATGTTTCTTTTGAAGAAAAAGAAGATTCTATAATAAATCAATCAAAACAGTTTGGATGGGACATAAAGAAACTCATAAAAAGTGGTAAAATTGAAATAATAACTGTATCCCCCGACGAAATAAATGAAAATGTGATGAAAGATATATTAAATATGGCAAAAAAAGGAAAATTTCAAAGGATAGTCTTTGATTCACTTACAACACTTTCTATCAACACCCCAACAACATTTACTCGTGTTTCTGAATTAAATCCTTTTGTTATTGAGAAATTCATATATAAGTTCATTTCTGAACTTAAAAAGTTAGATAAGACCGTTCTTCTTATTGCACAAACTGATGGAGAGACACTTTCTAAAGATGGAATATCTGAATATATTACAGATGGTATCATATATATAAGATATGAATCAATAGGTGGTGAATTTTCAAGAACACTAACTGTGAGAAAAATGAGAGAAACTGCTCATGATGAAGACTTACATCCACTTGAAATAGGAAAAACAGGAATAAAGATACATACATTAAAATGAACTTAGGTGAAAAGATAAAGATAGGAAATTTTATTAAGTATACTAAAAAAAGCGAGATTATTTTACTTAATATAAGAGGAAGATTGATTCCCATGTATTCTTTAGTTCATAAACAAAGACTTATGGAAAAGACCATAGGTTTAGAAAAAACCAGAGATTTGCTTTATACTAATGGACATTTTTGGGGAACCCAAATATGGGATATGACTGCAAAAAAAATGGGGATGAATAAAAAACTACCTAAATTAGAACTTCTCAAAGCAAATGTTGATCAGGGAAGATTTTCAGGAATAGGAAAAATAGAAATAAAGAAATTTGATGAAAAAAATAAAAAAATAATATTGCATATGAATTCTGTTTTTGCAGATGAATACAAAAGGATATTTGGAATATCAAAACACTCTGTAGATTATGAAATAGAAGGTGGTGCATCTGCATATGGAGAAAGAATATTTGGGGAAGATTCTATCTGTGAAGAGACAAAATGTATTGCAAAAGGTGATTCTCATTGTGAATTTGTGATTACTATTAAAAATAAAAAAAATAAGAACTCCAAAATCCTAAAAACTTTCAAGGAACTTGGAGGTAAGAAAAACCCTTACACAGACAACACATACTACAAACTTTAATTTTTTTTATTAAAATATTTCTTCATGAATGGTGTTGCACCTTTAAAATCATTTATTCTCCAATAATCTGCTACATGATACATATTGAATTTTTCGTATAAAGTTGGTCTACCTATTATCCAAGCACCTATGTTTGCAGCAAGTTTTATTATGTCTGATAAAATAACATCTCCTTTTTTATCTAAAATAAGAGAAGGTTCTTTATATTGTTTTTTTACTTTTTTTCTAGGTAATATCTCGTAATCAAAATCAAAAATACCTTCATCTCTAAAAGAATTTCCAAGAACATATTTATTAAATTGTTTCATTGCATGATCATAATTTGCTGTGTCTAACGCAATACCTCCTAAAAGATAATCTATTCCTTTTTCCTTACAATCATTTGCAATAAATTTTAAAAGTTTTGGCATATATGATCTTCCTTTTCTATTTTCTTTTAATATAGCAATTCTAGAAACCTGTGCTTTTATTTTTTCATTTTCAAATCTACTTCCTTTAAGAACATAATCTTCTTCAATTGGAAGACCATAATCTGTGTTTGTTTGTTTTGCAACAACTTTATTCTCTAAATTTAACCTCATAGTACAAATTACCTTATTATCTAATAAACCAATATATATTTTAGTAGTGTCTTGCGTATCATATAAATCTACATCTAATCCAGAACCAGAATTTAATTTAGAATTTATACCTTGTTCACCACAAAAAACATTGTGCCTAACATTCCAAGCCCCTTCTTTTTCTAGTTGAGACTCTGCAATTTTGACTTTATAAGTCATCTTATCACCTCTTTTATTTTTATAAAAAAATAATTAATTTTTTGATTTCATTTGTTCTGAAATTTTCACGAAAAAATCTTTCATCTTATCTGGATCTCTCTCTAAAAATATGTCATCATGATAATGCTTAAAATCAGCAACAGACATATTCAATAAATCTGCAAAATACAATTGATCTTCCAAAACACCAGTAGGCATACCATTTGCACTAGAATAAATGTGTAAAGGCATGGAATCCATAATTATTTTAGAAAAATCTTCGCCATTAATTTTATAATCTAAATTAATTTTAGCAAACTCAGAATTATGTGATGAGTAAGGTAAATTACAAAATAATAAACTATCTAAATATTTTTTAGGATGTTCTAGGCCCTTATTATCTTTTGCTAATTCAATTTCATATTTATCTCTATTATTATAAAATTCGGTACCTGGTAAAACACCCAAAGGAATAATAACATTGGAATCTGGATGAACATGTGACATAAAGTTTATTGTTGCTTTTTTTCCTTCTTCGTCTTCAAAAGGTAGTTTGTATATATAACCCACAGAAGTATTTATATTGTTATACCTTAAATTATCAACAACAGCTTTTGCATTTTCTAAATTTATTTCTTTGTTAAGATATTTTTGAATTTTTTTATTACCTGATTCCAATCCTAAGAAAAATGACCTAAATCCTGCATCTGCTAGTAATTTATAATCTTTCTTTTTTAATTT
This sequence comes from uncultured Methanosarcinales archaeon, assembly GCA_964384425.1. Lineage (GTDB taxonomy): Archaea > Nanobdellota > Nanobdellia > Woesearchaeales > JAGLXL01 > CAYLKE01. The sequence goes on along the minus strand of CAYLKE010000014.1, from coordinate 5,588 downwards.
ATCAAAAAGATTAAATTCTCCAAAACCCAAAATATCAACATCAACATTATTTTTCAATATTTGTTCTGAAAGTTTTAAAAGATGAACAGGAGGAGTATTGTCACCCACATCTTTAAATGATTTAGTACCATATTTTTTTAATATAGAATTCATGCCATCAATAATTCTTGAAGTATCTTTCTTCATAACTTTCCCACCATAAAGAACAAATCTTTCACAATAACTGCATCTATTAGGACAACCCCTAGAAAATTGTATTTTAAATAAAGGTAATTTATTTCCAAATTCTAAAAGAGCAGAATATTTATCCATATCATACTCTTCTAAAGGTAATTTATTAAGATCAGATGGATTAGATATAATTAATTCTCTTGAATTGTTATTTTTTTTATAGATTACATTCGCAATACTTTCCATACTCTTATTATTAATTAATGCATCTAATGTTTCAGAAACAGAATAATCACCATAACCATAAATGAGAGCATCTGATGGGCTATGTTCTAATACTCTTTCTCTTCCCCATATCACTTGCCTTCCTCCAGAAATTATCTTAATAGTTGGATGGTTCTTTTTTATTATCTTTTGTATTTCTAAAGATTCTTTGTAGCCTTCTCTATTTAGATCAAATAAAACTGCATCAAAATTATTATTAAATATGTAATCAGATACATTTTCAGCAAGAATATTTAATTTTTTTTGCAAATGTTTTTTTATATTATTTTTTATAGAAAAATAATTATTAATATCTGTTTGAGAAATTGATTTTCTTTTTCTTATATGTTCATCAAATATTTTATATGCTTTAATAAAACTTTTTCTTATTTCAATAGGTGTTGAAAAATTAATTAAGGTATCTAGTGTTGCAAAGTCTTTTATCCTATAATCATATCCACTATCTTTTAATATACTTGCCCAATGTGCGAGCATATGATTAGGTGTATAAGCTCCAATAATTGAGGGAAGCGAATAATTCAAAAGCAGTATTTTTTTCATAGTCTATCAAATATAAATCAAACAAAAATCAATTATAAATATTACTCATAATATGGGATAAATAATAATGATTGTTTATTCTATTTTTCTCGACTTTAATTAAATTTTTAATAAAAATAAACTATTTTTTTATCTAAATTACAATTAAAATTATAAAAATGGGATAAATTATATAATAAATGGGATAAAATAATAAGAAATTTGATAAACAATAATAAAAAATTTATTAAAAGAAATATTCAATTAAATAAATGTCCATTTGGTTCGGACGTCTGTGTGTATTGAACAAACATCTTAATCGATGGATTTAAAAATACACACAGACTAATATTTTTGTGATAGATTAAAATGAAATATAGGGAAAGTGAGAACTGTTGGGAACACTGGGGAAATAAAAAATCATGTAACAAGTGCAGAGTTAAAAAAATGGGTTTTGGAAAAGAATGTTGGATGATCTCCAGACCAGATAAAAAAACACCTTATTGTCCCAAAATGAAACAAAAATTCAAACATTGTTGGCAATGTCCTTTCTTTAAAAAATTAAATCCCAGTATAGATTAAAAGAAAAATTTATATTCTGATAAAAATTACAAATGTTATGGGTAAAAAAATTTATGGTGTTGATGTAAGCAAAAAAGTAACTCCTTTGATGGTAAGAAATGCTATCATAAGATGTTTTATTTCTGCACATGAAGAAGTATTAGATGAAATAAAATCTTACAGTGATTTTGATTCTGAGAAAAAATTTGAAGAGATGAAAAAGATAAATATAGAATATCTTATCAAATCAATATTTGGAGATATTGGTGCAGATTATAACAAACCCAAGAAAAAAGATTTGATAAAAGTTATTGATGCACTTGCAGATTATTCAAAACATTTTAGAGATAAAAAGATAATAAAAAAGCATTATAATGAAATAATGACACTTATTGAGAAAATAAAATGATTATTTTTTAGATTTCTTTCTTTTCCCACTAGTCTTTTTGTTTTTCTTATTTGATTTTTTAGTCGATTTATTTTTAGGGTGTTTTTTATTTTTTTTCTTATATGTTTTTCTTTTTTTGTGAGATTTTTTTCTTTTAGCACTTTTTGCCTTATTTTTTTTGGATTTAGTCTTTTTTTTCTTTTCTTTTTTTAAAATCTCAGTTAAAACAGGTATATCTTGCCTGACTTCATTTAATCTATCTGTATATTTATCCATTCTAAGATTATAAACATACAGAGACATATTATTTTTTTGATACCTACTTTTTTGAGTTTCTTTCATAAGTTGTTGTAATGACTTTTCTTCTACTTTTAATTTTTCCAGTTTCTTTTTCATTATCCAAATTCTATAACGTTTCCAAAAAACAAAAATCGCAATTATTAAAACAACAAAAATAATCAATAATTGTTGCCAGTTTTTTTCAAAAAATCCTCTACTTGACAACAAGAGAACATTTAATGTTGATTGTTCAGATCTTTTATTTTCCAAATCCATATTTGCTTGTTCTATAAGTTCTTCTAACTCATTATATCTTTCCTTATAAAAAGTATTATTTATCTTAATATAAAGTCCTTCCACAAAGGTAGTATCTACCCCTTCTTTAGCATATTCGTCTATTTTAAGACGTAAAAGCCCAATCTGATCAAGGTAATAATATGCTTTATCTCTTAAATTTTTCACATTATTTGTGTGAGTTAATACATCATCGTAAGAAAACCCCTTGTAATCTAAACCCCTTAATGCTTTCTTAGCTCTTTCTGCAATTATACCTCTCTGTCCTTCTAAAAGAATATTTGCAAAATCAGCTCTTTCTAATGCATCATAAGCAGCAATTATACTATCATTTACAGAAATAATTGGAAGACCATCAAATACCATCTCGCCCATAATATCATGTGCTTTTTGTATCTCTGTCAATGCTTCATCTCTTGTAATTTCTGCAGAAACAAAAGGTATCAACAGTAAAATACAAAAAATTATTAAAAAAATATTTAATTTCATTTTAAAGCAATTGATTTGTCTTCCTTTCTAAATACAAAAACTATGTGAGATGGTTTTTTTTGTTTTTTTATTATTGTTCCCCTAGTACTAAATTTTTTTGTTTTACCAGATTTAGTTCTAATATTTTGTATAGTTAATAATGACTTCCCAGTTTTCAAAAGTCTTTTGAAATGTTTCTTAGCAAAAATCTTTGCTGATTTATCTACAAATTGCATAAAATTTTTATTTAACATATATTTCTTAGTAAATCCCAATTCTTTAATTAAACTATGATTAACAAATTTAATCTTTCCATTAATATCTATAATTGCAATTGGATCTACTGAATTTTCAAAAAAACTCCTAAGATTTTCTTCACTTTCTTTTAATTTTTCTTCATTTTCTTTTTGTTCTGTAATATCTATGACTATTCCTGCAATGAATGTTATGTCATCTTTTTTTTCTACAATTTTTCCAAAATCCCTAAAAGTTTTATATTTACCAGATTTTGTTTTTATTCTATAATCTATTTCATATTTGCTTTTTTTGCCTTTTAGATGATCTCTCATTGCTTTCATTGTTTTTTTATAATCATCAGGATGCACTAATTTTGTAAAATCTTCATATGTCTTAAATTTATCAGAAGAATAACCTAACATCTTAGTTTTTCTTTCATTAAAAAAAACTTTTTTAGATGGAAGTTCCATTTCCCACCAAGCAATATTTCCTGCTTCCATCGCAGACTCTAACCTATTATTTAAAAGCAATTGTTCATGTTCAAATCTCTTTCTCTCGGTTATGTCTTCAAGAGTTTCTATTGCTGCAATAATCTCTCCTTCTCTATTTTTAATAGGTGCTGTTGTAAATTTTATCCATTTTCCTTCTTTACCAATATCAGGGAAAAAATCTATTGCACTATATGCATTTTTTATATCTGTTTTTTTATATTTTCCTTTATACCATTTTTTTAAAGAAGAATATTTTTCATCAACTACAAAATCAGCAAAAGTAGGTCTCTTTTTTTTATAAAATACTTTCCATTGATTATTTGTACCTAAAAAATCCTTTGCTTTATAGCCACTTATATTTTCAAGTGCCCTATTCCAATAGATTATTTTATGATTTTTATCAATTATGAATTGAGGAACAGGAGAACCATTTATTGATTCTTTTAACATTTCTTCTGCCTGTTTTTCAGTAGTTATATCTCTTAAAAAATTAAGAGTTGCAGGTTTACCTTCCCATATAAAATTAGATATCACATTAACTTCTAATGTCTTAACACTATTATCTTTATCAACACCTCTTAAGATATAATTATCTGGTGCTTTTTTGCCTTGAGTTCTTTTTTTATAATTTTCTAAAGCTATTTTTCTATCATTTGGATGAATAAATTTAGTAAATTTTTTACCAATAATATCTTTGTGAGAATATTTTAATATTTCACATAATCCTTTATTTGCAAAAACAATCTTAGTATCTTGAAAAACCAATATTCCATCACTTACATTATCTACTACATCTCTGTATTTTTTTTCGTTTTCTTGAATTTTTTCTTGAATTTTTAATTTTTCTGAAACATCTCTTCCAGAAACAACAACAGCAGAAATCTTATTATCTTTATAAATAGGTATTGAACCTTCAGCTAATTCAACATATGCAAAATCATTCTTTTTTCTTTTTATTTTTACTATTATAGACTCTGTTTCTTTACCCATGAATTCTTTTTTAAGACTATCTTTAATTTTTTTAATATCCTCTTTTGCAATAACTTTAATATAATTTTTGCCCAATATTTCTTTTTTATCATAGCCAAAAAAATCAAGTGCAGTTTTATTTGTCTTAATCATATCTCCTTCAGAATTAAAAACAAATAACATACTTAATGAATTTTCAAAAAGATATTCGTATTGTTCTTCAAGTTGTTTTCTTTTTGAAATATCTTTTAAAATTGCTAATATATGAGGTTTATCTTCATACATAAATTTTATTCCTTTGACTTCTAAATCAAAATTAGAACCATCTTTTTTTATATTTTGAGCTTTTTCATTAAATTCTTTTCCTTTCAAAGTTACTATTAAAAATTTTTTAAATAATTTAAGACTTTTTTTAGATATGAAATCTTTTGGTTTTAATTTTAAAAATTCTTCTTTTGTATAACCATGCATATTGGATGCACTTTTATTAACATCAATAATATTCCCTTTAGTGTCAAAAAGTATGAGTCCATCTAAAACAGAATCAAATATTGACTGGTAAAGTTCTTTTGCTTTTTCAGATTCTTTTTTAGATTTTTCAAGATCTTCAAGCATATTTAATAATGCTTCAGATTTCAATATATCAAAATCCTTAGTGTGTGTTTTACCATTAAGACCTATAAGCTCTTTATCATTTACAGCAAGAGATTCATTGTTAGATTCACTTTTATTTTCAATATTAGAACTCATTTCCTTTAATTGATTTTGTTCTTTTAAAGGAATATCTTTATCTTTTTTAATATTATTTTTAGATGAAATAGTTTTTTTAGTTTTTTTTCCTTTTGATTTTTTTAAGGTTTTTTTTCTTTTCTTGGATTTCATCTTATATTACCTATCTTTTTGATTTTTTATTTTTACTTTTTTTT
>CAYLKE010000013.1:0-32911 GCA_964384425.1 uncultured Methanosarcinales archaeon | reverse complement strand
AAAGCAATACTCCATAATATCTTTTTATGGTTTAGTAAAGTCTTGGGACAAACCCCTATAATAGATAAAATTTAAAAGTAAATAGTTTTATGGGAGATAAGATGAAGAAAATAGTTATTGTTGGAGGAGCAGGATTTGTAGGTCAGAACCTAGTAGATTTTATTGAAAAAGATTATGAAATAATTGTTATTGATAAGCATAAGAAAAATCTTAAACTTCTTAAATATCTTCACCCAAGCATAAGTATAAAGCATGCAGATGTTTCTGAAAAAGGAGATTGGGAAAATGCTTTTGAAAATGCAGATTGTATTGTGCAATTAAATGCTCAAATTGCATCTCCTGAAAGAGATCCTTTTGATAAAAATAATGTTGATGCAACAAAAAACATATTAGATGTTATTAAAGATAAAAACGTCTCTTACTTAATTCATATAAGTTCTGCTGCAGTTAATTCTGTTAGATTAGATAATTATGCTGAGACAAAGAAAAAAGGACAGGAATTAGTAGAGAAAAGAGGAGTTAATTATTCTATTTTAATACCTTCTATGATGTATGGGCCATTTGATAATAAGAATGTTGGGTGGTTGATAAATTTCATGAAAAAATCTCCTATATTTCCTATTCCAGGATCTGGGAAGTATCCTAGACAACCTGTTTATGTAAAAGATTTCTGTAATATAATAAAATATCTTATTGAAAATAAACCAAAAAATGAAAAGTATGAGATACATGGTGACAAAATAAATTTCATTGATATGGTGAGAACAATAAGAAAAGAAACTAAATTGAAAAGAGTTATTATGAAACTGCATTTAGGATTATTTATATTTTTGATGAAATCATATAATTTCATTCTTAGAAAAGTTGAATTTACACCAGATCAAGTTAAATCATTAACAAGCGGGGATGTTTTTGAGGAATTTCCATGGTGGGAAGAATTTGGGGTAAAGAAAACATCTTTTGCAGAAGGAGTTAGAGGAATGCTTAAGTCTAAGTATAAGGATTTAATGTTAAAAAGATAAAATGAAAATACAAAAATTTTTGTATAAAATAATAATTAACCAAAAACTATTAACACTTCTTTTTTATTTATTTTTAACGAAAAATTAATAAAGTAACTACTTTTTAGTTAATAATATGAAGCAAGAAAAAATGCTAAATGAAATTGTGAATTTCTTTAATTTTAATAATTTAGATGATGCTACATTAAGATTACATGAAGCAATGATACATAGATTTCAGGAACGAACCACTAGAGGAAAATTATTATATCCTCAACATGAACAAATTCCTTGGCAAAATACAACACTAAGCGTTTATAATAGGATAAAGCATGCTAAATTATGGCATGGTAAAAACGCAAAATTTTGGTATAAAGAAAATGCTCGACCTGTAATGCATTGTTATCATTTTGCAAAACTTCTAAAAGATATAGGATGCTATTTTGATCATAGTTGCAAAATAATCAGCGTTACAAAATATATTGGAAAAAGATATCAAAAAAAAGGAGACAAGACAGGTAAAGATCGCCACAGGCTAATCTTGGATGAAAGTACATTTGATGACAAAACTGAAACACAAGGTGTTTTTCGAGATGCTTCTTTTTACGTAACATTTCCAGATCCATCTGCTAAACATGGGTATAGTTCATTTAAGAAAAAACCAGAATATGAAAATTATAAATTAAATGTACCAAAACATTTAGTTGAAATAAAAAATATTATAGAAAATAATAATTAACCAAAAACTATATAAAACACTCTTCTATTATATTGGTATTATTATTTAAACTAAAAAGAGGATAAAGATGAAAGTAAAGGAAATAATGCAAAAACCTATTCTTGTAAAACCAGAATTTACTAAAAAGAAATTACTTTCTATTGCTAAAAAGAATCCTCATTTTCATTTATTTATTGTTGTAGACAAAGATAAAAAGTTTCTAGGAGATATCCATGAAAATGATCTCTTCCTTATGATTGTGCCAAATGATGTTTATGAAGAAGAAGGCATACAACTAGCTTTTGAAATGGAAAAAAAGTTTTTCTCAGATAGTGCAAAAGAAATAATGAGGGGGCATGATGTTTATTGTAATCAAAATGATGATGTGATGACAATAGCAAAAAGATTTACATCTGAAGAAGTTAATGAAATGCCAGTACTTAATAAAAAAGGACAAGTTGTTGGAGTTATAACACAAGGAATTATTTTAAGACATTTAAAGATAGGCAAATAATAGTAGCAAAATAAAAAATGATACACAATATTTTGTTAATATTGCTTATAGTAATATTAACAGCAAAGGTGATAGGCGGAATATTTGAAAAGATTGGATTAGATAGTGCTCTTGGAGAACTTCTTACAGGTATAATTTTGGGTCCTTCTGTTCTTGGCCTTATTGATGCACATAGTATAGAAGAATTTGCAATAATTGGTTCTGTACTTATTCTTTTTGTAGCAGGAATGAAACAAAGAGATATAGAAGATATTTATCGAGATAAACCTTCTCTTTTATTAGGTATTTTATTATTGGTATTAACAGGAGTAGCAATGAGTGCTTTTTTCTATTTTGTCCCCACATTATTAGGTGTTGAATTTAGTCTATTTCAAGCAATTATTTTGGGATTAGCATTTGCTATTGTTGATATTGGTGTTCCTGCAAAAGTTATGATAACAAAAGGACTTATTAATCTTCCAGCAGGAAGAATAGCTATAAGATCAGCAATAGTTAATATAATATTAGGGTTGTTGTTATTTACACTTGCAACAGTATTCTTAGATCCAACATTATATAACATATTAATAAGTTTGGGAGGAATAGTCTTGTTTTTTATACTTACAGCAGGAGCAATATTCTTTTTATCTAAGATATCTAGATGGGTTATGCGAGCACATATAGAAGAAGCTGAATTTTCTCTTGCTATAATATTAGTACTTGCTTTAGGATATTTCACTGACCTTATTGGGTTTTCAAATGTTTTAGGAGCTTTTATTGCAGGGGTTTTAATATCAAAACTACCTTTTGCAGATACTAGAAGTTTTACAGATAAAATAAAGTCTCTTTCATTTGGATTATTCATACCTTTATTTTTTGTATGGTTTGGCTTAGAAATAAATCTAGTAGATATCTGGCAGAATATAATATTGGCAGTTTTGGTTTTCCTTGCATATGCTTCAGTAAGATTCATAATAACATTTGCATTTATGAAAAGTATCAAAATGAAGATGGCAAAACTTATTGGTTCGTCAATGATTTCTGTTGATATAGAAAGTTTGGTTGTGTTGATGGTGGCTATGCAGATAGGAATATTTACTAATAACATGCCTATAACTTTATTTGCACCAAGTGTTTTCTTTAGTACAACAATGATTGTTATTTTAGTTACAATTTTTTCTAGAGCGAGTAAAAAAATAAAAAAAAAGAATAATGAAAATGTATCAATAGAATAAAAATACAATTATATAATAAATAATTTTACTATTAAAAATATTCTTATTCTCTAAAAAATATATTGTGTTTATAAAAATAAACTAACTCGAAAATCGTAAGCAAATTTTATAAAATACATTAATTCACTGGCAACTATATTAAAAAAATGGAGGCAAAAAATGACAGAAAAATATGTATATTCTTTTAAAGAAGGAAAAAAAGAAATGAAACCTTTGCTTGGAGGAAAAGGAGCTAATTTATCTGAAATGACATCATTAGGAGTACCTGTTCCACCAGGATTTACAATAACAACAGAAGCATGTGATGAATATTATAAAAACAACCAAAAACATTCTGAAGAAGTTCTAAAACAAATTGAAGAAAAAGTTACAGAACTAGAAAATGATACTGGGAAAAAAATTGGAGATGGTGAAAACCCCTTGCTTGTGTCAGTAAGAAGTGGGGCAGCTGTTTCAATGCCTGGAATGATGGATACGGTTCTTAATTTAGGTATGAATGATTTTGTAGTCGAGACTATTGCTAAAAAAACAAATAATGAAAGGTTTGCATGGGATGCATATAGAAGATTTATCCAAATGTTTGGTAATGTTGTAATGGGAATGGAACATCATGATTTTGAATATGTTTTAGATAATATGAAAAATACAAAAGGTGTTAAATTTGATACAGAATTAGATGTAAATGATCTTAAAAAACTTGTTGAAGAATATAAAAAAGTTGTAAGAGATAAAAAAGGAAAAGACTTTCCACAAAATGGAAGAGAACAATTACAAATGGCTATTGATGCAGTATTTGGGAGTTGGAACAATCCAAGAGCTATAACATACAGAAGATTAAATGATATTAAAGGATTACTGGGTACGGCTGTTAATGTTCAAAGCATGGTATTTGGAAATATGGGAGAGACAAGTGGGACAGGTGTTGCATTTACAAGAAACCCATCAACTGGTGAAAAAGGTATTTATGGAGAATTTTTAATGAATGCACAAGGAGAGGATGTTGTAGCAGGAATAAGAACACCTAAACCAATAAAAGAACTTGAAAATGTTATGCCTGAATGTTACAAACAATTTATAGAAATAGCAAATAAACTTGAAAACCATTACAAAGATATGCAAGATCTTGAATTTACAATAGAAGAAGGAAAACTATATTTTCTACAAACAAGAACAGGTAAAAGAACTGCAGCTGCAGCTGTAAGAATAGCAGTTGAAATGGTTGATGAAGGAGCTATTACAAAAAAACAAGCATTATTAAGAGTACAACCAAATGCACTTGACCAATTATTGCATCCTCAATTAGATGATATTGCTAAAAAAGAACATAATGCTATGACAAAAGGACTTCCAGCATCACCAGGAGCAGCAGTAGGAGAGGTTGTGTTTACAGCAGAAAAAGCAAGAGAAGAAGCAGATAATGGAAATAATGTTATTCTTGTAAGGATTGAAACCTCTCCAGAAGATATTGAAGGTATGGATGCAGCAAAAGGAATTTTAACAGCTAGAGGCGGTATGACATCACATGCAGCTGTTGTTGCAAGAGGAATGGGAAAATGCTGTGTATCTGGATGTGGAGATATTAATGTTAATGAATCAGAAAAAAAGTTTGTTGTAAATGGTGAAACAATAAATGAAGGAGAATATATTACATTAGATGGAAGTACTGGAGAAGTATTTAAAGGAAAAATACCTGTAAAGGATCCAGAACTTTCAGGAAATTTTGCAAAAATTATGTCTTGGGCTGATGAAATTAGAAAACTTGGAGTAAGAACAAATGCAGATAATCCAAAAGACGCTAAAACAGCAATCAAATTTGGTGCAGAAGGAATTGGACTTTGTAGAACAGAACACATGTTTTTTGAAGGTGACAGAATAAAAGCAATGAGAGAAATGATTCTTGCAGAAGATGTTGAAGGAAGAAAAAAAGCACTTGCAAAATTATTACCTTACCAAAAAGCTGATTTTAAGGGGTTATTTGAAGCAATGTCTGAAAAACCTGTAACAATAAGATTACTGGATCCTCCCCTTCATGAATTCCTTCCAAAAGAGGAAAAAGATATACAAGAACTTTCAAATGAAATGAGTGTTTCAGTAGAAAAATTAAAAGAAAAAATAGAAACATTACATGAATTTAATCCAATGTTGGGTCATAGAGGATGTAGATTAGGTATATATTATCCAGAAATAACAGAAATGCAGGCAAGAGCAATATTTGAAGCTGCTGCAGAAACAAATGCATCACCAGAAGTTATGATCCCTTTAGTGGGGAATGTTTCTGAATTAGCTAATCAGAAAAAAATTGTAATTGAAACAGCTAAAAAAGTTATTGAAGAATCTGGTAAAGATATTAAATACAAAATCGGAACAATGATAGAAGTTCCAAGAGGTGCACTTACTGCTGATGAAGTTGCAAAAGAAGCAGAATTCTTTAGTTTTGGAACAAATGACCTTACACAAATGGGATGTGGATTTAGTAGGGATGATGCAGGAAAATTCCTAAAACAATATGTTGAACTAGGAATATATGAAAAAGATCCATTTCAAGTACTGGATCAGTGTGGTGTTGGTGAATTAATTAAGATAGCAGTTGAAAAAGGTAGAAAAACAAAGCCAGATTTAAAATTAGGAATTTGTGGAGAACATGGAGGAGAACCTTCTTCTGTTGAATTCTGCCACAGAGTTGGATTAAATTATGTAAGTTGTTCACCATACAGAGTTCCAATTGCTAGATTAGCAGCAGCACATGCAGTTCTTAAAGAAAAGAGAGAATAAATGAATAAAAATATTTCTTTTTTATTTTTTTAATCTAATGTTTTAAAAAAATCTTCAGGAGACTTATCTTTAATTATATCTCCAACACTTTTTATATTACTAGAATCCTTAATATCATATTGTCTTAATTTTTGTAATATTGAAAGATTTACTAATTTTATTTTTTCTATGAAAGGTTTTTGTAATATATAATCTTTGTTTATACATTCTTTATTTATGTAATTATCAACAATAGGATTTACTGTATCTTTTATCTTAGAAAATAAAGAAGAACTACTTATTTCATAAAATTTTTTAATAGTGTAATTTATTACTTTGTTTATATTTGAATATTGTATTTTATCCATTTTAAAGTCCTAAAAAGAGGTTATGTATTTATTAATATTTAAATCTTTTTGTTTTTTGTCACTTTTAAGTGAAAATAAATATTATATAAAACATATATTTCAATATAATAAGTAAAGATTTAAAAAGAACAATTTTAATTTTATAAGTATTATATTTATGTTATTATAACTAGGAGGCAACTATGACTAAAAAAACAACTAAAAAGAAAAACACTAAAAACAAAAAAACCTCAAGTAAAAAACAAAATAAAAACATTACAAAAAAAGATGATTCTAAAACTCAAGAACAACAAATTCCACCTGAAATGCAGAAAAAAATAGGTAAAATAAAAGATGATCTTGAAAAATTTAAAGCTAAATTATTAGATAAATTTGGAGATTATATAGTGGGGATAAATGTTCTTCCACCTGAAAAACAAACAAAAAAAGATGAAAAACCTGATCCAGATAAAGTTAATGTTCTTGTTACAGTTGATGATTCAGATAGTAAAAAAATGAGTAAAACTGAATTAAAGACAAAATTAGATACAATCATAAAAAAGATAGGAGAAGAAATATCAAAAAACTTATCTTTAGAAATTATGCTTTTAAATGAAATATGGGAAAAATGTTATGATGCTAGCTATGATATTTTGAAAACAATTGCATTGAGTGCTCCTGTTTATGACAAGGGTATGATGTCTGCAATAAAAATTGCAGAGATTCATAAGACAATGGTTTTACAGAAATTTGAAAAATATATTGTTTCTTATGTTTTAGCAGGATCATTGACACAAGGAAGAGCAACTTCTGAGTCAGATATTGATGTGTGGATTGTAATAGATGATACTGATGTTAAAAAAATGACTCGTGCAGAATTAAAAGACAAATTAAGAGCAATTATCATTCAAATGGGATATGAAGCAGGAGAGATGACAGGCATTCGTAATAAATTGAATATTCAAGTATATATCCTAACTGATTTCTGGGATTCATTAAAAGAAGCAAATCCCGTTATCTTTACATTATTAAGAGATGGTGTTCCTTTCTTTGACAGAGGGATTTTTATGCCTTGGAAACAACTTCTTAAGATGGGTAAAATTAAACCAAGTAGAGAAGCAATAGATATGTTTATGCATTCAGGTGAACAGATATTAGAAAGGATTAAGCATAAGATCAAAGATATGGGTGTTGAAGATACATATTATGCTATATTGACTCCTTCTCAAGCAGCAATTATGATGTATGGGTTACCTCCACCAACTCCAAAAGAAACACCTGAACAAATGAAAGAGATATTTGTTAAAAAAGAAAAGTTGTTGGAAGAAAAATATGTTAAAATTCTTGAAGATAATGTAAAAATTAGAAAAGAAATTGAACATGGTGGGAAAAAAGAACTTTCTGGAAAAGAACTAGATACATTAGTTACAAATGCTGAAAAATATCTTGAAAGAATAAAGAGATTATTCAAGCAAATAGAAGGTAAAAAAGAAAAGGAAAATATTATCCACATGTATGATTCATTGACATCTGTTTTAAGAGATGCATTGAAAGTTGTTGGTATTGAAGAAGTTTCTGAAAGTAGTCTTGTTAAAAAATTTGAAAATGAATTAATATCAAAAGGAAAACTTCCAAAAAATATATTGACTGAAGTAAATAATGTTCTTGAAGCAAAAGAAAATTATGAAAAAGGCAAGATAACAAAACCAGAAGTTGAAAAAGCAAGAAAAAGTGGATATACGATAATAAAAACTGTTCTTGAATTTGTACAAAGAAGTAGAGGAAGAGAGATAGAAAGAGCAAAGATAAGGGTTAAATATGGAGATAAATTTGGAGAAGTTGTTTTGCTTGATAATGAAGCTTTTATTATTGAAGATATTGACAAAGGAAGTACAGAAATACAGAAAGCAGAAATCAATAAAGATGGAAGTTTAGGAAAAAAGAAAAAGAGTAATATTGAAGAATATGAAAAAGCACTTGCAAATATGAAACTTCCTAATCATGTCTTTATTAAACAACCTGTCTTTGATGACCTTAAAAAGATATTTGGAAAAGATGTAGAAGTTCTTGTTAATAGGGCTTAATTTATTTTATTTTTTCTTATTTTTATTTTTTATAATAGAAATTTTTATAAACTACTTTTGAATAGCAAAGATATGATAACAGATTATTTAGAAAACGGATTAAAAGTCTTTTTTTGGACTTCTTTGGTTGTTTTTTTTATTGGATTGTTTGTAGACAATGCTTATTTACTTGAAATATTAGTGGTATTATTTATAGTTGTTATGCCTTTAGCTGGACTTTTATCAATTGTAGGAATATTAGTATTTAAAAGAAAGTTTTTTCCAACAATTTCATTATTAATTATTGTTATTCTTTCAGTGTTAATGATAATGCAACCAATTGATGAGGATATTTTTGCAGAAAATGATTTTAATAAATATGATAATACTTTTGAAATAGGGAATGTAAGGTCTGGTCTTAATGTTTATATTAAAGAACCAAAAGCAAAAGATAATGTAAATGATAAAGAAAATATTGAGAAACTTCCTAAAACAGTAACAAAAACTATGGGAAAAACAAGTAAACCAAAATCTACTTACACAAAACCATACAAACCAAATCATTATGAATATGAAGAATGGGCTTATGAAGAAGAAGTTGTTTATTATGAAGAATGGACAATAGAGTATGAAACAGAAGATAGCTATGATGTGGATTTAAATCAAGTTTCAGAATACCAGATTAATGAAGAAGCACAGAGAGAAGAAAACAAATTTTTTGAAGAAATGGACAATGAAATGGATTCTGAATTTGATAAAATGATGGCTGAAGATGATCCAGATGAAGTAGATTATGGTTCTTATGATGATGGAATAAACAGAATTGATACCAGTAACATTTTTAATTAATTTTTATTTTTTATTATTTATTTCTATTATATGATATATCCGAAAAATAGTTAAATATTTCTAAAGTATATTCTAATAATATTTATATACTCCAGTATATAGGAGAATCTTATGAAAAAGATAATAAAACCTGAAGAATTAGATAAAATAATTGGACAGACCACTGTAAAAAAACAATTAATAAGCAGTGTTCTGGTTAATCATAATGTCCTTATTGTGGGGCCTCCGGGAACTGGAAAAACAACAATAGCACAAAATCTTTCAAAAGTTATAGATAAAGAAAAAAAGAATTTTGTAAGAATACAAGGAAGTCCAGATTTAACAGTAGAAGATATTTTTGGAGATATTGATCCTGAAAAAGCATTAAAGCATGGTGTAATGGATGTTAAGGCATTTGTGCCAGGAAAGATATTCAAAGCAAAAGATGGAGTTTTGTTTTTTGATGAGATAAATAGGGCTCCTGAAAAATTACAAAATGCACTTTTACAAGTATTAAGTGAAAAGAAAATTAATCTAGGTGCTTATGATGTTGATTTTGATGTTGATTTTGTATTCATAGCAACAATGAATCCTCATGATAGTAGTACAGAAAAACTTTCAGATGTTTTATTGGATAGATTTGATGTTATTTATATGAATTATCCAGAAAAAAAAGAAGATGAAAATAAAATATTAGATGTAAGTGCAAAACAAATTGTAAAGGTTTCAGAAAGAATAAAAAATATTATTGTTAATTATATTCACAAACTTAGAGATGATGACAACCTTACAAAACATCCAGGAGTTAGAGCAACAATAAGTTGGTATGAACTTTCTCAATCCATTGCAAAAATGAAAGAGAAAAAAACAGTAACAGATGAGGATGTTAAAGAAGCACTTGGAAATATTATTTCTCATAGAATAGAACTAAAACCTTCATTAAAATATAAGACATCACCTTTACAATACATAAACAAGAATTTTACAGAATATATGCAAAGACAAGACGAGGAAGAAGGTGATTTACCTTAGCAACAACAAGGAAGATAGAAAATCAATATTAACAACACCTATTGAAGAAGATAAAAAAGGAACAATTGTAAAAGAAATGATAACAAAAGGTCTTGATAAGATGTTCCCAGATATCATGTTTTCTCATATTGTTAATAATTACAAAGAAGCAGAAAAATTATATGGAGAAACATTGTTGACAGAAGTTCTTGAAGAAGATTGGTCTAGAGCAAAGAAAAATGTCAAGATTCCAGAATACCAGCAGCATGTGAAAAAAAAGATTGAAAAATTTTTCAAATATGCTAAAAAAGAAAAAATTATTGATAAACATGGGAAAGTGGATAAAGAACTTTGTAAAAAATTATTTGCAAGTGTTTATTGTGAACAAGAACTCATGTTAAATTCTAAAAATACTTTTGAAGAACATAAATCTAAAATTAAATCAGAATATGGAGAAAAAGCAGATACTAGAAACTATCGTAAAGGAGATAATTTTAGAAATGTAAGTTTACGTAAAACTGTTAAAAAAACAATAAGAAGACATCATTCTTCTATAAAAGATAAAGATATTGTTGTGTTTGATAGAAAAAGTAAAAAAATAGTTGAGATCATATATGCTGTAGATGCATCAGGAAGTATGAAAGGAGATAAATTAGAAAAAGCAAAAAAAGCAGGAAGTGTACTTTCATTTAAAGCAATAGAAGAGAAAAATAAAACAGGACTTATTGTGTTTTCTAATAAAACTAATCTTGAACTTTATCCAGATCTTAATTGGAATTATTTTGTAGAAACACTAGGACAAGCAGTAGCAAAAGGTCAGACAGATATTGCAAATATGATAAAAAAATCTATTGAAATGTTTGGGACAAGTAAAAACAAACATTTGATAATAATATCTGACGGAATGCCAACACACGGCCAAAACCCAATAAAAAATGCAATTACTGCAGCAGAAATTGCACATGAAAATAACATCACTATTTCTTTTATTGGAATAAATTTAGAAGAAAAGGGCATGGAATTTGGTAAGAAAATAACAGAAATAGGAAGAGGTAATTTTTATTTAACATCGGGAGATGACATTGAAGAATTAGTTTTGGAAGATTATTACGAATATAATTAAATAAAATAATAAATTATATAAATAATAACTATTGTTAAATATAAAATGAATAGAGAAGTAAGACATGTTGGCATAATATTGGATGGAAACAGAAGATATGCAAAGAAAAACACATGGAAACCTTGGAAAGGTCATGGAAAAGGTGCAGAAAATGTTAGAAATCTTCTAAGTTGGGCTAAAGAATTAGATATTAAAGAAATTACATTGTATAGTTTAGCTATTAAAAATCTTCAAAGGTCTAAAGAAGAAGTTGATGAATTAATGAATTTATTTAGAAAACATTTTAGTGATCCAAAATTTTTGAAAAAGGCAAATGAAGAAAATGTTAGAATTAATTTTGCAGGTAAATTGAGTTTGCTTCCTGATGATGTTCAAGAAATTTGTAATGAATTAAGTGAAAAAACAAAAAACAACACAAAATATATTGCTAATTTTGCAATTGCTTATGATGGAAGAGAAGAAATCCTTTCAGGTGTTAAGAAAATTTGTGAAAAAGTTAAAAAAGGTGAAATGCAGATAGGAGATATTAGTGAAAAAACATTTTCTGAAAATCTCTATATTAATTCTGAACCAGATTTTATAATTAGAACTGGAGGAGATAATAGGGCATCTAATTTCTTAACATGGCAAGGAAGTTATACTGAATGGTTTTTCTTAGATGTGTTATGGCCAGAATTTACTAAAAAACATTTAGTTGATTGTATTGATATGTATAAAAAAAGAGAAAGAAGATTTGGAAAGTGATTTCTGAATAAATAAAACCTTATAAATGATAAAGTAATCATTCTTAAATAATGGGCATAGAAAATATTATTAAGAAAACAGCAATTGGAATTGTCTTAGCTGGTTCTGTATTAATGTCTAAGGGATGCACCTATATGAAAAATGTATCTAAAGAAAATGTAAGTCATGGTGCGCCTTTTTGGTATTCTATACCTAAAGATAAATCAGGTTATTTTGTAAGTAATGTTGAAGGAAAGTTTATTTTTCATTCTGATTCATGTAAAGGATATTTGACAGGAACACAAATATTGTTCAGTGATGCAGTGGATTTATGTGAAATAAAATATAAGGTTTATAATGAAAAAGGACATACTTCACTTATACAATCATATGAAGATATTCTTAAACTTAATATGCCCATTAAAAAAATAAGAAAATATCTTAATTTTTTAGAAAATAACTTTGATCTTACAGAATATTCTCCAAAAAATAATAATGAAATAAAAAACAGATACCTTACAATTGTAAAAGAATCAGAAATACATAAAAAAGAAAAACAAAATAAAGTAGTTGATCTTATAAGTAAAATGAATGAATATAATAAAAAATTCAATCAAAATACATTTCAAAATATTATTGATATTGAAAATATTAACAAAGAAAACGTTGTTAAAAAAATAGAAGATTTTTATAGAATATGTAGTAGAAATATAAGTCCAGAATATATAAAAAAGATTCTTAATACTCGAAATTTTAAAAAAGAATATGTATTCAATAAATTAGAAGATGTGTTTATAAATCATAAATTAGAGAATCCTTTAATGTATCAAGATAACAAATAACATTATTTAGCTTTTCCTTCTTCAGCAACTTTTTTCTCAAGTTTTTTAATCTCTTTTTTAGAAGCAAGATAATATTTCTTCTTTAGTCTCATACTTTTAGTAAATTCATAAACTCTAGGAATTCCACAAGGTATGTTTACATTAGAAATATCTTTTTTAGAAATGTCGTCTAAGTGCATTAACAATGCTCTAAGACTATTTCCATGTGCAACTACTAAAACATCTTCACCTTTTTTCAGTCTTTTTAGAATATGTTTTTTGTAATAAGGAAGAGCTCTTTTCATTGTGTCTTTAAGACATTCTGTTAATGGGAGTTTTGATTTTGGAATATGTTTATATTTTTGTTCTTTTGCAGGATTTCTTTTGTCTTTTAGTTTTAATTTAGGAGGACATACATCAAAACTTCTTCTCCATAAATGAACTTGTTCTTCTCCCTTTTTAAGAGCTGTTTCTTTTTTATTAAGTCCTTGTAATGCACCATAATGTCTTTCATTTAACTCCCATGCTTTTATAACAGGCAACCAACATAAATCCATTTCATCCAACACAATCCAAAGAGTGTGGATGCTTCTTTTTAGATATGATGTAAATGCAATATCAAATGTAAATTTATCTTTAAGAAGTTTTTTTCCAGCATCAATAGCTTCCATCATTCCTTTTTCACTCAAATCAACATCTGTCCATCCAGTAAATTTATTTTCTTTATTCCAAACACTTTCTCCATGCCTTAATAAAACTAATTTTGGCATTTTATTTTCTCCATTTAATTTTTTTGAATTTTTCATCTACTATTTCTTTTGAATATAGTGTTATAAAAACACCCAAAAAAATTGCAAAAATAATATCACTAAAATAGTGTTGCAAAAATATAATCCTGCTGATTCCAACAACTAAAGGCATTAAAAATATTAAATACATATTATTGTATTTTTTATAATAAATAAGATATAATGAAAAAGAAAATGCCATTGCTAATGAGGTATGCATTGAAGGAAATGACCAAAACATATCTTTAATTCTAAAAATATTGAAATTAAATGGTTGAAGAGCATATATAGGACGTAATCTACCAAAAAATATCTTAAAAAAATAAACAGATATCAATGTAAGCAATATCGAAGTTAAAATAAAAAAATATTCTTTTATTGATTTTTTCTTTTGTTTTTTTAAAGCATAACTAATTCCTTTATGAATCAAAAATATAAATACTATGGATAAGATAAGATAAGTAATAATAGAATCTATAAAAATAAATTTCATCAAATTAATATATTTAAATAATCCAGATATTAAGATATCTAGGAAAAATATTGAAACAATTATTGAAACTATGCTTATTATTGAAAAAACCATGAGTTTATTTGATTTAGCCATTACATCACCTTTTTTATTTTATTATTTAAACTAATAAAAGAATATTTTATTAAATATAAAAACATTTCCTTTTGTAAAATATAAAGTACAGTAAAAACAAGGAGGTATTTATGTACACACCAATTGAATTAAAGTTTAAAACAGACTCTTTAAAAGGAATATCTGAAAAACAGATAACAACACATTATGAAAAGCATTACAAAAGTTATGTTAATGGAAGAAATAAAATAGTTGATAAACTCAATAATAAAGATTATTCTTGTATGAGACAGACAAAAAAACTACAATCACATAATACTTCTGGACAAGTTCTTCATGAAATTTATTTTGAACATTTAGGTGGTAGTGGTGGAAAACCTTCAGGACAATTATTAGAACAAATAAATAAAGATTTTGGAAGTTATGAAGAATGGAAGAATGAATTTATTGAATGTGCTAAAGTTGCAAGAGGATGGGTATTATTGTGTTATGATTGGAGTGACAATAGATTACACAATTATATTGTTGATTTTCATGATGAAGGTGCTTGTTGGAAAGCAACCCCTATATTTGCATTAGATGTTTGGGAACATGCATATTATTTAGATTATGCTAATGAGAAAATGAAATATGTTGATGCTTTTTTTGACAATATTAATTGGACTCCTATCGAAGAAAAAATAAAACAATTTCAAAAAAAATAATTTTTATTTTTAATTATATTTAATCTCTTTTAGTTATTTTAAATTAAGTGTTTTAACAGTATCCTGATATATCTTTTCTGGAGAACGTTCTGCATTAATCTCAATAACTTTATCTTGAATTTTATAATATTCAATTACTTTTTCAGTTGTGTTTTTGAATAACCTATATCTATCTCTTATTACTTCTGGCTTATCATCTTCTCTCTGTATTAAATTCGCATTACAATCATCGCACTTTCCATCTATTTTTGGAGGCATAGTAATTAAATTGTATATTTTCTTACATTTTTCATCACCACACATCCTTCTATTAGAAAGTCTTTTTACAATAACATCTTCACTTGCATTAAAATAAACAACATTATCAATATTTGTTGATTCTCTTTCAAGTATCTCTGCTTGTTCCATATTTCTTGGAAATCCATCTAAAATAATATAATCATATTGTTTTTTTGCTTTTTCTATATGAGGGTATATTAATTTGTAAGTGAGTTCACTATCAACTAATTTTCCTTCTGCAAGAATATTTTTTATTTTTTTTCCTATGTCTGTTTCTTCTTTTATCTCATGTCTTAAAAGATCTCCCATAGAGATTTGTTTTGCATTATAATTATCTACAATCATATCTGCAATAGTTCCTTTTCCCACACCTGGAGGGCCAATAAATACATATATCATAAAAAGTAGAAAGACAGCATTATTTTTAAATATTTGTTTAGTTGTTGTAATGGGTTGGTTGTTGTTGTGATGGGTTGGTTGTTGTGGTTGGTTGTTGTGATGGGTTGGTTGTTGTGGTTGGTGTAATTAATTGTAAGAATTATATTTCAAACATATTTAGGCATTATTTTCGTAAGTATAATTTATCTAATTTTAAAATTCTTAGTTAGTTGTATCTCAACTATAGTAAAAACATTTTATATAATTAGAATAATACAAAATATTAAAATGAAAAATATGAGATTTAAAGTTAAAGACATCGACCTTAGAACAGGAGATGTTAATTTAGTTGTTCTGAATATAGAAGATGCAAAAGGACTAGGACTTAAAGCAACAGACAGAGTTGTGTTAAAAAAAGGAAAAAAACGTATGATTGTTGCAATGGATATTGCAGAGACTGAAAAATTTATTCCAAAAGGACATATGGGTGTTGTTGAAGAAGTTTTGAAATTATTTAAGATAAAACCAGGAGATAAGATACAATTAGAGTATGCTAAAAAACCCGAATCAATACAACACATCAGAGAAAAGATTGCTGGAAAAGAATTAAGTGCAGATGACATTAATCACATAATAAAAGACATAGTAAATGATAATCTTACAAGAATAGAAAAAACAGCTTTCGTTGTTGCAAATGCATGTCAAGGACAGACAATTAATGAAATTCTTAACACTACAAGAGCTATTGTAAAAAATGGAAGCCAATTGAAATTTGGTAGAAAAATGGTTTATGATAAACATTGTATTGGTGGAGTACCTGGCAATAGAACAACACCTATTGTTATTCCCATAGTTGCGGCTGCTGGGTTACTAATTCCAAAAACATCTTCTCGTAGTATAACTTCTCCAGCAGGTACAGCGGATACTGTTGAAGTTCTTATGAATGTTAATATAGGTATTAAAAAAATAAAACAAGTTGTTGCAAAAACAAATGCATGTATGATCTGGGGAGGAGCTATAAATCTTGCTCCAGCAGACGATAAAATTATTGAAATAGAACATCCTCTTTCGATTGACTCAGAAGGGCAAATGATTGCATCTGTATTGGCTAAAAAAGTTTCTGTAGGTTCTAAACGAGTTTTAATTGATATTCCTGTGGGAAAAGAAGTTAAATCAAAAACACGACAAGATGCTATCAGATTGGGAGATACATTTAAACTTATAGGAGAAAGATTAGGAATGGAAGTAATAATTGAAATATCTGAAGGATCATCACCTATTGGGAATGGAATCGGACCTTATTTGGAAGCAGTTGATGTAATGAAAGTTCTTGAGAATAAAAAAGATGCTCCTAAAGATTTAAGAGAGAAATCACTTCGGTTGGCTGGTAGAATGTTAGAAGAACTTGCAAGAAAAAAAGAAGGATATTTAATTGCTAAAAAAATACTTGAATCAGGAAAAGCACTTAAAAAAATGAATGAAATAATAAAAGCACAAGGAGAAGTAAAACAAAAATATAAAGAAGCAAAATACAAAAAAAATATATGTGCAAGAAAAAAAGGCGTTGTAAATTATATAAGTAATAAAAAAATATCCAAACTAGCATTTATTGCAGGAGCTCCAAAAGATAAAACAGCAGGAATTTATCTACATAAAAAAGTAGGAGATAGAGTTAAAAAAGGAGAACCTTTATTTACTATTTATTCTGAAGCAAACCATAAATTAAGTAATGCTTATGAAATTGAGAAAGACTTACAGCCATATAAATTAGTGTGATAAAAAATGGTTTAATTTTCAAAAAGAAAAGGCATCTTTTTTCTTTTATCTTTGATATAATTTTTTAAGTAATCTATTATGTCTTCTACTTTTTTTTCAGAATCTTTTATTTCTTGTATAAGTTCTGTAAAGGATTTTCCTTTGAATATTTCTCCTTTAAATATTTGTGGAAAATGTTTTTTTAGTGTTTTTGATACTTCATGAGTTCTTGCATTTGAAAGAATCTCTTCATTTTTTTTAAGTTCTTTTTCTTCTTTTTCTAATTCATTTAACACATCTTGAATAATCTTCATATCTTTTTTCCATCTTTCTATGGATCCAGATATTGTTAAAATGTATTCTAAATAAGCTGTATAATTTTCTTTTATCAATTCATTACTAAAATCAATCTGATCCTGTGTTGCAACTATTCCAAAAATAGAAGCTTCCATTGCCATCATATCACCTATTATTTGTGCATCTTTGGTAAGAGTAGGTCCAATTATGTCTGTTTCTTTTGGTGATTTTACAAATAATCCTTTATTAGAATGTAAATAACTTTTCCATTCAGAATAAGAGAGTTTACCTAATCTTCCATATTTCTTCTTGATACTAAAAATACTTTTGATATTTAACATATTCATAATATAAGAATAAAAAGAGAATATAAAAAATTAACTGAATTTTAATCAAATTATTTATTTTCTTCTGTAGGGTATTTCTTAAAAAGAACTTTGATGTGTTTAAATGCATCCATTGCATCTTTTGTGACTTCAGCCTCAATCTTTTCTTCAGTTGTCTCAAACCAAAAAACAAATTTTTTAATAAACATCTTAAAAAAAACTTTAAAAGGGTTTAAAACATGAAATGGGTTAAGTTCTGTGTATCCTTCCATGTAAGAATGAGTCCATGCGTCAACAATAACTTTTGCAATGCCTTTTTCTAATTTTAATTTAACTTTATCGAGTTCAACATATTCTTTGATTATATTATTAAAATAAAACCTTATCTTTAAAGATGTTGAAAGAGTGTTTTTATGCCCTTTGTTAAATCTCATATCTACAAAATAAGATTTTCCCTGAGGAAGAACTGTTGTTTGAGGATCATTTTCAGAATAACTATATCCTTTTGCAGTAAGATAATTTTTTATATTTTCAAGTATTTCTTTTACATTAAAATATCCTTTGTATTGGTATTCTAACCCATTTATGAGTAATTTGTGTTCTGGCATTTTAAAGTTTTGATTTTTCTTTTAGATTATAAGTGTTTAAAAAAGAACGTACTTGTTCAAGCATTTCATTTGCATCTCTCTTTACCCAATTACAATATTGGTCATAATATCTTTTATAAAAAAATTTATTTGCTAAAAAATGAAATAACCACCTTAATGTCCCCACTGTTTCTTTTTTTCTTTTTTTCTCTTTGTAATTATATCTTTCTTTTTTTATTTCATCCCAATTTTGATCATAATCACTTTCTATCATTCCTTTGACTTTTATGTTTATATCACCTTGAAAAATATTTTGTCCATCTAAAATAATAGGAATTATATTGTTCATTCTTAATTTTACAAGAATTTCTCCTCTGTAATAAGTAGTGTATTTTTTATCAAAAAGCATATCTAATAAAATAGATTTTCCATGAGCTGTTGCCATTTCCTCATCCATTATTTCTGTAAAATCATATTTTTTATTGTAAAAATAATTCTGGATAAGAGCATATAAATTATTTAAATCAAAAGGACCATCATAATTTATTTTTACTTCACCAAATACTAAATTTTTTACACTCATTTTGTCAACCCAAGTTCATATTTATATTCGTGTCTAGTTGTATCCATACCCAGTAGTTGTTTTAATTTGAATTGAAGTTCTTGTACTCTGTAAGTTAATGGATCAACATAATTAACACCAAATTCTTTTTTGTAAAATAATGAAAAATATGTTTTTCCTAACCACTCAACAAAACTACCTTTTTTCTTAAATACTCCTAAAGGATCTGTTTCAAATGAAGGTTTAATATTAAGAAATAACCTACCATAAGAATACTCTTTTCCATCTCTTACAATTCTTTTTAAGTCGACTATTTTAAAATGGAAATCAATAACATACTTTACCATAAAATTTACTTTTCTTTCTGCATTTATTTTTAATTCTTCTTCTGATTTTTTATGAATCCATTCTTTTTCATAATAATCATATTCATAATCTTTCAACCATTGAAAAATATACTGATAGAATCTTTCATAATCAAAAATACCTTGAAATCTTATGGTTAAGGGAGGTAATTTACCCATATTAACCTCACTTTCCACCAAAATTAATTGTTCTATAAACTTCTCTATTTATTTCTTGTTTTTTTGGAGAACTAAATATTGAGAACATGTTTTTAAAGAATCTAGGATCTTGATATCTCTGATTTGTAAGACAAGCAGCAATCTTCATAAATTCCACAGAAACATTAGAACTAGGGTTCATAGAAACAGCAGGAGTTGTTTTTGATATTGAATGAGGTATTATATCTTCATCATTAACAACACCTAAAATAGGGACTTCTGAAGCACTCTCAATATCTTCAACAGATAATTCATAATTTTTTCCTCTTGTTCTGTTTAATATAAGACCAATGATTGGTGTGTTTTTCTTTTTAGCAACTTTAATTGCATTTAGTGTAGCTCCTAAGGTAGGATAGTCTGCAGATGTTACTGTAATTAATTTGTCAGAAGCCATTATAGTTGCAAGCATATCTTCATTTAGTGTTGGAGATGAATCAATAAGTATTGTATCATATTGTTTTTTGAGAGATTTTAGTTTTTCTTTTAATGAAAGAACATTTGATTTTGTTCCTACAACTGAACTAGGTATTATATCAAGATTTTTACCATATTCATGTATTGCATCATCAATTTCAATTTTATTGTTTAGAACATGACTTAAAGTGTTATCTGATTTAATTATACCAAAATGAATGCTTAAGCTAGGAGATGAAAAATCAGCATCAACAAGAAGTGTTTTCTGATTTAATTTTGTTAATGCATAACCTAAATTAGCAGCAACTGTGGTTTTTCCAACACCACCTTTAATAGATATAACTCCTATTATTTGACCCATTTTACCTCCTTTTTTAAAATATAAAATTTATGTTTATTTAAATATATAATTATACTTATTTATATAGTCCTTTATATAATTTTCCTTTTTTAATATAGCAAGATATTCTTTATTATATTACTAGAAAACCATAATTAGTGGACAATAAGATTTAAAAAAAACTTCTGATGTGTTTATTTATGGCTAGAAAAAAAGAAAAAAAGAGTAATTATGAATACAAACTAATTCTAAAAAATAGGGCAGTTTTTCCAATTGGATATGATATTGAAAATTATAAAGACGTTAAAATATATAAAGGGCATGTTAAAAAAAATAAAGTATTTGTAAAAAGAGACAAAAGAATAGATGTGTTTAATATGTATAATTTTGAAATGAATAAACAAAAAAAGACCATAAGAAGTGAATTAAATAAAATAAATGAGATTAATATAAAAAAAGGAATAATAAATGATTTTATTGTTGATGAAAATTATGTTTATGTTTTAATAAAGAATAAAGATATTAATTTATGTCTTGAAGATTATCTTTTAAGTAAATACCATCAAAAAGAAGGCATAAAAAAATTAAGAAGAAGTTTAAAGTCTTTTTTTGATATTTCTTTAAAGAGAAAAAATATACCTCTTGTTTTACCTTTAATTTCTGCAGAAAAAATATTGGAGAATTACCTTGGTGATTCTAAAAAAAATAGTCTTTATGGAGCAATGATTTCTTTTAATCATAATTTAAAAAACAAAGAAGTTATTTATGATATTAATAGTATTGGTGGAGAAAGATACATTATTTTAGATCATCTTAAAGAAGCAGAATTTAAGATGGGTATTGGAGAAGTTATTCTTGAAGACCAATACCCTTGCCCTACAGACAAAAACATGTTATGGCCAATAGAGTTTAATTTTTCTTCAGGTACATTAACAAGTTTTGGTGAGAGAGAACCTACAAAAATAGAAAGTTTAGATATGAAAATAGAAAATAACAAAATATTCTTATATAAGAATCAGAAAAAAACAAATGAAAGAAAAAGATATAAAATAAGGAATCATAAAATTAATCATATGTGTGATAGAGAAAAGCCAACTATTTTTAGAGATGATATAAACAGGAGAGGAGTATGTGTATTTTATTCTTCTGAAAAGCCTGAAAATGAAAAAGGTATTTTTAAATCAGCTATTTTAGATTATTACTATCTTGAAGATGATTACCGTAAAAAACAAAGAAGAGACAGTAGAAGAAAGAAAAAGAAATAATGAGATATAGGAATATTTATAAATAATTATAAGCAAATTAAATTATGGATAAAGACTCTGATTTTATAAATCAAATTGAATCATTATTGTTTGCATCTGGTAGAGATGTACATATAGGTAAAATATGTTCTATAATGAATATTAGTTCTCGTAAAGCAAAAAAATATCTTGAAAAACTAAAAGAAAGACATTCAAATGAAAGTTCATTAGTTGTTGTTAATAATGAGGATTTATGGAAATTAACAATTAGAGATAAATATAATTATTATACAAAAGAAGTTGTTAAAGAAATGGAATTAGATAATAGTGTTGTGGAAACTCTTGCTTTAATAGCTTATAAAAATCCAATAATGCAATCTGATCTTGTTAAGATAAGAGGAAGTACTGTTTACGAACAAATGAAGAAGTTATTAGAAGAAGGTTATGTTACTAAAGAAAAACATGGTAGAAGTTTTAAAGTTAAATTAACTGAAAAATTCTTTGATTATTTTGATGTTGATGATAAAAGTAAATTGAGTGATTATCTTCCAGATGAGATAAAAGCAAAATTAGCTGAGGATGAGAAAAAGATAGAAGCGGAAGAGCAAAGAATAGATGAAGTTAAAAAAGAAGAGAAAGAAATTAGAAATCGTCTCGAGCATGAAAAACAAATTGAAGTAAAAGTTAATGAAGTGAAAGAAATTAATAACAATGATTCTGAATAAAGTTAACAAATATTACTCTTTATTTTTCACAAAACAATTGTAAAGGGTAAATCATCCATAATAATACTGCCCACTACTTTTCTGCTCTCTATCTTTTACAGATTCTTCTTTATTTGCTCTAGGACGATTATTATAAGGATCTCTTCTAAAAGTAATTCCTAATTCTTCTAAAAACATATTCATTCCATCATCCATTGACAATGGGCCGTGTGATTCTCCATTAATAGATGGTTTACCAGAGAAAACATTTAGTTTTTTAGATAAATAATCTAAGAATAATAAATCGTGATCTACAACCATTATTGTGACGCCTTTTTCTTCTGAGAATTGTTTAAGTATTTTAGACAAAATAACTCTTTGTTCTACATCTAAGTATGCAGAGGGTTCATCTAATAAATAAAAATCACTATCTTTTGAAAGAGTTTTTGCAATAATTACTTTTTGAAGTTCTCCCCCACTTAATTCATCTAGTTTCTTTTCAAATAAAATATGTAAGTTTAATGGTTTAACAAGTAAATGTTCATATTTTTTAATACAATCTTGTAAATACACCATAACAAGTTCATCACTATCTGATGTAAGATATTGAGGTTTATATGCTACTTCTTTTTCTTCTGTTTTTGATATTTTATTTATCTCTCCTTTATCTGATTCAATCTCTCCAGCAAGCATTTTAACAAAAGTACTTTTTCCAATTCCATTTTCTCCAATTATTCCCACAATATCTTCTTTATGTATTTCTCCAGGATTTACTTTTAATTCAAATGTGCCTAATTTTTTATTTAACTCTGTCCACTTACATATTGGATTTTCTTCTGCTCTTTCAACAGGAGGATGTTTCTCAAACTTGAGTTCATAACTTCTAAATCTAATGTTGTCTTCTCTAATAAATCCAGATAAAAATGCATTAATCCCTTCTCTAACTCCTTTTAAACTAGATACAACCCCAAACGCTCCTTCTTTTCCATACATAATATTTATGAAATCTGCTAAATAATCAAGAATAACAAGATCATGTTCTATAACTAAAACTGCTGCTCCATCTTCTGCAAGCTTTCTAATCTTTTTTGCAATTTTTAGTCTTTGTTTAATATCTAAATATGATGTTGGTTCATCAAATACGTAAACATCTGCTTTTTTAGCAACAGTTGCTGCAATCGTCACTCTCTGAAGTTCTCCTCCAGATATTTGAGAAATTTCCCTATCAAGTAAATGTTCTAATTCATAATCTTTAATGATCTTATCCATGTCAACTTCTTCAATTTGAGAAAGTAATTGTTTTACAGTTCCTTTAAACTTTTTAGGAATAAGTTCAATTTGTTGAGGTTTATATGCAAGTTTAATCTCTTTTTTATTTAGTTTTTCTACGAAACCTTGCATCTCTGTTCCTTTGAAATAATCTAAAAGTTTTTTTGCATTTTCATCAATAGCAACTTCATTAGAATGCTGTCCAAAATTAGGATGAAACACTCCTGCTAATAGTTTAATAGCTGTAGATTTTCCTATTCCATTTTGTCCTAAAATACCTACAACCTTTCCAAATATTGGTGTAGGAAGAGAATAAAGTTCAAATCCATTTTTTCCATATCTGTGGATAGGGGTTTGATTTAGTTGTTCAGGAAGATTTACAATAGAAATAGCTCCGAATGGACAAATTTTGGAACAGATACCACAACCTGTACAAAGATCTTCTTCTATTACAGCCATTTCATTATCTTCAGAAGGATGAATACATTCACCACCCATTCTATTTACAGGACAATACTTCATACATTTATAGTTGCCACATTTAATTGGGTGGCATTTCTCTTTGTCAATAATAGCTATTCTTTTCTTCATAATATAATCAGATAATAAGGTATTTTTAAAGGTTTTCTATAATTTAAATATAATTAGAATTTATTTGAGTTGTTTTTTCTTTTTTTGAGTTAGTTTTTTATGGTTGTCTTTAGAAACAATTGATTTTCCAAGTTCTTTTTCAATGTTTTTTCTTGTGTTGCCTGCAATGTTTCCTCCTTTATTTGCTATTTTTTTACTATGTTTAAATGTTTTGGGATCTTCTTTTTCAGAAATTTCTTTAGTTGTTGCTTCTGCAAGCATATTTATGACAAGTTCCATATTTGTCATGTTGTCTCTTAAACTTTGTTTTTGTAAACTTTTATGTTTTTTGTAATTCTTAATTGTTTTTCCAGACCATGCTTTGGTGATTTCATTTGTAAGAATAGCAAAATCTGTTTGTTTTTTTATTCCTGTTCTTTCCCATTCGTCTGTTAATTCTTTTCTTATTTCTATACTCTTGAGCCTTTGATTAATCCAAGATTTTGAATAACCTTTCTTTAAATAATACTCTAAAGCCCGATTAATTGCTAATTCTGGATCATGAGTTTCATTGATTCTATCTCTCCCGACTTCTGCTAACCATAATTTAAAAGGTTCTGCTTTTTTAGAAGGAATTGATTGAATTAAACGTAATAGTTGTTCTGTATCTGCTACATCTGTTAAACGCATTTTGCCATCAGCAGCTAATAGTTTTAACTGGTGACAATTTGTCACCGTTTGGTTGCCTTCTTCTCTTAGTCTCTGAGATAATTTATTCCAATACTTCCTAGAATTTTGATAATCATTTTCAGTCAAAACAGCAATAACATCAATTATTGAAAAAAACCAATCTTCTTTATTTTCATCCCAAATAACTCTAATTCTTTTATCTTCAAATAGTTTTATAGCTGTTATTTTATTCATATGGTTAAATAAATTAACTAATATATAAACCTCACGCAAGGACTTGTCCAGTGTGTCTTGTGGAAGAATTTCCGATTTTACATTTTAAACACAATCAACACAACAATAAAGAAAGTCATTGTTATTATGATAAATAAAGGAATAAGTTTTTTTGCTTTAAATGAAGACGATTCATAAACAATTTCTCCAAAATCATTTAGTTTCTTGGTTTTATTAATTGTTTTATTAACATAAACAATCTTTTCTTTAATGACTTCTTTAATTTTAGGTTTCTTTGTTTTATTTTCATTGATATTTTCAGTATTATTCTCAACAATAGATTCATTTATATTTAATTTTCCAGTATTTATCATAATAGGATAAGAAAAATTATTATTTTCAGTATTTTCATCACATTCAAGATCTTCGATATAAAAATTAAGAACATAAATTCCATCTTTTAATTTTGGATGATATTTTTTAGATGCTGTATTTACTATTTCTTTATCAGTAAATGATTTATATGTTTTAATTGTTTTTCCAAATATATCTTTTATTTCGCCCCTTACAGTTATTTTGTTTCTATCTCCTATTAACCTATTTACTCTTAATTTAAAATATGCATTGCTTTCTTTTATTTCAACATCTTCAATTAATATCTCCCAATCACATTTTGTATTTTGATTATTTAATTCATTAGGTGTTGGTTCTGTTAAAACCCATTGATCATTGTTATTTTTTGACCATGACATTCTTTCTATTGAAGATGCGTAAGAAACTTCATCTATTAAGTCAGATTCATTAAATGGATAAGAAGTAGTTAATCTAATTCTTTCATAATTATAATTATTTAAACTAAAATCACTATCACGATTATCGTAAACAACAACATAATTATTGGGTTTTATTATTGTTGAATATGTATTTGTATCTGTTATGTAAAGTTCATTGCTATCATAATTGTCATAGACTACAAACCCATCTAAATCAATCTCAACATCACTAGGATTGTGTATTTCTATCCACTCTCCAAAAGGCATATAATTATTGTCATCTCCATTAGGATTAGGTAAAAATTCATTAATCTTTAATTTTTTATATTGAGGTGGTATTATAACAGAATTCTTTTTCCCAGGAGTTCCATTAATTATTTTAGATTCTTTCCATCCATTCCACCATTCAAGTGTTCGACCGTTCCCATTTGCATAAGTATTTTTGTAAGAAATAAAAATAGATTCATTTTCAGAAGTTAGATTAATATTATCTCCTGAATTTGTTAATGAAATATCTGACTGAATAATTGTTGTATTTGATAAATTATAAAATTCTTTAAAAGCAGTTTTGTTTCTTGCAATTATTGTGTAATTATATGGAAAAATATTTCCATTTAGTTCTTCTCCATCTAACTTATAATTGCTTAAGTTAATTGTTAAATTATCTTCATTGTATATTTCAATCCATTCTAAGTTACGATCACTTCCTTGAGAAGTTGAGGGATTATACATTATCTCGTTTATTGTTAGAGCATTTGCTAAAGGAATTATTAATAACACTATCACCAAATACTTTTTCATATAAATAAATTAGAAATATTATTTAAAAAAATAAGTAAAGAAAAAACAAAAATATTACGGAAATTATTTCTTTTTTCTGCTTTTTTTCTTTTTATATTTCTTTTTTGTTGGTATTTTTGATAATTTTTTTTCAATAGCTGTTTCTTCTTTCAGAATTCTATTTTCAATCTTTTGAATTCCATATTCAACTTCAAG
The DNA here is from genome assembly GCA_964384425.1 of uncultured Methanosarcinales archaeon. Classification (GTDB taxonomy): domain Archaea; phylum Nanobdellota; class Nanobdellia; order Woesearchaeales; family JAGLXL01; genus CAYLKE01. The sequence goes on along the minus strand of CAYLKE010000013.1, from coordinate 5,759 downwards.
AAGTTTTCTTTCTATCTTTAAGATAACTCTCAAAGAATAAATTATTGCTATTAAAACACCTACAATAAAAGCCAATATAAAATCTGATATATTTAATGCTGCCATTTTTCACCTCACTTTATAGTGTTATTATAATAAAATATATAAAGACATTATTTAAATATTTCGAAATAGTTAAATATAAGGTGATTTTCTTACATTTAATAGTATGCCGAGATCGCATAATCTGGTATTGCGCAAGCCTGGAACTCACATATGTGAAAAGTAAGCTTGTCCCTTTCGGGATTGAGGGTTCAAATCCCTCTCTCGGCGTGTTTTGTTTATTGGTATTGAGCAAAGCTAAATACTTCATTTTGGTGAAACTTTTTCAAAAAGTTTCGTTTATATCCCTCTCTCGGCGTGTTTTATTTATTAGTATTGAGCAAAGCGAAATACTTCATTTTGGTGTCTTCAAACTTGTTTGGAGAATTGAAAATTTTAAATTTTCATATAAACTTTTTTGAAACATCCTATTGTAACTTCAAAACAAGGATGTGCTCGAGAATTTGTGGTTTTTTCACAAATTGTTGACAAGTTTCGTTTATATCCCTCTCTCGGCGTGTTTTGTTTATTAGTATTGAGCAAAGCTAAATATTAGAACTTGATTTTATCTAGTTTTTGAAAATTATTGATTATATTTTCAAGAATACCTTAATAAATATTAATTTTTATTATTTTTTGTGTAATCAAATTCTTCAACTATATGATTTTTAACACCCAAGTATACTTTCAAGTTATTATTTTTAAAAATATTCTTTGGAATTATTTTATATTTAATATCTTTTATGTTATTAGTAATTTCGTGTTTTTCTTTATTATTATTTTCATATGATCTTATAAAATTATTTTTAAATTCATAAGAAAAAATATTTTCTAGAAAATCTGTTTTTTGTTTTTTTATATCTTCAATTGTTTTTTGAAAAATAAAAGGAATTTGTTTTTTAGAGTATGTTTTAAACCAAAATAAATAATTTGCACCAGGTCTAATTGCATTACTTCCTGAAAAATATTTCTTTTCATTTTTTAAATTATTGTAAACTCCTTGGTATTGTGAACTAAAAAGTAAAGTGTATTTTTCATCAGATTCTTTATTAAAAATTAATTTTTCACTAATAAGTTTTTCATCAATAAATTTTTGTTTATCAAATATTTTTTTCCCATATTTATTATAAAAATTATATTGAAAATCAAAATTGTTTTTTGAGTCTAAGAAAAAATCATACCAACCACTTCCACTATCAATACCTAAATTAAAACTATTTTCAGACTTTGGTTCAGGTATTTTTATCATAGTGTGAAAATATTCAAGAGATAAATCAATCTTTTCGTTTATAGTATTTAATTCATCAAAAGAATATTCTTTTGTTTTTTCAGATAAAAGTGATTTAAAAATTGTTTTTTCATTATCTATATTCTTTAAAAAAAAAGATTTTTTCTTTAATTTAAAAGTATTTATTGATTCGTCAAATGATTTTTCATCATGAAAAAAAATATAATCTTTTTTATTTTCATTAAGTAAATCTATTGCTTGATTATATTTTTCTTCTTTATTTAAAATTTCTAATTTTTCTAATTTTTTACTGAATCTATCAAATTTTTCTTTTTTATTTTTATATGATTTTAACAAAGAAATATATTTTTTATCTTCTTTGTCTATTAAAGTGATTAATTCTGTTAATTTAATAGCTTTTTCGTAATTTAATTTTTTAATAAAAACATTTGTTTTTTCATTTAAATAATCTTTAGCTTCTTTTTTTATTTGATTTGTTTTTTTATCAGAAATAATATTTATATAAGAAGATATTTCTCTAAAATCTTTAAATATTTGTTTGTATTGTAAAGTTGATTCTCCTTCATTGACAACCATAAGTAAATTTAATAATTCTTTATTGATCTTATATGTTTTTTCTGTTTTTTCTAATAATTTATCTTCAACATTAGAATGAAAATCTAATAAATTTTTATTTTCAGGAATATTCTTTTCTTTATATATTGAAAGAATATTATTTATTTTATTTAAAGAAGCAAAATAATCTTCTTTTTTAAAAATTTCAATAGCATCAATTAAATTATTTTTAATTATATCTTCAAGATTATTTTCTAAAGGCATATAAAAATTAATAGTTATTAATTTATAAATATTTGTATTTTTAACCACTCTATAGTGAAAATCATTCTTCATCTACAACAAACTTAAGAATTTTAACTTTTCTTGTTTTTAAATTAACAATAGGTATTTTACAAGGTTCTGGTTCATGGCCAACTTTTACTTGAAAATCTGTCTGAGCTTGAAAACAACTTCCAGAAATAATTGTTGTGTTTCTGTAATTTATAACACCAGGGGTATGGATATGTCCTGTGATTAAAAAATCAGGTATTCTTTGAATAATTAAACTATCTTCTGCATCAGGAATATAAAGAGTAGATGTATGTGAAGGTGCTAAGTGTCTTTTTTGTAATAAAAACCTAGAAATTAAATGAGGTTTATGCATAGCACCCATGTTTCTTAATGATTCGACATTAGTATAATAATAATCAAAACTATATCCATGATACATTAAAACATCAAATCCTGGAAAGTTTTCAGAAGAATGTAAATTCACATATGATGGAGAACTTACCATATAAACATTAGGCATATCATATAAGTCTGGACAAACATTTTTAGGAATAGGTGGTTGGGGTTCAGCAATTCTTAAAGCATCGTGATTTCCTGGACAAATAACAATTTGTATGTGTTCTGGTATTTGTTTAAGATATTCTGTAAATTTTTTATATTGTTCATAAATATCTGGTATTGTTAATTCATCTTTTTGTTTTGGATAAATACCTACTCCATCTACAAGATCTCCTACAATAACAATATATTTTATTTTTTTAGAAGTTTCTTTTTGTTTTTCTCCACCAACTTCTCCTTTAACCCATTTTATAAATTTTTCAAATTCTTTTTCCATAAAATATGTTGATCCTACATGGACATCAGAAAGAACAACCATTAATACATCATCATCACATTTTCTAAAATCTTTTGTATAAGGTATATCAGGAAAAATAATATCTGATCCAAACATAATATCTTTTTTATATACTCCTTTTATACCAACAATCTCATCAACAATCATATTTTTTATTTTTTCTAATGTTTTTTTATTTTTTTTATTAAAAATAACTCTTATCTCTCCAGTAAGATCTTCCATAGTTAACATAATATTCTTATTTCTTGTTTCAGATATTTCTTTTACTATACCTATTAATGAAACATCAGTATCAGCAGGTTGTTTATTTATTATTGAAATAGATAAATGATTTCCCATATCAGATCTTTTTCTTAAATACCCACTAATGATTTTATACCTATTAATGAAATACCTAACAAAATCATTTACTTCATGTTTTTTAGATGCTATATTATAAGATTTTATTATTTTAACAGTTCCAGGTTCAGTATATTCTATTTCGGAAAATGAAGAATTTTGTTCTGATTTTTGATTTTTTAAAGAATTATTATTTTCTAAATTATTAATATTGTTTTCTTTATTTATATTTAAATTATTTTCAGTATTATCTTCTTTATTAATATTAAAACTTTTTTTTGTATTATTAGTTTCATTTGTACTTAAATTATTTTCAATTTCTTTTTCTTTATCATCATTTAAATTATCTTCTTTTTCAATAATTTCTTTTTTGTAAACATTTTCATTTTCTTCATTTAAATGATATTTTTTTATTTTTTCAGTAATTTTTGTAATATCAAAAGAATTATCTGTTTTTATAGAAATTTCTGCTTTTTTGTTTATTAAAAAATTATCTTCTGAATTAGTATAATTAATATTTTTATTTTTTTCATAATCATCACAAATATTGTCTTTTTCTTGAGGTATAGATGCAATAACATCACAATGTTCTGTTTCAGAATAATATTCATGACATATTAAAAAAGAATTTATATAAATAAGATTATCTTCTAAAAAATTAACTATTTCATTATGATCATCAAATTTACCATCAATAAAATTCTTAAATTCACAAGATAATAATTTACCTTTTTCAATAGAATAATTAGATATTTTCTTTAAAAATAATTGTTTTTGAGTCATAATATTTTCTCCAAAGCAGATTTTAACTTTTCTAAAAGATTTTTAGATATTGATAATGAAACTTCTTTTGTTCTTCCATATCTTCCATGAGATATTACTCTACTATATATCATTCCCATCATATCAAATTCAGATATAATACCTGATACTCTTCTTTGTGTAAGGGGACGAATATTAAGTTTTAAAGATAATTTTTTATATAATTCATATATCTCACTTGAATACATAAAATCTTTTTTTTCATAATTTAATAATATTGAATAAAATACCACTTGAAATTGTTTTGGTTGGTTAAGAGCTATATCAACTAATCTATCTTTTTCTATTTTTCTCTCTGCTTCATCAAGATGAGTCATATCAATAAATTCCAATCCTTTTCTATCTGCTATTTCTCCAGCAACTCTAAGTAATTCCAATGCACGTCTAGCATCTCCATGTTCACGTGCAGAATAAGCAGCACATTTTTCAATAACACCTGGTTTTAAACATTCTTTATTAAAAGCATCATTAGCTCTATTTCTTAATATATCTTGCATTTGTAATGCATTATAAGGAGAAAACAATATTTCTTCTTCAGATAAAGAACTTTTAACTCTAGGATCTAAATTATCTATAAACATAGTATCATTTGATATCCCAACTAAAGATATTTTAGAAGTTTTTAATTCAGTGTTTATCCTTGTTAGATTATAAAGAAAACTATCTCCTATTTTTTTAACAATTTGATCTATTTCATCTAAAACTAAAACATAATGTTTGTTTGTATTTTCAAGATATTCATAAAATATTTTATATATTTCATCTGTTGGAAGACCTGTAGAAGGAACATTTCCTCCAAAATATTTAATAAATTGTGCCAAAACCCTATATTCTGTATCTGCAACTTTTTTTAATTTACAATTTATATAAATAAAATCAACTAAAATATTATTTTTTTCAGCAATTTTTTTCATCTCATCAAGAACATGAGAAGCAACAAGTGTTTTTCCAGTACCTGTTTTTCCATATAAAAATAAATTAGAAGGAGTTTCTTTTCTTAAACAAGGTGCTAATATATTTGCAACTTCATTTATTTCTTTATCTCTATGAACAATTTCATTAGGATTATAATAAAGCTGAAGCTTAGTTTTATCTTTAAATATACTTTTTTTATTCATGTAATCTTCAAAAAAACCAGATAATTTACCCATATCACACCCCTATATTTCCTTTGGAAACAATAAATATAAAATCAACTTGTATAAAAATATTTGGATTAATTAAAGAATAATATCAATAATAATGTTATGATATAGATACACTATATAATATAATATAATATATTTATATAATTAACAATAATAATAAATTATTATAGGGTAGGGTTTGTATTATGTTGATTAAGTAGAATTTGATATTTCTTTGTTTATTATGTTATTATGTTGGTTAAGTATTGTTTGATATGTACTAGTATGTTTTAATTTGTTATGTTATTGTGTTAATTAAGTAGGATTTAATATAGATATATATTAATTATATTAATTTGTTAAATATTTTTAATTATATTATGATAAAATTAATTGTTTAATTATATGTTGTGTTGTTTATGTTATAATTTAGGTTCTTTAATAATATTTTATTTAT
>CAYLKE010000012.1:36804-38790 GCA_964384425.1 uncultured Methanosarcinales archaeon | reverse complement strand
ATATTGCTACATGCTTATTTCTACAAAAGTGTAAACCTAACTGCGGATAGTATATATTTAAATAAAAGCAAATCTTTATAAACATTGTATTTTATTAAATACACATGAACTTAAACGAATACAATATATTATCTTTACTAAAAAAACACCAAAACATGTTTTTTAGAGAGATTTCTCGTAAATCCAAAGTTAGTATTGGTGGATGCCAAAAAGTTTTGAAAGATTTTAATAAATATTTGATAAAAAAACCAGAGGGAAAGAATACATATTATTGCCTAAAAGATAATATTGAGACAAATTATTTAAGATTATTGATTGAAATTTATAAGACAAAATACTTTCTTAAAAACAATCCTTTATTTAAAGAATTTTTTAATTATTTTGTTGAAAATAATGTTCTTTGTTTAGTATTTGGAAGTTATGCGAAAAATACTTTTGATAGTAATAGTGATATAGATATTCTCGTAATATCTCCGGAAAAAACACCACAATATTTATGTCCAGTAAAATTGCATAAGATCTCATTGACAAAAAAACAGTTTCAAAAATCTGTAAAAAATAACGAGTCTTTGATTAAAGAAATAAAAAAAGATTTTGTTGTTGTCAATGGTTTTGAATATTTTGAAAGGATATTAAATACAAAAGATAAAATGGTGTTTTGAAATAAAAAAAGGTTTGAAATTAGATTCATCTAATGAAAATTTATCTGTTAGCTATTTGAATCAGGCAGAAAAAACATTGTCTAAAATAAGTCAACTTATAGAAGAAGGAGACTATCTTTGGGCATCAGTAAGAATATACTATTGTGCTTATTATTCACTTTATGCTTTTTTATGTAAGATTGGGATAAAGTCTGAAAATCAAGAATGTTCTATTAAATTAGCAAAATACTTATTGAAAAAAGACTTTATAGAAGATATTGATGATTTCAAACAAAATAGGGTAGATGCTCAATATTATTTGAAAGTCGGACAAAAACAAAAACAATTTGATTCTTATTTCAATGTTAAACTATTTTTTTTAAAATTCAAGAAACTTATTGATAATCTCACTGACGAACAAATAAAAAAAATATGCTTCTAATTTAAATAAAATACAAAAACTTTAAAAAGCACCTTTATTCTATATATAAATAATAGCAATGATCAAGTGAACACCCACTGACGCAAGGATGATGAACGGTGTAAAAAGTGAGCTATTATTCTTATCAAAGGAAAAATAAAAATGGAAAATTTACAACTTATGCAAGAAAATCTAAGAGCAATGATGGATTATGCTGAAATGATAAACAAAAGAATAGATGAGCTTAATACTATAATGATAAGCTTAACTGAATATACTAAATTAGAAGAAAAAGAACAGGAAATTCTTGTTCCAGTTGTTGGAGGAATTTATTTTGAAGCAAAAACAACACCTAGAAAAGATGCAATGATAAATGTGGGTTCAAAAACATTAGTAAAAAAACCTATAACTGAAATAATGAAAGGACTTAATAAAGAATTATTAGATTTAGAAAAAGCATATGATGAGACAAATTCACAAATAAATAATATTATGCATCATATGAATAAGAAAAAAGAATAAAATGTTAGGATTTCTAAAGAAAAAACTGAAGAAGACACTTTCTGTATTTAATAAAGATAAAGAAAAAGATAAAAAAGTTGAAGAGATAAAAGATGTTATTTCTGAGAAAACTGAGGACAGAGTAGGTGACAAGTCACCTAAGCCACTCACAGAAAAACAAAAGACAGAAGATATTATTGAAAAGTTAGATGAAGTTAAAGAAGAAGATGTAAAATCTGAAGAAGAGAAGAAAGAAGAAGTCAAAGAAACAAAGAAAGTAGAAGAAAAGAAAGAAGCAGAACAAAAACAAGAAAAAGAAGCAGAGAAACAAGCAAAAGAAAAACAAGAAGCAGAACAAAAACAAGCAAAAGAAAAAGAAGCAGAGAAACAAGCAAAAGAAAAACAAGAAGCAGAACAAAAACA
>CAYLKE010000012.1:3081-36704 GCA_964384425.1 uncultured Methanosarcinales archaeon | reverse complement strand
GAAAAAGAAGCAGAGAAACAAGCAAAAGAAAAACAAGAAGCAGAACAAAAACAAGAAAAAGAAGCAGAGAAACAAGCAAAAGAAAAAGAAGCAGAGAAACAAAAAAAACAAGCAAAAGAAAAACAAGAAGCAGAGAAACAAGCAAAAGAAAAAGAAGAAGCAGAACAAAAACAAGCAAAAGAAAAAGAAGCAGAGAAACAAGCAAAAGAAAAACAAGAAGCAGAACAAAAATCATCAGAAGATGCTGATGATGATCTTGCAGAATTAGAAGAACTGAAGAGAATGCAGGAAGAAGTTAAGAAAGAAGCTGCGAGCAGTGTAAGTGAAACAAGTTTACATAAGTCACCCACTAAAACTGACGATAAAGAAAGTGAAAAAGAAGAATCTAAAAAGAAAAAAGGATTTTTTTCAAGAGTTATTTCATCTATTACAAAATCAAAGGTTACAGAGGAGAAATTCAACAAATTCTTTGATGATCTTGAAGTTACAATGTTGGAGAATAATGTTTCTTTAGAAGTTATTGAAAGAATTAAAGAACTTATTCTTGAAAATTTAAAGGATAAACAAGTTTCAAATGTTGAAAAAGAGATAAATATTGCATTAGAAAAGTCAATAGAAGATATATTGCAAAATGAAAAGATTAATTTTATTGATATGATAAAAGATAAACCTCAACCTTGTATTATTGCATTTTTTGGAATTAATGGAGGGGGTAAAACAACAACAATTGCAAAGATTGCAAATCTCTTGAAAGAGAATGGATTATCTGTTGTAATATCTGCATCTGATACCTTTAGAGCTGCTGCAATTCATCAAATAGAAGAGCATGCAAATAGATTAAAAGTTAAATTAGTAAAACATGATTATGGAGCAGATCCAACAGCTGTAGCGTTTGATACTGTAAAATATGCAAAAAGACATGATATTGATGTTGTGCTTATAGATACAGCTGGAAGAGTGCATTCTAATATCAATCTAATTGATGAATTAAAAAAACTTGTAAGGGTTATTCAACCACATATCAAGGTATTTGTAGGAGAATCAATAAGTGGAAATGATCTTTTAGAACAAGTAAGAAAATTTGATGAAGCTGTTGCATTAGATGGAATTATACTTACTAAAGCAGATGTTGATGAAAAAGGTGGAAGTATGATATCTGTAAAAGAAGTTACAAAAAAACCAATATTATTTTTAGGAACAGGACAAGAATACAAAGATTTAAAACCATTTGATCCAACAATTGTTTTAAATAATTTGTTTAATGAATAATATTATTTTTAATAAAACTAATAAAAAAGAAAAGGTGGTGTTAATATGTTAAAAGAACCAACAAGTATGAAAGATTGCGTTTATTTTACAAATAGACTTCTAGATAATGATGGAAGTATAATGTGTTGGGTATTTCGTGAGAAATGTCCAAAATGTGGAAAAGGTATGATGCGCAAACCATTAAATCCTAAAACAGGAAAATATAAGATTAGAGCTAAAATATATGTGTGTTCTGAATGTGGTCATGAAGAAGATAAGAAAGAATTTGATGAAAAAATGACTGCAAATATCAAATACAAATGTGATGAATGTGGTCATGAAGGAGAACATCAAATGCCTTTTAAAAGAAAAAAGACAAAAGGTGTTGAGGCACTGGTGTTTGAATGTGAAGAATGTGGGAAGAAGCATTACATCACTAAAAAGATGAAAGAGATTAAAAATAAGAAAAAGAAAAAATCTAAATAATTATTTTTTTATAATTTTTATAAAATACATTTTTTAGTAATATTTATAAATGAATAAACAATAAGCAATTACAATGGCGACGCAAAGCATGTTAAGAGGTGTAGTGGTTATATTACAGAAGGCAGGTATTTATGATGTTATTCTGCCATTTATTCTTATTTTTGCAATATTATTTGCAATTTTGGAAAGAACAAAAGTTTTAGGAACAACAGATAATGATAAAAAATTACCTAGGAAATCACTGAATACTTTGGTTGCTTTTGTTATTTCATTTTTAGTTGTAGCTTCAGCTGAAATTGTGAGAGTAATAAATGAGTCTTTAGCTACTATATCTATCTTGTTTATAGTTATTGTATTATTTTTAATGATGGTTGGGATGTTTGTAGGAGATGCAGATTGGGCAAAAGAATATCCTAAATGGACTAAGTTTTTTATGTTTGCATCATTTGCAGGGATAATATTAATATTCATAAATTCATTAGGATGGCTAACAGAAATATTTGGATTTTTAAATACTATCAATATTTCAATAGGAGAGGATTTATTTTTTTCACTTATTGCAATAGGTGTAGCTGGATTAATAATATATTTGATTGTTAAAGAAGGTGGAGATAAAAATAGTAAAAAATAGAGGTAAGGATGTTTAATTTTGAAGAATTATTTTATTTATTGGCAGAATATGGTGTGTTGGATGTATTTTTACCTTTTTTACTTGTATTTGTAATTTCTTATAGTGCTTTATTAAAATTAAAGATGTTTGATAAAAAAGTGAAAATTGTAGTTGCAGTTGCAGTTGCAACAATGACTGTTGCACCTCATGTTTTATTCATGGATGTACTTTATGATCCTGTTGATATAATAAACACTTTGCTTCCTTCAGTAGGAGCTGCAGTAGTATTTTTAGTACTTATCATGTTTTTATTAGCTTTGATGGGTAAGAAATTTGATGGAAAAACCCCTTCATTATTGATAATTGCTGTTTTTGCATTTTTATTTTATGTATTGGGAACAACCCTTGATTGGTGGGTTGACTTTACTGATTTTTTTTATTGGTGGCCTGATTGGTTGACATCATTGTTAGTAGTAGGTGGAACAATGTATGTGTTATTTAGTTGGATATTTGGGGATGATAAAAAAGAAAGTAAATTCTTAAGTGGTATTAAAGATATGTTTGGGGAGATAAAGAAGTGGTAAAATGACTTCATTTACAAATTTCATAGGACCTTTGTTCACATTGATTGGAGCAGGATTTCTTACTTTTTTAATAACTTTTGCACTTTTATCTAGATTTAATATATTTGGTGAAGAGAAATTTTTTATTAATCTGGCAATTGCAGCAATTGTAGGAATATTTTTCTCAATATCTGCTTCTTTGTCAAAAGTAATGAGCATAATAATTCCTTGGTTTGCTTTGTTTTTTGTAATATTGGTTGTGTTTATAACATTCTTAAAATTACTAGGCTATAGTGAGGGAACAGGAGAATTTGGATTAGGTACTTTTTTTAAAGAAAATTCTATGCATTGGATATTTCTTCTTTTGATGTTAGGTATTTTGGGTGCAGGTATATACACTGTTTTTGGAACTAGATTCAATATAATTGGAGAATTTAGTTTTGAAGTTGCAGGAGTTATTTTGATATTTGTTGTAATTATGGCTATTATTTCTATGGTTAAGGAAATGAAGTAAGTAAAATTTTATAAATAAAAAAGGAAATTAATTTAATATGTCAGATAAGATACTTAACTTAATACTTTCAAAAGAAGACATTAGTTGGAGAACTATTCTTGTAGATCTTGTAAAAAGTGAGCAAATGGATGTTTGGGATGTAGATATTAGATTAGTTACTAAAAGATATTTACAAGTAATTAAAAAAATGAAAGAACTTGATCTTAAAATATCTGGGAAAATATTATTGGCTTCTGCACTTCTTTTAAAGATAAAGTCTGACCATCTTCTTACAGATGATCTTAATAATTTGGATAATTTATTTGCTTCATCTTATGAAGAAGAAAATGATGAATTCTTTGAATTGAATGAAGATCTTCTTTCTGGAGCAATAGTAAAAGCAAGAGAGAAAGGAATAAGTGCAGCAATAAAACCTAAAACTCCTCAACCAAGAAAGAGAAAAATTTCTTTGAGTGATTTAACAGATGCATTGCAAAAAGTTGTTGAATCTCGTAAAAAACGTTTGACAATGCTTTCAAGAGATGTTAAAAGAACATATATTCCTAAATCTGCTCGTGAAATAAGCAATATAATCAAAGAATTAATGATAAGAGTTAAGATATTTTTTGAAAAGAATCCAAAACAAAAATTATTTTTTAATCATCTTATTTCAAATAAATCAAAAGAAGAAACAGTTGCAATGTTTGTTCCTTTATTACATTTAGATAAAGAACAGAAAGTTGATTTAAGACAAAAAGAAGCATTCGGTGATATAGAAATCCGAATGCAGAAATAGGTGTTAGATGTATCCACAAAGTCATTTTTTATTTGCGTATTTATTAGGTTTAATTTTTGTTAAATTAGGTTTTATTTCTCACAGATTAGCATTAGTAATTGGATTGTTAGCAGTATTTATAGATATTGACCATTACATAGATCATGTTATTCATCATAAAATATTTAGTTTTAGAAAGGCTTGGAATGATGCGTCTGTAAGACATGAGCTTTCAGAAAGAACATTTGTACATCACACATTTGGATTTGTTTTAGTTGGAATAGTTGTTTTGTTTCTATTGTAAAAATATTCCATTTTCTCCGGAATTATGCACTGGACACACTGGACAATTTCTCGTGTAGGATTTATATACTATTAAAATAATAATTGATATATGAAAAAAAGAGATCCAAACAAATTAAAATATTTAGATGTACTCACAAAAAACTACTTGATAAAAGAATATATTCAAAATAAAAAATCAATATCTCAAATAAAAAATCAACTAAATTTAGATCCTTCAACTATAAAATATTATCTTTTATTTCATAATATAAAACTACGATCTCATAAAGAACAAGCAGCAATATCTTCTAAAGGAAGTAATTTAAAATACCCTAAAAAGATAACTAAACAATATTTAATAAACGAATATGTTAAAAATAATAAATCCATTAAAGATATTGCTTTAGAGTTATCTGTGGATAGGGGAACGATTAAAAGATATCTCAAGACATATTCAATAAATATAAGAAGCACCAAACAACAAATAGAACTAAATAATCCTCCAAAAGAGTTTACATTAGATTCTAATATTAAAGATTTGATTGATGGGTTAATATTTGGCGATGCATCTATTCCTTTGAGAAGAAATGGTACCTCTCCTAGGAATTTAACACAAGGATGCAAACATGAAGAATATTTGAGTTTTATTAAAACTAAATTTTTGGAAAAAGGAATCACTTCATCACCAGTTAGAATTAGATGGGTTCATGACAGAAGATGTAAAAATAAGGGTTATTACGAAGCTTTTTTTCAATCCCATAGATATAAAACTTTTGAATCTTTTAGATTTAGATGGTATAAAAATAGAAAAAAAATAATTCCTAAAGACATTAATTTATCTCCAATCTTGTTATTACATTTATATTTATGTGATGGAAATTTTTATAGAGAAATTAGGTTATGTTTAAATGGTTTTTTAAAGGATGATGTTTTATTTTTTCGTCAAATCTTAAATGAAAAATTAAAAATAAATTGTCGCTTAGTAAATTCCACTAGCGGTTATGAATTAGCTATTAAAAAATCTGAAACAAATATATTTTTATCATATATTGGAAAATGTCCAACTAATTGTTATAAATACAAATGGAAAGATAATGAACCTGAACATGTTAGAAAAAATGCACGAATAAGGGCAAGAGTTATATATTTGAGTAATAAAATTAAAAATAAGATAAAAAATGCTAAAATATGTAATACAATTTCATAAATCAAAAAAATCTCATTATGATCTTAGATTAGAATATGAAGGAGTTGCTAAATCATGGGCTGTTCCAAAAGGACCTAGTAAAAAGTTTGGAGAAAAGCGATTAGGGGTACAGGTGAATGATCATTCAGTTGATTATATGGATTTTGAAGGAGAAATCCCAGAAGGACAGTATGGGGCTGGAAAAGTTGAATTATGGGATACTGGATGGTGGGAGCCAGAAAGCATTTCTAATAAGAAAATTGTTGCAATTATTCATGGAAAGAAATTAAAAGGAAAGTATGCTCTTGTTAATTTTAAAGGGAAAAATTGGTTGTTTTTTAAGATGAAAGATGATTCTAAAGAATAAGATAAAAAATGAAAAAATTAGTAAATAAAATAAATCAGCTGAAAAAGGATAAGATTGCTAAAGTTATTTCAGATAGGTTTAATGAATTTCAAAACTACAAGAAAACAAATCCTGAACTGTTTAAGGAATTATGTTTTTGTTTGACGACTGCAAATTTTAATGCAGAAAAATGCATTAATATACAAAGTAAGATGCAGAATAAGTTTTATTCTCTTCCTAAAGAAAATCTTAGAGCTAAGATGAAAGAACTCGGCCATCGATTTCCAAATACTCGAACAGAATATATTTTTGAAGCAAGAAAACATAGAAAATATTTGAGTAATGTATGTGGTGGGTGTCAGCATTCTGCTCGTGAATGGTTAGTTAAAAATGTTAAAGGACTTGGATGGAAAGAAGCATCTCATTTTTTACGGAATGTAGGGTTTAATGATGTGGCTATTATTGATTTTCATATAATTGATATATTGGTTGAAAATAATCTGATTAAAAAGCCAAAAACCATATCAAAGAAAATGTATTTAGAAATAGAGGAAGTGTTAAGAAAACTTGCTAAAAAAGTTAATCTGACGCTGTCTGAACTGGATTTGTATCTTTGGTATATGGAAACCGGCAAAGTTCTGAAATAATTACAAAAAGCTTTATAAAATACAATTTTTATTAATTATTATGAAAATATGTGGAATAGATGAAGCTGGTAGAGGGCCTGTGATTGGGCCAATGGTTATGGCTGGTGTTGTTATTAAAAACAAGGATTGGCCTAAAATAAGAAAAATTGGTTTTAAGGATTCTAAAAAATTAACTCCTTTGCAGAGGAGAAGATTATATGCTGAATTAATGAATTGTGATTTTGTTGAAAGATTTATTAGAATAGTTCATCCACAAGAAATTGATGCTGCACTTAATTCAGAATCATCTAATCTAAATCTCTTGGAAGTTGATGTTACAACTGAGATCATAGCTAATCTTTTACCAGATGTAGCTGTTGTTGATTCTCCATCTCACAATACAAAAGCATATGCTCAAGATTTAGCTAGAATACTTGTAGAAAAAACTGATAAAAAAATTAAATTAATAACTTTAAATGATGCAGAAAGACATACTCTTGTTGCAGCTGCATCTGTTCTTGCTAAAGTTACACGAGATAAATTGATTGAGGATATTAAGAAAGAAATTGGAATTGACTTTGGAAGTGGTTATCCTGCAGATCCTAAAACAAGAGCATTTTTACAGAAATATTATAATAAGTTCCCTCATATTTTTAGAAAAACATGGAAATCATATACTCGAGTTGCACAGCCTAAAGAGAAGAAGTTAAGTGAGTTTTAATAATATTTTTTGAATACTCTAATACAAAAAAGAAATTTAATTAACAAATTCAATACCTAAATCTTTTTCTATTTTTTTAATTTTATCGTCTCTGTCTTCTATACCTACTTGATTTGATTTAATTCCTGTAACAATTATCATAACTTTTAGAAGATTGTCTAAATCTTTAGATATCTGTGCTCCCCAAATAATCTTTGCATTGGGTGCAAGATGTTCAGAAACAGTCTCAATAACTCTTTTAGCTTCATCAAGTGTAAGTGTTTCTCCACCCATAACATTTATCAGTGCGCCTTGTGCACCTTTTATATCCACTCCAAGTAAAGGATTTTCTATGGCTTTTCTTACAGCTTCATTTGCTCTATCTGTACTATCACTTTCTCCCATTCCTATAAGTGATATACCTCCATTTCCCATAATTGCTGATATATCTGCAAAATCAAGATTTACAAGACCTGTTTTTGTTACAAGTTCTGCAATACCTTTTATTGCATTTGTTAATATCTCGTCTGCAACTTTGAATGCAGTTTGTAATGGAAGGTCTTGTGCAAGTAATAATAATTTATCATTCGGAATAATAATTAATGTATCAACAATTTCTTCAAGTTTATCTAATGCTTCATAAGCATTTTCTTTTCTTTTTGCTCCTTCCATTGAAAAAGGCATTGTGACAATTGCAACAGTTAAAGCACCCATACTTTTTGCTATTTCTGCAACAACAGGAGCACTTCCACTTCCAGTGCCCCCTCCTAATCCACATGTTATAAAAACAATATCACTATTTTCTATTGATCTTTTTATTTCAACTTGAGATTCTTTTGCAGATTGCTGGCCCATTTTTGGATTACTCCCTGCACCTCTTCCTTTTGTCAATTCTCTTCCGATAAGGATTTTTTTACCTGCAACAGTATATAGGAGGTCTTGTGCATCTGTATTTATTGCAATAGAACCTATTCCATCAACTCCAACTTCAGAAATACGATTTATTGTGTTGTTTCCTCCTCCTCCACAACCTATAACTTTCATACGTGTTTTTTGTTTATTAATAAGTTCTTCTAATTCCAAATCAATATTCTTATCATCAGAAATATCTTTTTCAATATCTAAATTATTTTTTTCATAATTATCTTCATATTTTTCATAAGATTCATCAAATTCCATCATAGCACCTTTTTTAACTCTAAGAATTGAAATAATAAGTTAATTTATTAATGTTATTGTAGATGATAAACTTAGTTTCTAAAATATATAACAAAATAGGTATTCCTTATATTTTAAAATAGGCATTATATTTAATCAAATTTAAATATTTTAAAGAATTAATAATAAAGTAAATTTTCTATATTATTTTTTTCCCAAAATTTTTTCATTGTTTTACTCATATCAAAATTATGATTATTTCTATGAACTTTTTTATTGGAATATAATTTTAAATTTATTATATTCAACATTTCTTTTGTCATATCAATATGTTTTTTTGCTTTTTTAGGAATAAGTTTGTTTTTATTTTCCCAATCTTTTAAATTATGTTGTTTAACTTCATCATAAAGTTTTTTACACATTTTATAAGATTTAAAATTTATAATAAATGATTTTTCTCCCCATAATCTTTTACCATTAATATCAAATACTGATTCAGCATTTCTTGCAGTAAACGCAAGATCTTTACAATAATCTAATTCCATTTTTTTTACTTCTTCAAGACTAAAATTTTCATTTTCATTTATCATTTCAATATATTTTTCTTTTAAATTATTGAATGTTACATTACACACATATCTTTTTTTTGCTTTTTTAATATCTTTGTCTTCTTTATCCCATTCACTTAAGAAATCTGTTGCATATGAAAGAAGTGAATATCTTGTTTGAAGATTTTTTAGAAGATCAAATCCTCTATTATTATAATTCATTTGTTTTGGACCAAAAAGTCTAAATTGTTTTGATTCTTCTGATGCTTGTTGATATCCTTTTATTGATAATTGATATAAGTTTGTTATTATTTTTTCATCAATTTGTGAAAAATACCTTACTTTTCTCTTATCTTTTCTAATTATTTTTAATCCTGCACATAGTAATTTTTTTGTTGTTTTTGTTGGTATTTCATTAATAGGATATAAAATAGTTTTAATTATTTCTAATTCAGAATTTTTTTTATCAACATAATTTCCTTTAAAAAAATCATCTAAATAATTATTTATTTTTTTTATTCTATTAT
Organism: uncultured Methanosarcinales archaeon; assembly: GCA_964384425.1. GTDB lineage: Archaea > Nanobdellota > Nanobdellia > Woesearchaeales > JAGLXL01 > CAYLKE01. Next base: position 27,153 of record CAYLKE010000012.1, on the reverse strand, counting down.
AATTGTCCATAATATTCTTTTTTTAGATAAATTTATAAAACTTTCTTTTTGTAGTAACTTATAAATAGTTACAATCTTTTTATTTCAATAGATATTGCTTTTTCTTCTAATCTTATATAACAAGGGCATTCTTTCCAAGGAAGATTATTTTTTTCACATAAACCAATAATTTCTTTTCTTTGTTTTTCAGAATTAAATTTAACAATTATATTAAGACCTTTTCTATTTTTATGTACTATATTATAGTCTGAAAAAATCTTTAATACTTGTTTTCTTTTATTTAATAAGAAGTTTTTTCTTGTATCAATATTTTCTAATCTTTCTAAAAGTTCTTCATAATATTTCTCTCCAATTGGAGCAGATCTGTAAATTTCTTTTCCTTTGTTTAATAGGTCTTTATCATTAGATGAAATAAATCCCCCATATCCTAAGTTAATTATTTTCCACCTTCCGAAGGAGCCAAGCATTAAATCGCAATCATTTCCATCTATAAAATCCAATCCAAAACTTCCTCCAACATCCATTATAATTAATCCTTTTCCTTTATTTTTGTAGATTTTTTTGGAATCCTGATGTGCAAAATATCCTGCTGGATTTTGATAAAGTAAAACATTGTCTTTAAGTCGAGAAAAGTCTTCAATTAACCCTTCATTTGTTTTTATCTTTTTTGTTTCTAATCCAAACAACTTCGGATAATCTAAATAATTCATCCATGCACTTTGATCTGGAATTAATATATTGTCATATCCTGATTTTTTTGCTATTATCAATGATGCCATAATTGCAGCATTACCTTTAGAAACTAGTTTAACATATTTATGTCCTGTAATTTTCTTGATAATTTCTATTATTTTATTTTTCATGTTCTTTTTCTTTTTTATTAAAGTATTTCACAAGCTTTTCTTTCCATTCAGAAAATTCTTCTCTATATTCTTCATGATGGATTCCTTTCATCTGAAAACCATCATTTTCTTTTCTAGGAATTATATGTATGTGGTAATGCATAATAATTTGACCTGCAATTTTTCCATTGTTATTCAATATATTTAGATTTTCTACTCCAAAAACTTTTTTATAAGCTTTACATATTTTTGTTACAGCAACAATAAGTTCTTTCATAATTTCTTCATCTGCTTCAAATATATTTTCAAAATGTTTTTTTGGCACGACTAATGCATGATATTTATTGTTTGGAGAATAATCAAAGAAAGCGATGATATTATCTGTTTCATAAAATATATTTGATTGTTGTTCTTTATTTATTATTTTACAAAATATACAATCTGTTTTTGAATTTATGTTTTCCATTATTGTTTATTGCAAGTTATTTTTTAAATATCTTTTGTCTATTTTTCTTTATAAGATAAAATATTTTTTAGGAAAATACAATAACTTAAGAGAAAGTTTTATAAATAGTTCGCTTAATTTCGTTGTTATGGATTCAAATAAAGCATATAACAATAGAATAATTATTGATTTTAATGAAAGAGAATATTCTCAACTTATTTCCAATTTAAATAGTCAAAAATATGTTAATAATACTTTTTTTGCACATGAAACAAATTCTAATAATAATTATAACAATAATAATTCTCAAAAAAATAATACTAAAATTTTTCAAATTTACCAATCACGTGAATTTTTTAAATCATATGGAATCATATGTGATCAAAAAATAAGCCAATTTTTTGATAAAAACAAAGGAAAAAATGATAAAAAATTATTAATAGAAATTGTTGAAGGCAGTTTTAAACCTCATCTTTTTATTAATAATAAAGATGATTATAAATTAACTATATCAGAAGATTATTTTAATTCTAATACTTCAGATTATAATTTGATATTAGATGATTATGTTGTTATTGGTAAAAATCACGGAATTAAAACAAATAAAAAACAAAAACAATATATTAACTAATTTCTTTTCCTCTTATCTTGATATCAAATAAGATATCATCTAATTTATTTAGGAAATATTTGAAACTATCCATCTTTTTTCTTATATCATTTTCTCTTATTTCTAATCCTAAAAGATTCATATAAAGTTCATCTAAGAATTTTCTTATTTTATGTATGCTGTCATAATCTCCTTTACTTGCAACATAAACAGCTTTTCTAAGTAATTCTCCTCCTAAATCTACTATTCCATGAAGATATGATTTTACAGAAACTTTTAGTTTATCATGCGTTAATAATCTTGCATTTTTTAAATAATTATAATACAATGCTGCTTCTGCAAATTCTTGTTCAGCCATTCTAAATGAATGATCATGCACTTTGTTCTTATACTTTGTCTGCATTGTTTTTATGTCATCAAATGCTTTTTTTAATTCATCTAAAAACTTTTTAGAATTTTTTATATCATTTTTATGAAGTGCATATATTACTCTTTTACTTAATCTTACAACTTGTTTACTTTTTTGCATACTAGTTTCTTTTATCTCTTCCTCTTTTTTTAATATATTATGTAGTTTTTTAAAATAAGTTTTATTTACCATTTTCATATAAATAATAGAAATATTTATATAAATATTTGTTTAAAATATAGTTTAATGGATAAAAAGTGTATTATATGTGAAAAACCAGCTTCTTATAAGATCAAAGATACTAATGATTTCTATTGTGAGGAGTGCGCAGAAGAGAATTTTGGAGATTTATCAATGCTTGTTAAAGTAGAAGAAGAAGTAACAAAATTAAAAGAAGTTATAAAAGAAAAATTAAAAGAAGTTGGTAAAGATGAAAAAATGTTTGATGATGATAAGAAATTAAAAGCACCTCAAGAGATTGATGAAGATTATGATCCAGATAAAGAGAGTGAATGTAAGATTGAAAAAAGTTCTAACTAAAATCACTTTCACTCATAACATAATTATTCTTTTTTTTATCTATATTTTCTTTTGCAAATGTTTCAAATAAAGGAATTCTTATAGGTATTGCAAATCTTAATAAGCTAGATGTGATAATTGCTTCTCCTTTATCGAGAGAGGAAATTGTTTTTGAATCACTTGTTAAATCTTGTGATGCAGATTCTATAATTGCTTGTCTTTCTGGAGCCATTTCTAATCCAAGAATAATTTTTGTATTCATATTAGCTAGAATTGTTCTAGGTATTAAAGATGGGAGTTGTGTTATTGCCACTAATCCAATTCCAAATTTTCTTCCTTCTCTTGCAATAGATTCAAAAATATTTGATCCTTTTTCTAAAACTTCTTTCCCTAAAACTCTAGGTGCTTCTTCTAATAGAATACCTATTGGAGATTGAAGTTTTCCTTTCTTTTTTAAGTATCTATTTTTTGAAAACAACTTACTTGTTATTATAGAACCTATTAACATCTCTGTTTTTCCACTAAATGAACTTGTGTCCACAATCACTATTTTATTTTCATGAAGATTGTTTATAATAGAGGAGATAGTTGTTTCACCTGAATGTATACAGAAAATACTATTTTCCATAAAAATATCTTTTTCTGCATCATACCTTATATCTAAAACATTCATTATATTTCTTCTTACAACATTATATGTTCCTTTTGTAGAAAATTTATCTAAAATATATTCATCTTCTTTTTTTATAATATATTCTATCCATTTGTTTTGATATTTTTTGTAATACATATATATTAATTGTAATTGTGGATCTGAAAAATTAAAAACTCCTTTCAAATGATCTGGCCTAATATCTTTTAAGTTAATTATTAAACTATTTGAATTTGGAAAACTATCTGGCGTGTAATATAAAATTCTATTTTTTTCAGGATGATCTTTCATTCCAATGTTGTTTCTGCCAAAATATTCATCGTGAGGGTCTAGAATTAATAGTCCACAGGATGCTGATGAGATAATACTCCATACTAATACTTTTGCTAAATTACTCTTTCCTCTACCTGTTGTAGCAGGTATTAAAATATGATGAGGAATGACTTTTTTCCCGTCTAAGAAAACATCTGCATCTAAGATTTTTCTTCCACTTCTTATTTGTCCTAAGAATAAAGGATTTTCAGGTTTTGTTATAAAAATAATATCTTCTTTAGTTATTTCTCTCACTTGTCCAAAAAATTTAGGAAGTTGTTTACATAATCCATATTCAATCGTACCGTGTTCATCAGATATTTGTAAAAGTGGCTTTGCAAATATCATGTTATAATTTCTGTTTTCTTCATCTATAAAAGATGTTTTCGCATTATCTTCTAAAGACATTCCTGAAATGAATTCTAAGTTTTGAGAAGATATCTGAGATCCAAATCTTAGATCATATACTTGAAGAATGATTTTATGTTTTTTGTTATTTTGTTTGTATTCTGTAACAAGAAGTTCACCCAGTTCAATTGTTTTGTTGTGTTTCTGTCTAATGATTAATTTGTCAAAGTCCCCTCCAACTATTTGTCCTTTTATCATATGCGTTAGAATTATTGTTTGTTTTTATTGTTTTTGGTGGTGTGGTGTTTAATGTGTGTTTTTTTGTGAAGTAAATATTTGAAACGAGAGAAGTTTTGGTTTTTTTAAAAGAAAAGAAAAATTAATTTATTTCTTTAACATAACTGCCATCTTTTGCAATAAGAAAACAATCGGGTGTGTTTGTTATAGGATCAATTGCACAAAAACCATATTCTGCATCTGTATCATATTTTGTACAGTCCTTTAAGATTCTAGTATCATATATGCACATGTTATTTTCACATCTTAAGTTGTATGCTTCTAGAATGTACATTCCTCCAGACTTAGATGGAGTTTTTCTAATATTTTCTTCATCACAATATGCACCACTGTGAGGTACGACCAAACCATTTAATCCTTCGCACTTATTGGGTAAGTCAAATCCTTGTGATGAAACCTGACATTTTGGTTTTTCTTGTACTTTGTCTGCAAATGAATCTTGTTTAATAGGACATTGTGATGCATCTTTTACTATGGTTCCATCTTGACATACATATTTAGTTTCTTGTTTTGTACATCCAACTAAAAAAACAATACAAAACATCAAACATATGGTTATAGCTATTTTTTTCATCTTTTTATCTCCTTTAGATTTGTTTAATGTATTTTAGGGTATTATAAACCTTGTGTTTATTACATCCTTATTACATTAAATAGATTCTAAAACAATAATAGCTTCAGATATTAAGAAGAGTTCACGAAGTGAATTCGGATGGAGCGTGGTTTGCTTGTTAATGTTGTACGGAGTACCAAGCGAAGCGCAGAGTAATTTTGAGAAGCGTTCAATCGAGCAAACAAGATCAGTTTTTTAGAATAAGATACTGGGGTGAGAAAACAAAAATAATATATATTGGCAAAATAATTTCAAGGCATGGGAATAAACTGGAATCAAATTTTTAGTATTGTTTTGAATATTGGCGGATTTGCAGGTCTATTTTCTTTTATTTATATTATTATAAAAGATTTTAGGAAAGTATTATCAAAACCAAAAATTATAATCCATTCGATAGATAAAGAAAAAGATCTAAAAATATGGACAATTAATGGGCAAACTAGAAAAGTTGCTAATTTACATGTTTATTCTAAGGGACAAAAATCTTCAGAAAGATGTGTTGCTAAATTAGAAATATTAAAAAAACCCTCTGAAGTAAAGCATCTTGACAGATCATATATTTTACATTGGGCAGATATTGATTATTCGTTTAGGACTACTGAAGCTCAACCAATTAATTTAGGATTTTATGATAGAAGATTAGACTTAGTATTTACTCAAAAAAATATAAACAATGAAGGATCTTGGATAGCAATTCCCTTAGCATTAATGGATCCTTTACGTGCTAATCAAGCATATTTGCCTCCAGGAAAGTATATTTTTAGAATAACAATATTTTCTGATAATGGTAAAAAATGTATAAAAAAATATAAAATTAAATCTCCCCATAAATGGGATGATTTGGATATAAATGGAGTTAAATGAAAAACAAAACATACTTATTTCTTATAATATTTATTATTTTATCTTCTTCTGTTTTAAGCTATAGTGTCCATATCAACCAAGATGAGGTTACAATAGATACAATTAGAAGTGCTAGTACTATTGAATCTAATAGAGATTTAGTAACAAATTTATGGGGATTTTTTAATATTCCTTCTAACTTTACTAATAAAAAAGATTTCATTACCATTAATTTTCAAGCATGGGAAAAATCATCTAATGGATTAATACAAATTAACTCTATTGAAATTTGTGATTATTTTGGTGGAGAAAGTTACAGTTACAATGTCGGAAATACAAATCCTTGTAGTTATAAATATGATTTACAAATAAAAAATTATACTTCTATTAATTCATTTTATCAAATAAAATTTTATCCTAAAAAATTAAATACAAATCAAAAATTTATGTTTAGAATTAAATACTTAACTCCTAAGTTTATTTTAAAACAAGGAGATTATTATGTTGCCAGTATGAATTATCCAAATATGAAAAATAAAAATACTGAGATTACCAATAGTTTAACATTTTCTACAAAAGATGATATCCCTAGGTTCTTTCCAGAAGCAAAGTTCGATAGATTTCAATATTATGATGAAGAAACTAAACAAAATGAATTACGTTGGACATTTACTTTTGAAGGTGCTGACGAAAGGATAATATGGTATTTAAATGATAAAGAAATAAAGGAAAATGAAGAATCATTACAAAGGAAATATACTATTTGGGGTGCAGTTTTAGGATTTATTTCAGCAATACTTTTTTGGATATTATCATATACTTTAAAATTAATTTGGAAAAAATACTTATTAAAGATATTTAATCATTTTTTTAAGTCCAAGAATTTTATTGGAAATATCAATTCTAAAAAAATACTATAATCTTGGCTGTATTTATGTGAAGCAAATTAATTTTTAAAATAAAAAACAATTAAAAATAAGAATAATGCTGAAAAACAAGGTTATTCTTCATGTAATTTTTGTTTATAGTTTTCTCTCTCCTTAGATGCTATCTCTAGACCAAAAAATTATTGAGATTTACTTCGGAGTGCCCATTAATCTTTTTTTGCTTTAGCAAAAGTTGGAGTGTAACAGAGAAGTCCTTAAATTATCTTGAATTTAAAGCAAAAAATTTATTATAATAAAATGCAATTAGTCTTAGAGATGTATTTATTATATCTAATGAATATTCTTGTTTTATTAATTCTCCATGAACAATTTTATTAGCAATAGATAATACATCAAGAGTTACTTCCTTTGCTTCATTATCAATTGTTTGATTTTTGTGCAATTCTTGTATCATTTTAGATGTTGAAACAATTTTATTCTCTTTTAAAACAGTTGAATGATATAATTGTCTTATTGAAATTTCGAGTTCAGTTCTTAATTTCATTATTGCTACATTTGGATCTTTATGCATTATTTCTTCAATAAGTTTTACAAATGAATTAAATTGTTCATCTAAGCCTTGTGCTTTTTCAATTTGATCTTCATCTACCATTTCTTCAACATCATCAGAAGTTTCCTTTACTTCTCTTTCTAATTCAAGAGATGTACCTTGAAATGAAATTCTTGTAATATACTTTAAGTAAGGTATTATCACTAGAATTAATAAAATAGAGATTGAAATTACATCAACTAAAAATACTTTGTTAAAATATGTATGGAGAATCAATAATGCTATTGCAATTATAAAGATGAAACAAGCATGTATCTTTTCAAAAGTATTAAATTGCATTTTATTATTATATAACTCCCAAGTATTATATAAATTTTTGTAATTCAGAGTTTTCAGCTAATATTACAACTAACAACACCCATTCAACACAAATCCTTAAAAATATTCCATTTTTCTCGGAAGTATTCACTGGACACACTGGACAAGTCCTCGTGCGGCATTTATATATCAATTATTTATTTTAATTTGTATGAAAGAAATAACCATAAAAAATAAAATTCATACAATTAGAGGAAAACCAGTTATGTTAGATAGTGATTTGGCTGAGTTGTATAAAGTAACTACAGGTAATTTAAATAAAGCTGTAAAAAGAAACTTAGAAAGATTTCCGAAAGAATTTATGTTTCAATTAACTAAAGAAGAATATGATGGACAAGTATCACAAAATGTGATACCTTACTTGGGGTCGCAAATTGCGACCTCAAAATCTTTAAGGTGCCAAAATGGAACATTAAATAATAGCAACTTGAAATTCCAATCTGGAATATCAAGTTTGCAGTCACAAAATGCGACTTTAAACAATAAAAATGAACTGGTCGCAAAATGCGACCACTTAAATAATGATAACTTGAGGTGCCAAATTGGAACCTCAAGTTTAGAACATGGTGGAAGAAGATATTTGCCTCATGCCTTTACAGAACAAGGAGTTGCTATGCTTTCAAGTGTTTTAAGGAGCAAAATGGCTATAAAAGTAAGTATTCAAATAATGGATGCATTTGTTCAAATGAGAAAACTAATATCTTCTAATCTTTTAACATATCAAAGATTAGATAAAATAGAACATAAACAACTAGAACATGATCAAAAATTTGAAAAAGTATTCAAAGCAATTGAAAGTAAAGACATTAAACCTTCAAAAGGAATATTCTTTAATGGACAAGTATTTGACGCTTACAAATTCATTTCAGACTTAATTCGTTCAGCTAAAAAAGAGATAATATTAATAGATAATTACATTGATGATTCTGTTCTAACATTATTTACAAAGAGAAAAAAAGATGTTAAAGTTATAATTTACACTAAAGAAATAACAAAACAACTAAAACAAGATTTAGAAAAACATAATAAACAATATTCAAAAATAGAAATAAAGAAGTTTAATGATTCTCACGATAGATTTTTGTTTATAGATAATAATGATCTTTATCATATTGGTGCATCATTAAAAGATTTAGGGAAGAAATGGTTTGCATTTTCTAAGTTTGATAAAAAAGTATTTGAGTTGAAGAATAAACTAATGCCTCCCATGCATCATTCCTAAAAAGAAATACATTGCAATTATTGTTAAAATAAATATAATTGATTCTATTAACATTGTTGACTTTTTATGATGGTGCATCTCAGGAACAATATCTGACAAAGCAATATACAAGAACCCTCCTGCTGTTATTAAGACTGCAAATGGTGCAAATTTTTCAACAGTATCAAATAAGAAATATCCTAAGACTCCTCCTGCAATTGCAGATAATGCAGATACAAAGTTTAGTAAAAGTGCTCTTGCTTTACTATATCCACTGTGTAATAAAACAGCAAAATCTCCAAATTCTTGAGGTATTTCATGTATTGCTACTGTAAGTGTTGTCATAATACCTGTTGTTGTATTAAGCATAAATGCTCCAGCAATTAATAATCCATCAAAAAAATTATGAACAAAGTCTCCTGTTAAAATTAAAAGTCCTGCTGGTTTTTTATCACATTGGTGTTTATCACAATGATGCCAATGTATGAATTTTTCTATTAAGAAAAATAATATAATGCCAACAACAACATAAACTATTGCTTCTTCTAGATGCATTATTTCATGAAGTTCTTCTAATGCATGTGGAATTAAATCAAAGAATGCAGCTGCAATCAATGTTCCTGCTGCAAATGAAATAAAATAATGGATAAATTTCTTTGTCCACTTAAATGTAACTAGAATTCCTATAAAACTAATTAAACTTATTATAAAAGTTGCCAGGATTATGTAAGTTAACATTTAGATAATTATAGAATATTCTTTTATATAATTTTTTGTTTCTTTACTTAATAATTTTTTGTCATTACAGGCATAAAACTATTTCGAATATTTTTCCACTGGACACACTGGACATGTATCTACGCGGTATTTATATATTATTAAATTTATACTATCAATATGAACAAAAATAAATTAATAGTATTTCAAGATAAAAGAATAAGAAGAACTTGGTTTAATGATGAGTGGTGGTTTGTGATAAAAGATGTTGTTTATGCTCTTACAGAATCAGTTAATCCTTCCGATTATTTAAAAAAAATAAGAAAAAGAGATAAGCCTTTAGCTAATGCCTTCAAAGGAGGGGGACAATTTGTACCCTCCCTTGGTTTAGAGTTTGACACAAAAGGAGGAGCACAAATGTTACAGTGTTGGAATACTCAAGGTATCTTTAGATTAATCCAATCAATTCCCTCGAAAAAAGCAGAACCATTCAAACAATGGTTGGCAAATGTTGGATATGAAAGAGTACAAGAAATTGAAAATCCTGAACTTGCTCAAAAAAGAATGATTCAATTATATAAAGCAAAAGGCTATCCTGAATCTTGGGTTAAAAAAAGAGTAAGAGGAATTATTGTAAGGGATGAACTTACAGATGAGTGGAAGAAAAGAGATGTAAATACCACTAAAGAATTTTCAATTTTAACTGCAGAGATAAGTAAGGCTACTTTTAATATGACTCCAAAAGAGTATAGAGATTATAAGGGATTGAACAGAGAAAATTTAAGAGATCATATGACTGATTGGGAGTTAATCTTAACTATGATTGGAGAAAAAGCAACAACAGATATAACAAAAGAAACAGAGTCTCGGGGGTTCGATGAATGCAAAGATTCTGCAAATAAAGGTGGAAATATTGCCAAAAGAACAAGAAAAGATTTAGAAAAAAATCTTAAAAGAAAAGTTGTTTCTAAAAAAAATTTCTTAGATAAAGAAAAAAAGAAAAAATTAGATAAATAACCTACATTTAAACGAAATCTTTAAAATATATTAACAAAATTAAGTTGTTATGGTAGTAAGAAGCCCAATATGTGCAATTGAAGGTCATGTAGATCATGGAAAAACATCTATTCTAGATAAAATCAGAGGAACAACTATAACTGCAAAAGAATCCGGAGGGATAACACAAGCAATTGGAGCGTCTATTATTCCTATTGATACAATTCAATCACTTTGCGGAGATTTGTTAAAAGCAACAAATACAAATTTAACTCTTCCTGGATTATTATTTATTGATACTCCTGGACACGCAGCTTTCTCGACATTAAGAAAAAGAGGAGGAGCACTTGCAGATATTGCAATAGTTGTTGTAGATATTAATGATGGAGTAATGCCACAAACAAAGGAAGCTATTGAAATTTTAAAAAATGATAAAACTCCTTTTATTATTGCATGTAATAAAATAGATAGAATAAATGGGTGGCAATCAACAGATAAATGTTTTTTAAAGAATTTTAATAATCAATCTGACAGTGTCAAGAGGGAATTTGATACTAAATTCTATGAACTTGTAGGACAATTATATGAATTGGGATTTCAAACAGATAGATTTGATAGGGTTGATTTTACAAAACAAGTTGCAACTGTCCCTGTTTCAGCTGTTACTGGTGAAGGAATTCCAGAATTATTGATGGTGTTAGCAGGAATGGCTCAAAGATTTATGGAAAAACAATTAGAGATTGATCCAAACACTCCTGGAAAAGGAACAGTTCTCGAGGTAAAAGAAGAAAAAGGAATAGGAAAAACAGCAGATGTTATTTTCTATGATGGAAGGATTAAAGTTGGAGATACATTAATTATTGGAAATATTGGGGAAGCTATTGAAACAAAAGTTAAAGGATTATTTCAACCAGAACCATTAGCAGAGATGAGAGTTAAAAGTAAATTTAGACCTGTAAAAGAAGCATTTGCAGCAACAGGTGTTAAAATCCTTGCTAAAAATTTAGATAATGTTATTTCAGGAATGCCCTTGATTTCATTTGACAAAACACATGACAAAAAGAAAGCAGAATTTATTGAACAGATTCAATCAGAAATAGATGAAGTTATGATTGAAACAGATGGAAAAGGAGTTACAATAAAAGCAGATTCTATTGGAAGTTTGGAAGCTATGATTGTTTTACTTAGAGAGAAGAATATTCCAATAAGAAAAGCACTTATAGGTAATGTTGGTAAAAAAGACATTATGGAAGGAGAGAGTGTTAAAAATATCGATCCTTTGTATGGTGTTGTTTTAGGTTTTAATGTAGATAAAGATGATGAAATAGAATATTTTGCTAAAGAAAAAGGTGTTAAATTAATTGTACATGATGTTATTTACAAAACAATAGAAGATTTAGAAAAATGGCAAGAAGAGAAACAAAAGAAAATGGAACTTGAAAGATTAGAATCTATTGTATTGCCTGTAAAGATTAGATTAATGCCAGGATATGTTTTTAGACAAAGTAACCCTGTAGTTATGGGAATTGAGATTATTAGTGGAAAACTAAAAATTGGATATCCTTTAATGAATCTTGAAGGAAAAAGAATAACCTATGTTAAAGCATTACAGAAAGAAAGTAAATCAATCTCTTCTGCAAAGAAAGATGATCAAGTTGCTTTGAGTATGGAAAAAGTGACAGTTGGAAGACAAGTAAATGAAGGAGATGTGTTATTTGGAGATATAAATGAAGAAGAATTTAGAAAATTAAAAGAACTTAAAAAACATCTTTCTAAAGAGGATATTGAAGTTCTGAAAGAGATTGCAACTATAAAAAGAAAGGATAATGCTCTTTGGGGATTGTAATTCCGATATATTTATAAACAAAATACTATTTCTTTGCTCTTATGAAAGCAAAAATAACAAGTTTTAGAAGAGCAAAACACGAAGCATATGACAGACAGATGCTTGTTGAAGTTGAAGGAATAGATTCTAAAGAAAAAGCAGAAAAAATAATAGGAAAGAAAGTCACATGGACATCACCTGCTAAAAAAGAAATTGTTGGAGTAGTAAGTAGAGTTCATGGTGGAAAAGGTTTAGTTAGCGTTGTATTTGAAAAAGGTATGCCTGGACAAGCTGTTAATACTGCTGTTAAAGTAGAATAAATTTATTTTTTAAATTCTTCAGAATATTCTATTATTGTTTCATACCAAGATGAAAATCTTTCGTTAAAAAGTTCTTTAGTTATGTTTTTACCAAAATTTAGTTTCTTTTTTAGATAGTGTTCTTTGTTAATATTATCAATTAGTTCATTTAAGTTATTATCATCTAAATTATTTTTGTATTCTTCTATTGCAATAGAATACATTTTTTCAGATGTTTTTTTGATTATGTTATAATAATCAGTTATATTTATAGAAGACTTATAATTTTTCTCAATAAATGTTTCAATAAGGGGTTTTTCATTATTTATTATATTTTCAATAGAGTTTTTTATATTTGGATTGTTTATATTTTCTTTAAACAATTCTTTTGCATAAGAATTTATCATGTTTTCTGAGATTTCAAAAAAAGGTTCTTTATCTTCTCTCTTTTCAATAATCTTCATAGTTTGTTTTTCTTTATCTCTTATAAGTGGATCAATATCCCCCATATAATCTACTTCAAAACCACCTAATAGCCGACAAATTTCTTTATGTTTTTCATAAAATTCTTTTAAACTTACCAATTTATTGTTGATTAGTTTATTTTCTATATAAATTATTGTAACTAACTTGTTAGTTGTAAATGTTTAAGAAAAAAGTTGTTAAAAAATAAAAAATAATTATTTGTTGTTTTTAATTTTCTATATGTCCATATATTTTAGGTATCCATTTAGGTAGATTCTTCCTTACATCATCTTCTTGGATTTGGTTACCATTGTTTAATTTTCCTAGCAATCCAGCATCTGCATTTATATTTGCAGTTATTCCTGTTAAATCCTGTGAATCTTTAGTAATTAAATTACTATGTTCTTGTGACCAAACATTTGTATAACCTTCATGTATTTCAAAAACTGTACCCATAATTTTACCTAAATTCAAAACCTTACCATTATTGTTTTCAAAATAATCTCTAATTCCCTCAAAAATTTTATTTCCACCAACATAAGTATTAAGAGCACTCATAGAAACCTGTTTATCTAATTTACTGTCTGGACTCAATGTTCCATTTATTTGACCATTAGCATTATATAAACCAATTTTAAAAATATTATCTGTTGATTTTAATTGTTCTTTATGATAAGCTCCTAGTGCATTTTTTGCTCTATTTGCAGTAATATCTTTGGTTTTTTTAGTATTAGGATCCTTAAATTCATCAAAAAAACATTGCATTTGATGCATTACAGCATAATTTGCTTGAGTTAATTTTCTTCTATATTGGCTGTGTATATCATTTTTGTCTGTCATTTTGTTTCCTCCATTAGTTTTCTATAATTTGTTATTATTATATGTTATTATCCAATAGTAACAACTACCCATATATAAATGTTTTGTTATTTTATTTATAAATCCCCTATAATATCTCTTGTGTATGAAAAATATTCTACTCTAAGAATAAAGGGGTAGCCCCGATAAAAATCGGGGCGTTTGGGGGTGGTTGTTAAAGAATTATTTAAAATAAATTTTAGTAAAATAAATTAAAATAAAATAAATAAAAAAAGAGCTTTATATAAGCTCAATTCCAAGCTCGTTGCTCATTGCTTTAGCTTCTCTTTGTTTGTGTTTTCTGTCCAGTTTACCTAATATCCATGGAGAGTTGACACCTGTTATTATTGTCATAACTGTGATTTGCCCTTTCAGACCATCATCAATTCTTGCTCCCCAGATAACATTTGCATCTGGATCAAGGTTTTCTGTTACAATATTACCAATTTGTTCAACTTCTGACAATGTCATTTCTGGTCCACCACTAATATGCAATAATGCTCCTGTAGCTCCTTCATAATTGATATCAAGTAAAGGATTGTTCAATGCTCCTTTTACAGCTTCTTCAACTCTGTTATTTGTGTCAGAACTACCTACTCCAATTGCTGCAACTCCTCCATCACTCATGATTGCTTTAACGTCTGCAAAATCTAAGTTTACAAGAGATGGGACTGCGATTGTTTCAACAATACCTTTAATCATAGTTGAGATTAATTCATTTGCAACTGCAAATGCTTGTTGAACAGGTAAATTTCCAGCAATTTGAACTAATCTATTGTTATCAATTACAATAACTGTATCACAAACTTGTCTAAGTTGTTGTAAACCCCATTCAGCTTTATCAACTCTAGCTCTTTCAATTTTAAATGGCATGGTAACTGTTCCAATTATAATTGATCCTAAATCTTTAGCAACTTGTGCAATAACTGGTGCTGAACCTGTTCCTGTTCCTCCACCCATACCTGCACATACAAAAACCATATCAGCTCCGCCTAATGATTCTTTAATTTGCATTTTGGATTCAGTAGCACTTTCTGCTCCTCTTTCTGGATATCCACCACAACCTAATCCTCTTGTTTTTTCTTTTCCAATCAAGAATTTTTTGTCTGCATTGGTTATTTTCAGATGTTGGAAATCTGTGTTACATGCAACAATTTCTGCACCTTGAATTCCTTTCTTATACAACCAATTCACCATATTGTTACCAGCTCCACCTGCTCCGATAACTTTTATATTTGCCTGCATATTAGAATCAGGCATTTCTTGTTCTGTGTTTTGTTTTAATGCATTTTCTACGATAAAATCCATATTTTTCACCCCGTTTTATATTTTTTAGTCTAACCTCTTTATCCTTTTAGGACTATGAGAGTATAATATATACTTTAACGTATATATTATAATATAGTATTTATAAGTACAATAAAACTTTTATACTGTAAATACTAATATTTTTTTATCATAATTAAAGATTTTATACTAGCCATATAAGATTAACTGATTATGAGAATTAGCCTAAAACTACATAAAATACACCGAATACACAAAAGTTAATTTAAATCCGCCAAAATTTAAAATTAACACACATTTTTTTTCTTAAAAATTTATGATTAGCCTAAAAAAAAGGAGTAATTTTGAGTATTTAAACTTTACTATTTTTAAATATATATTCTGTAGAATATACTTTTTCTAAAAATTAAAGAAAAATATAATTAAAATTCTTTACTTTTTGTCCATTCATTGTCGACAAACTTTTTAAATTGCTTAACAAAATATTCTGAATTTACCCATACACCACTATCATAATCTGAATGAGTGCTGTCATCTGTAATCATAAAAACAAGATGTTGATCATCAACAATTACAAATCTAAATTCATTGTCTGAATGTTTTATTTTTAAATGTGAAAAATCTTTATTAGAAAGTATTTTTTTTATTTTTTTGTCGTCTTTATTTGTTAATATTTTGACATCAATTCCTTTTTTATCAAGATTTTTTATATCTGATTTAAGTGAAGAAAGTTTTCTTAAAACTCCTCTTGAATTTGTTGCGATTATTACATCTTTTTTAGCTTTTTTTATTATTGTTGAAAGTCCTTCATAAAGTCTTTTTCTTCCTCTAAAAGCAGCAGTCATATCTGTAATATCTAGTTTTTCAACACCTTGTGAATAAAGAGAATCAAGTTCTTTTAATGTACTTGTTGTTTTAAGATCTTCAAGATGTTTTGATTTCCTATCTGCTTCATTTTGTACTCTTTTCTTAACTCTTTCAACAACTTCAGTTGGAGAGACTGCAATATATTTTATTGGTTTTCCAATTTTTACGACGATAAATCCTTTTTTCTCAAGTGATTCAAGAACATCATATGTTCTGCTTCTTGGAACATTTGAAATTTCAGAAAGTTCTCCTGCAGAACTCATTCCTCTGCTCAATAGAGCAACCCATAGTTTTGCTTCGTAGCTATTTAAGCCGAATTCTTTTAATTTAGTTATAAAATCTTTTTGAACAATCATTTTTTAGTCTCCTTGTATAATCATCGACCTCTTATTTCTTTATTTACTAGTAAATAGTTAATTATTGTGTCTTTTATAAACTTTTCTATATCATAGTTACTTTATAGTAGTTATAATACAAAATATACTATAATTATGTATTGTTGATATATATTTTTGGATTTTTAAGAGTAAGATTTATAATTTAAATTTCTCTTGATTTTTTATCAAATATTATTGTTGGAAGAATTTCATAGTTTAATATGCTTTTTCCAAATACTTTTCTAAATCTAGTCCATGTTTTTTGAAGTTCATAATAATCTGATACAAATAATGCTATACAAAAATCATATTCTCCTATAAAACGTGCATATGAAATAATATTATTATCTTGATAACAATACTCTTTTATTTTATTGATTATATTTTTTTCAAGAAGATTTGATGTAAAATAAATATAAACTAAATTCATGTTAAAATTTTTTAGATTAACAAAAAGATCTTTGCCTAAAATTATTTCTTTTTCTTTTAATTGCTTTATTCTATGTCGAACTGCTTCAGCAGTAAGTTTCATTTTTTCAGCAATAGTATAAAAATTAACTCTTGCATTTTTTCTCAATTCATTTATTATAATAAAATCCCTTTCATCTAATTTAACTTGTTTTGCTTTTTTCTCAAATTGATTTATTATCTTCTTTTGTATCTTAAGGTCTTTTGAAAATATTTTGGAAATAAATGCTTCAGAATATATTGTATCAAATATTTTTTTATCTCTAATAAATTTCCCATATTTCTTATTCATTTCTTCTATAAATTTAAATAATTCTTCTTGTGTTTTGTAAAGAACTGTTAAGATTAAATCATAATTTCCCACGACTGAGGAAACTGATTCAACAATATTTTTATTCTTTAAAAATTCAAGAAACTCATCTGTTTCTTTTTCAGATATACTACCTAACTGAAGAGTAATATTTTTAGGAGGAAGAAAACCAAGCATCTTTAGGTTGAACAAATATCTTGTTCTCCTTATTATTTTTTCAGTTTCTAATTTGTTTATTCTATATGCTATAACTGATTTAGCTGTTCGAGTTTTTTTAGCAATATAATTTATTGGATTATTGGGGTTTTCATATAAGTAATAGAGTATTTTTTTATCCAAATTGTTTATTTTTTTGTTTTTTTCATTCATTTTGTTTTTTCCAATTTATTAATATGTAAATTGATAATATATTGAAGTTGTTATATTCTAAAGTTTTGATTATATCTGTTTTGTTTTTTCCAACTTTTAATCCATAATATTGAAATAGGTCTTTCTTTAAATGTTTTTTGGTGATGTGAAAATGTGTGGTATAATCGGGTATTTTAATCAAAATAATAATGTTGTTCCTTCGATAATAAAAGGATTAGAATTTTTAGAATATAGGGGTTATGATAGTTGGGGTATTGCATCTGTTTTTGGAAATAAATTGAAAGTTATAAAAAAAGTTGGATCAATAGTAGAGTTTGATTTTTCTGATGAGTTAGATAAAAGTAGTTTTTCAATAGGACATACAAGATGGAGTACACATGGAAAAGTAATTGAAAAAAATTCTCATCCTCATGTTTCAAATGATAGAAAGATTGCAGTAGTTCATAATGGAATAATTGAAAATTATCAAGAACTTAAAAATTATCTGATTAATCAAGGATACAAATTTTACAGTGGTACAGATACAGAAATTATTCCTAATTTATTTTCTCATTATCTTAAAATGTATGATTTGAAAACTGTTGTGAATAATATAATGAATGAATTAAAAGGAAGTTATGCTATTCTTGCATTGATGGAAGATAAAGTTATTTTTATGAAAAATAAAAGTCCTTTGATTGTGGCAAATGGAAATGGTTTTATGGCAAGTTCTGATGTAAGTTGTTTTTCATTACAAGGAAGCAAAGAAGCAGTATTCTTAGAGGATAGACAATGGGGTTATTATGACTTTTTAAAAGGAAAATTAAATATTTTTTATGAAAATAAAAAAATTGATTTAAATTATAAAAAAATAAAAGAGAATAATCTTAGTTCTGAAAAAAAAGAATTTAAACATCATATGTTAAAAGAAATATATGAACAACCGGAAGTAATAATCAAATCAAGTAAACAAGATAATTTAGAAAAAGCAAAACAATTAATTAATGTAAGTGAAAATGTTTTACTAACTGCATGTGGGACAAGTTATCATTCATGTTTGGCATTTCATTCATTTTCAGATATTAAGTCTATTCCATTTATTTCATCTGAATGGAAGACCTATGATTCTTTTTTTAATAAAAAAAATTGTATGATTATTGTCTCACAAAGTGGAGAAACAGCTGATTTAATTGAGGTTGTTGAAAATGCTAAATCAAAAGGTGTTAAAATAATAGGCATTATTAACTCTGAAAATAGCACTCTTTGGGGAATGTGTGATGTTGCTCTCGGAATGAATGCTGGAAAGGAAATTGGTGTTGCATCTACAAAAGCATTTATTGCATCATTAAATATTTTTTCAAATATTTGTGAAAATAATAATGATATAAAACAAATGTCTGAAAATTGTAAAAAATATCTTGATTATTGGAGAAAAAAAGCAAAAGAGGTTATCAAATATATTGATAGGGATCTTTTTGTCATTGGAAGGGACGAGGCATATGCTTATGCTTGCGAATCTGCCCTTAAAATCAAGGAATTAAGTTATATAAGAGCAGAAGCAATGGCTGGAGGTGAGTTAAAACATGGGACACTTGCACTTATTGAAAAAGGAACTCCTGTTATTGCAATTGTTTTAGAAAAAAATAAAAAAGAAATGATGAATAATATTATGGAAATAAAGTCTCGGGGTGGAAAGATTATTGGAATTGGAAAAGAAAACCATTCAGAATTTGATTTTTTTATACAATGTCCAAATGAAATGATTTTTGTAATACCATCCCAATTAATTGCATATGAATTATGTGTTATAAAAGGATTTAATCCAGATAAACCAAGAAATTTAGCAAAATGTGTTACAGTAAAATAGGTAACCTTAAAAATAACAAGTGATTACGCATAATTATGATATTAGTTCATATATGTTGTGCACCTTGTGCAGTTATATTTCCAAATCTTATAAAAGAATATTATCCTAAATATTCAAATGAAGAGATTGTATTTTATTTTTTTAATCCCAATATCGAGCCAAAAAAAGAACATGATAAAAGGTTGGAAGAAGTAAAAAAACTTGCTAAAAAATACAAACTACGACTTATCGTTGATGAAGATTACAAAGAAAATAACCAGACTTGGCACGAATTAACAAAAGGATTGGAAAAGGAACCTGAAGGTGCTAGAAGATGTGACCTTTGTTTGGCATATCGTCTTGCAAAAACTGCTGAAAAAGCAGATGAAATAAATGCAGGACTTTTTTCTATGGCCTTGACTTTAAGTCCTTATAAAAATACAGAGCTTATAAATAATAAAGCAAAAGAATTTGAAAAAGCTTATAATTTAAAATTTTTAGATTTTGAATTTTTTGATCAGATTACCAGAAGAAAACTTTATTATGAGATGAAAAAGTTAAGCAGTGATTATAATCTCTATTATCAGAAATATTGTGGATGTTTTTCAAGTGAAAGAAATAAATTAAATGATAAAAAGAAATAATGTTATTTAGATTTCTTAATTCGGTTATGTGATATTGAATTGAATACTGCATTATATACAAAAGCCCCACCAACACATGCACATCCTATTGCTACTGCATTCATGTAGCTTATTGCTTGATGATCAGCTATTGTTTCAATAACAAGTCTTTTTTGTGCTAAATAACAAATACTTGATATCCAATAAGAAAACCCAGTGGCCACATAACTCTCAATTAATGACATTTTAATATTATTTTTTAATTCTTCTAAAACTTTATTTTTGCTTATTTTTTCTTCTAATTTTTCTTTCATATAGTTATTAAATCAGAATTATTATTTATTTTTTATATAGATATATATCTATAATTTAAAAAATCATCTAATTTCGGATTAATTACGATTTTTTCTTGGTTATTCTTATTAAAAACAATGTTCTAAAGATATTAAAACGAAACTTTTATAAAAAAGTAAGACATATCTTACATTACAATGGAATTTGCAATAACTAAATTAAGTACAAAAGGACAAATCGTTATTCCTTCTAATTTGAGATCTGAATTTAAAGTAGGGGATGAGTTTTTGTTAGTTAAAGAAAAAAATAATATTGTACTTAAAAGAATGGATGATGTAGCAAAAAAGATTGCAGATGATATTAAATTTGCTAATAAAGTTGAAAAAGCTTGGCAAAGTTATGAAAGTGGACGTTTTACAAAAAAGAGTAAAAGGAAATTTTTAGCTGAGCTTGAAAAATGGTAGATGTAGAATACACTAATGACTTTGAAAAATCTTTTAGAAAAATAAAACATTTAACTTTCAAAGAAAAAATAAAAAAACAAATTAAAAAAATAATTTCCTCTCCTGAAATTGGCAAATCAATGAAATATTTTAGAAAAGGAAGTAGAGAATTATATGCTTCTCCTTTTCGTTTAGCATATGCTTATCTAAAATCAGAAAATAAAATAATCTTCTTAACAATTTACCATAAGGATGAACAATAATTAATCCAACTTTGTTGTAACAATTGCTTTATCTTCATCAACAATCATAGAATGTTCAAACTGGGCAACTATCCCATCGTCTGCAAGAGGAGGATAAGCTGTAAGTGCATTATTTCTCATCAATGTCATCAATGCAATATTTGCCTTAGCTCCAAATTCCTTTATCAACCACCTTCTACAGAATGGAAGTCCATTATATGATTTTATTTTTTCCATAATTTTTCTACTAAAAGGATCTCTTACAGGAATATTTCTATGCAACATAAAAACTTCTGCAGGAGGTCTTTCTCTTACAAATCCTTTTCCTAATGTTCCAAAAGGTTCTATTGCAATTACCATGTCCTTTTCCAATTTTACTGTTGACTTATTATCATAATTTGGAATTTGAGGAAATGTGTGGATTGTGTTTTTGCCTATACCATGACCTGTCAAGTTTTTCATAGAAGTAAATCCTTTTTCTGTTAATGTCTCGTCTATAACTCTTCCTATCTCTGAAATCTTAACACCAACACATACTTTGTTTATTGCATTATCTAATGATTTTTTTGTTGTTTTTAATAAATCTGTATATTTGCCTGAAAGATCAACAGTAACTGCATTATCAGATACATAACCTTCATATGTTGCTCCAACATCTAACTTAACAACATCTTCTCCTAATTCATGTTTTTGAGAATCACATGAATGTGCTGCAACATTGTTTACAGATACTTGTGCTGGAAATGCAATACCACATCCTTTTGAAATAATAAACTCTTCAACTGTTTCCATTATGTCTACTGTATTAATTCCTTTTTTGATAAGATGCTTTCCTTTTAGAAGTGCCTGTGCTCCTATTTTTCCTGCTTTTTTATATTTTTCAATTATTTCTTTTTCCATAATTTCTCCAATTTATTGTCTATATGATTAGATTATACAAACATTTATATAAGTATTTTTGTTTTTTTATGATATGTTCAGCTTAACAAGAATCATAATAATGTTGGTTGCTTTATTTGCGGAATCAAGAGTTCTTCTTAGATATAAAGATAAAAAATTGAATTTTTTTCAAATGATTATATGGACATTGATTTGGGTTGGACTTATTTTTATTGCATTTTTTCTTAATTATTTTATGAAAATTAGTGAGATATTGGGTTTTTATAATTTTTTAGATGTTATTATAGTATTGTCAATTATTGTATTATTTTATCTTTATTATAAACAAATTATTGTGAATGAAGAATTGAATTCTCAGATAACTTTGCTTGTCAGAGAAATTGGATTACTTAATGAAAAGAAAAAAGAAAATAAAAAAACAAAAAAGAAATCAAAAAAATAATGTTATTTGTAATAAATTTTAAAACTTACGTTCAAACGTTGGGAAAAAGAGGTGATAGTCTTGGAAGAATTATTGATAAAATAAATTCTTCGTCCCAACATTCTTTTATTATTTGTCCTCAGGAAGCAGATTTAAGTTGTGTTGCTAGTAAAGTTAAAGTGAGAGTTTTTGCACAACATCTAGATGGATTAGATGGGGGAAAACATACAGGTTTCACAATACCTGCAGAAGCTAAAGCTATTGGAATTAAGGGGACGTTATTAAATCATGCTGAACATAAAATTCCAAATAAAGAGATTAAAAAAACAATAGAACTTTGTAAAAAATATAAATTAAAAACAATTGTGTGTGTTGAGGACATTAAACGATTGAGACAAGTTATGAAATATTCTCCTTGGGCAATTGCTTATGAACCTCCTTCTTTGATTGGAGGAGATGTTTCTGTTAGTAAAAGTAAACCAGAAATAATTTCAAAAGCAGTTTCTATTCTGAAAGGGACTAAGATTAAATTATTAGTTGGTGCGGGAGTTAAAACAAAACAAGATGTTTCTGTTGCTAAAAAATTAGGTGCTAAGGGTGTTTTAATTGCATCTGGTGTTGTTAAAGCGAGAAATCCTAGAAAGAAGATATTGGAGTTGGTGGGATAAAAAATCAAAAACTTTTTAATATCTTAGATATTTTAAATCATATAATAAAAAATGAGGTTTTATAAAAAATGAGGAAAATATTTGTTTTGTTGATAATTCCATTACTTTGTTTTGGATGGTTTAATTGGTTTGCAAGTTATCCTACAATAGATGCAGTACAGGCAGATCCTATAAAGGTTTTTCCTGGTGAAGTTTTAAAAAATTATGTTTCTTTTGAAGATGATTATGGTGTAGAAAAAGCTGTTGCTTATTTTGGTCATGAAAATGGATCAGATAAAGTTGATATGGTTTTAGTTGCAGGTGATAATAAAAAAGGAACATATTCTGCAAATTGGGTTGTTCGTGATACTCTAGATCAAGTATGGTATAAAACTAGAGTAGAATTAACAAATATAAAAGGTAAAAAAATAATAACTTATATTGATTGGCAAGATCCAACTCCTCCACCTCAATATCACCATCTTGATCAATTATTGCCTGGAGAAGTTGCAATAGATCATGCAACTGATTATGGTGGAGCAAGTTATATTTTTAAAAGAAATGTTTCTGTTGGAGTTTCAAGTAAATTTATACAAGTTTTTGCTGAAGATGGAACAGGCATTTATTCTAATTCTTCAGATTATGCAATTATTGGAGAATCCACAGAACATAATGGTATTTTAGGTAAAACATTAAGCAGTACAACAGGAAATTCAGGAATTTATGGTTTTTCTTCATTAGGTGCGACATATGGTGTTTATGGTAAATCAATATCTTCAACAAATAATGCTACTGGTGTTTATGGTTCTGCCACATCTACTACAGGAACAACTTATGGTGTTTATGGATTATCTGTTTCAAATATCGGAAAAGGAGTATATGGTTCTGCCACATCTACTACAGGAGCAACTCGTGGTGTTTATGGTGAATCAG
>CAYLKE010000012.1:0-2981 GCA_964384425.1 uncultured Methanosarcinales archaeon | reverse complement strand
TATGGTTCTGCCACATCTACTACAGGAGCAACTCGTGGTGTTTATGGTGAATCAGCATCATCTGCAGGAACAGCAGTATATGCTTCTGCTACATCCTCTTCAGGAGTAACTTATGGGGTTATAGCAAAAACTTCATCGTCTGATGGATTAGCGGCATACTTTATAGGAGGTAGAGGTGTTTATACTGAATGTCCTTCTGGTTTTACAGCAGTTTACACTACTGGAACTTCTGCTGACAATGAAAGACAGCTTGGATGTATACAGACAGATTATGCAGAAACTAATCAAAATTGGTTTACTGCATCTGATTATTGTTTTGATAATTACGGGGGCAGACTTCCAAGTGTTTCAGAGATTCATAATGCTTTTGAAAATTTTGGTTTGAATAATGAAGCTGAATGGCATTGGACAGATGACATGACTAGGAAATTCACTGATGGCAGTACTTGGGCAATTACATATCGTGGTTCGTCAACAATAGATGTTGTTGGCATAAGTAGTACTGGCCCAATCACAAGATGCTGGGTGGAAACATAAAACAGAACAATCTTTTTGCATTGATGGTTTTGTTAGTTATTGTAATTGGCTACATTGTAGTCTACAAATATTAAAAGTTGAAATGTACAATGGATAAGATGGCTATGTATTTAATAGTGAAATATGTTACAACTTAGCATTATTCATATACAAGATTTTTTATATTTTTTAATTCATAAAGTTTTATAAATGATTTTTTATTTATTGAATATATTCAAAATGAAAAAAATAAATAACAAGAAAATAATTATTTTTTTAGTAGTCTTATTGCTTATTTCTTTAAGTTATATTGCTTTTCAAAAATACGAAGAAAATAAAAAAAATAAATTAGATCAAATCTACAAACAAGGATTAGAAGATGGTTATTCTGAAAGTATTAAACAAATCATAGATGCTCTTGCAACTTGTCAACCAGTTCCTATTTATGCAGGAGAAAAAGTTGTGAATGCAATTGCTATTGAATGTTTAATAAATGATTTACCTGAATGTAATCCTATGACTTTGTCATTAGGTAATGAATCCGTCGAGATGATTGAAACAAGTTGTTTACAATAATTTTTATTTAATTATTATTCTTATTCTTATTCTTATTCTTATAGATAATTTTATAAATATAATAAATATATAATATGATAATCTTTTAAAAATGAAAAAGAGGGGCAGAGTAGTACTTAAAAAAAGTAGGTGTAGTAATAATCATTTTAATAGATTTTTTTCTAATAAGATTAAATTTTTAATAATACTTTTTTCAATATTTGCAATAATTTTGACTTCTTTTGTTTTTGGAAATATAGGAATAGGCTCTTATATATTTGGTTCAAATAATTCTGTGCAAAATAATGATGATTTTGAAGAATCCTTTATATCTGGAATAGTAAATGAAATATTTTTTAATGAAAGAACTGTTTATTTAACAGGTGGAGCAGTTGCAGGTAATTGGATAGGAAGTACATCTAATCTTAATTGTTCTGTTGAAGCTTCATCAACTTGTTCTGCTGGATTTGATAAGATTCTTTCTTTAGACAATTATACAAATGCACATGTGGGGTTAGCAAATAATTCTTGGGGAAGTTATAGTTTATGTTGTAAAAATGAATTGGGTGGAAGTATGTCTGGAACAAATTCGCAAGGTTTTACATATCTTAGAGCATATCAAGAGAATAATTCTCATGTTGAATTATACAATCATTCTCCTCAAACATATTACAATAATCTTTATATTTATTCTTCTAATAGCCATGTAAGTTGTGAATATCAAGAAGGACAATATGGAAATTGTACTAATAATGATCAAACTTGTATTCTTACTATTCCTAAAGTTGCAACAGGCAATACATCTAATCTTCATGTTTCTGAATGTGATCTTGCAAATTCATATGATACATCTATTTGTTGTAGGTTGTTTAATCCACCCATAGTTAATTCAATTATATTAAATGCAACAGATTATCCACTAAACACAACTTACGCAAACTTAACACTTCACCTAAACGTAACAGATGAGGATAACGATTCTATAAAAAATATAACTCAATGGTATGTGAGTGATTTTCCAAGTATTTTATTGAATCATTTTGTATTGCCTTTCGAAGGTGGAAGTTCTTCTTTTTCAACACCTTTTTATGGTTATGATTTTGCTACAGACATTGCAACTGTTGTAAATGCAACATGGAATGCAACAGCAGGACATGATGGGAGAGGAACATATCACTTTAATTCTTCAGAAAAGAGTTATATTTATGTTGATACTCCAAGTCAACCAAATACAAAAAATTTTACAATTTCTGTTTGGTCTAAAACAGAAAGCATTTCGGGTGTTTTTATAGATTCATTTAATTGGGATTTTGTTTTTTCAGAACCAAGGGAAAGAATAATCTTTGCGTGGGATAACAATTCTTCTCCAAATGGTTTATATATAAGTACAAATATGACTACAGAACATTTTAATGCTTTGTACCCAGGAGATGGGAATTGGCATCACTTTGCAGTAACTCTTAATGAAAATACTGAAACAGCAACACTTTATATTGATGGTAATCAATCTGGTAATGTAGTAACATATTATCCTAATGAGTTTGGAGGAGATAAAGTATACCTTGGTCGTTTAGGAAATACTCAAGCAGGATATTTCGATGGATATCTTGATGATGTATCTGTTTGGGGCAAAGTTTTATCTGAAGAACAGATAAAATTACTTAGCAATAGTGTTGAAAATATAATACATAAAGATATCACTTCTGTTGGTGAAAACTGGACTGCATGTGTAACACCTAATGATGGTATTGCCGATGGAACGAAAGTGTGTTCTAATGGTGTTGTTATAGAGGATATACCTTTTCAATATGATTCTATAGTTCTTAATGCAACAGACAACCCACTAAATACAACTTATGCAAACTTAACATTAAATTTAGACATAACAAATCCAGAAAATGAATATGTAA
>CAYLKE010000011.1:0-43359 GCA_964384425.1 uncultured Methanosarcinales archaeon | reverse complement strand
AAGTAAATCAGGGATATATTTAATTTTTATGAAAAGTTTTGGGACAAACCCTAAAATACCATAATATTTATATATTGTTAACATATTAAATTCATTAAAATAATATATTAAAAAACTAAAATAAGGTGATAAAAAAATGGCAATCTCAGAACATTGGATAAAAAAATATGTTGATTTATTAGTGAAAAGTAGGCGTAAAACTATTGAAACACTTAGGACATACCATTATAATAAAGTCCAATACTATAATGACAGAAATTATAGTAGGTTAGATAAGCTGATTACACAACAAGAAGAATATTATGACCAGTTAAAGAAAAAAATAGAAAAAAGATTGAAAGTAATAAAAAAATTTGATTTAGATAAACAAATTAAAAATATTAAAAAATCTGAAGAAAATTCAGATGAAATTATGAAAATTAAAAAGTCATGGGATTATATTAAAAAAAAACTTAAAAAACATGATCCTTTTGAATATTTAACTAAATTAATTAATAGTAATATTAATCAACGGATGAGTATTCATTTTGAGGGTGATTTTGAACCGAAATGGAAAATTGATGAGTCTGTCTTTAAAAAGGAATTGGATAATGAAAAGAAAATAATTGATGACATTACTAATAATAATACTTTCATCAAGAATTTCTTAGATAAAAATAAAAAAGAGATTGTAGTATCAGGTTCTATGGCTGGTATGTTATTAATTTCTGGTTTGGGTGCATTTGGTTTTTGTAAAACTATTGCAGAAGAACTTTCTGGAGAGGGTCTTGCTAAACTTATGGCTATTAGTATGTCAGGTGTGGCGGTTGCTATTATGTTAAAACTTACTTCAGAATTTGTTAAGAATGAAAAATAATTTTAATAATATTTTTTTCTTTTATTTATAAATAATATATTAAATATCAACATAAATATTATAAATGTGATTCTTGTTCTTACTTAACTAATCATAAAATATAAAGGGTAAAAGGGTGGTGTAATATGTTTAAAATATCATTAGAAGATGTAAAAAAGAAGATTATAGAAAAATCAGGCATGTCTGCAGAAGAACTTGATGCTAAGATAAAATCAAAGATAGACAAATTTTCAGGAATGGTTTCAGAAGAAGGGGCAGCTCACATTATAGCAAATGAAATGAAAGTTGAATTATTTTCTCAAGATGAAAAACAAGGTTCTTTCAAAATTAATAAATTAATGCCTGGCATGAGAAATGTTGAGATTGTTGCAAAAGTCATAAGGAATTATGGATTGAGGGAATTTAATACATCAAATGGAGAAGGTAAAGTAACATCTCTTGTTGTAAATGATGGAACCGGTTTTACAAGATTAGTTGGATGGCATGCAATGGCTGAACAAATTGAAAAAGCTAAAGAAAATGACATAATAAAAGCAGATGGAATATTTATCAAAGAAAATAAAAGAGGAAACAAAGAAGCACATCTTACAGACAGCAGTAATATATTAATGAATCCTGAAGGAGTTAAGATAGATGTACAAGCAAATTCACTTTATACTTCTAAAAAAGTTTCAACAATAAATGAAAAAGATGAAATGGTGAGAGTTATTGGAACATTAATCAATGTATTTGATGTAAGATTTTTTCCAAAATGTCCTGAATGTAATAAAAAAGCAGTTGCAAGAGATGATGCATTTTTTTGTAATGAACATGGTGAAGTTCAACCAGCATATTCGTATGTATTAAATGCATTGTTAGATGACGGAAGTGGAATAATAAGAACTATTTTCTGGAAAAATCAACTTGAAGCACTTACTGGAAAAAATGAAGATGAAATAAGATCATTCAGAGAAAAACCAGATGAATTCGAAAATATTAAGATGGATTTATTAGGAAGTATAATAAAACTTGAAGCAAGAGTAACAAAGAATGATATGTTTGATAGGATAGAACTTCACGCACAAAGAGTTTATCCAAAATTAGATCCTCAGGAAGAATTGAAATTCTTAGAGGAATTAAAGAAAAACAATAACTCCTGATATTATGACTAAAAGCAATTGTTTCAAATACAAAAAAGATATTTTCTTTTTTTCAACTTCTGTTTTCATTATGCCTAATATTCTTGTAGTAGGAGATCTTCATTTAGGTTATGCAGATATAGTCAATAAACAAGGTTCTATGCTTACATTAAATCAAACAAATAAAATAATCGATATTTTTGAAAACATTCTTGAAAGAATAAAAAAAGAAAAACTTACACCTAAAAAATTAATTATTTTAGGAGATGTAAAGCACGATTTTGGAAAATTAAATCTTTCTGAAAAAAGACAACTTATCAAGTTTTTTAATTATCTCTCTCAAAATTTTAATGAAATAATAATAACAAAAGGTAATCATGATGTTGGATTAGAATATGGTCTTAAATTATATAAAAAAATTAAACTTGTTGATGTTTATGAACAAGGAGATTATGTATTCTATCATGGACATAAGAAAATTGAATCAGATAAACATATTCATATAATTGCTCATGAACATCCTAGAATAAGTATTACTGAAAAGAACAAATCTGAAAAATTTAAATGCATTCTTGCAGGTAATTTAGATAGTAAAACAAAAAACAAAGATATAATTATATTGCCTTCATTTAACCCTCTATTAGAAGGAAGTGATATTATGTTTACAGAACAATTTATTTCACCTGTTCTTAATAGAGAAATTGTTGATGAGCTTAATGTTTTTGTTATAAACAACAATGAAGTTCTTTCATTTGGTAAATTAAAAGATGTAAGAGATTCTATGGATGTTAAATTAGAGTAAACTTATTAAACACCTCTTATTTACTATTATAAAAATGGAAACATTAAAAGAAACACCTGATGAATGGATAACAAAAATATTAAATAAATATTTTAAAGATAAACATAATATAGAAATTACACTTGAAACTCCTTTAAATAATCTTGGAGATTTTGCATTACCTTGCTTTCAGTTTGCAAAAATATTAAAAAAGCCTCCTCAAGTTATTGCAGAAGATATTGCTTTAGAACTCATAGAATATTTTAAATCCTCAAAAGAAATAAAAAAAATAGACAATAATGGGCCTTATATAAATTTCTTTTTAAATTATAGTTATTTTGCAAATACATTCAAAGAAAAATTTCTTTCAGATGATTTTACATATCTTGTTAAGGAAGAGAAAAAAGTTGTACTTGAATTTCCAGGTCCTAATACCAATAAGCCCCTTCATTTGGGACATGTAAGAAATATGGTGTTAGGAACAGCACTTACATCATTAAACAAAACTATTGGAAATAAGCCAATAACTGTAAACATAAATAATGATAGAGGAGTACATATTTGTAAATCTATGCTTGCCTACAAGAAATGGGGAAAAGATGATTCTCCTGAAAAATCTGATTTAAAATCTGATTTCTTTGTCGGAAAATATTATGTATTATATTCACAAAAAGCAAAGAAAGATCCTGAACTTGAAAAGGAAGTACAGGAAATGCTTAGAAAATGGGAAGAAGGAGATAAGGAAACATTAGAACTCTGGGAAAAAATGAATCGGTGGGCTTTTGAAGGATTTAAAAAAACATATGAAAAATTTGGAATAAAATTCGACAAAGAGTATTATGAAAGTAAAACTTATCAAAAAGGAAAAGATGTTATACTTAAAGGTGAAAGAGCTTCAATCTTCAAAAAAGATGAATCTGGGGCAATTATAATTGATCTTGAAGAAGAAGGATTAGGCAAAAAAGTTCTTCTCAGAGCAAATGGGACAAGTGTTTACATAACACAAGATATAGCACTTGCAAGAGAGCGTTTTAATGACTGGGAATTTGACAAGATGATTTATATTGTTGGGAATGAACAAGAATATCATTTCAAAGTTCTCTTCAAAATATTTAATGTACTTGAATATCCCTTTGCAAATAAATGCTATCATTTTTCATATGGCTTAATCAACTTACCTAGTGGGAAGATGAAGTCAAGAGAAGGAACAATTGTAGATGCTGATGATATTATTGCAGAAGTTGTATCTCTAGCACGGAAAGAAACAAAACAACGTCATCCAAAATTAACTAACAAAGAGCTTGATAAAAGAGCAGAAATAATTGGAATGACTGCATTAAAATTCTTTTTATTAAAATATGATGCTAAAAAAGATTTTACATTTGATCCTAAAAAGTCAATTGAATTTGAGGGAGAGACTGGAGGATATGTTCTTTATACATATGCTAGAGCAAATAGCATATTAGAAAAAGCAGAATCTGAAAAAGATGAAAATAAAAAGACTTATGGGGAAAGCAAAGAAATTTTTGATTTTAAAGAGGAGATTCCTGTTATAAAACACTTATTCAAATATCCTGAAACATTAGAAGATGCTGCACTTAATATGAAACCTCATTCAATGTGCCATTATCTTTTAGAACTTTGTCAACTTTTCAATGAATTTTATCATAAAAACAAAGTTCTTGTAGAAGACAAAGCAACAAGAGAAAAAAGAATGTGGTTAGTTAAGGTAGTTAAAAAAACAATAAAAAAAGGACTTAATTCTTTAGGTATGGAAACAGTTGAAAAGATGTAATTTATTTACTTCTATTTTCTTTTTGTAAAATTTGCAATAATGCTTCTAAAACATTTAATCCAATATGAAAATATTCTGGAAGCTCTTCAATATATTGTGAACCTTTCATAGCACCGACTTCTTGCAATGCATTATTATAATTCAAGTCTGCAATTTGTCTTTTTTTAAATGCTTGTCTTATAGGTAAAATATATGTTTTTATTACTGATTGCAAATCTTTCATGAATTTTTCAATGTGTACTAATAAAGGCAGTATTATATTTTCTCTTTTATAATCAATTATCTTTTCAATAGCTTCTAATTGATAATATTCTTTATGATTCACTAATCTTGTAAATATTTGAATTGTGCTTTTGTTTATTTCAATATCATTATCAAAATCTCTTTTATATTTTTCAAATAACAATATCAAATTCAATATAATCTGTCTTTTTTCAGAACCTATTTCTTTAAGACTTGTAACCATCTTTTCACCTCATATTTTTCTTCACAAGTTCCATTAATTTTTTACCATTAACTTTTCCTTTATATTTTTTCATAAGTTGTCCCATCACTGCTCCTATTGGGATAGTTGGACTTTTCTTAATAATAGATTTTATTTCTTTTTCAATATCTTTATCATCTATTTTTTTATTATCAAATGTAATTTTTTCATTTCTATTTAACTTACTCATTGTTTCATATAATATATCTTTATTTATCTTTCCTTTTTTTAGAAGTTCAAATAAATCTAAAAAATGTTTGTGGTTTAAGGGAATAGTAATTTTTTCTTTCTTTTCAATTTCTTTTGGTAGTGAGATTATTGTATCATAGATAAAAGCTGGTTTAAATTTATAGTTTGTTAATATTTTGTCAAATAAATTATATTTACCTTCTTTAATTATTCCATATATTTGTTTTCTATTTAATCCTTTTTTCTCTAAATTTTTAACTAATTTGTCAATATCTTCCAAGGCTTCAACTTCAGGAGGATTTATAATATCCACATCTGTTTCAGGATAAAGACGAGAATGTCCTGGCATTGGACGAAGATATGAAGAAGTAAGATCTGGATTGCTTTTCCTAACTTCCATTGGAACTCCTTTTAAAAGTTGTTCAATCCTTTCTAAAAATAATTTTTCCATATTTTCTTTTTGCTCTTTTTTACAAAGAACTAATGCAAAATTATCTTTTAAACTACATTTTAATTTCTCAACAATATGTTCAACTTCTTTTTCAGTTATTCCATAATTAGGAAGTTCATCTCTATGTAATATTCCTTTTAATCCAATATGTGCTTTTAGATAATCAGCTATTTCTTTTCCCCATGTTTTTCCAGGTTGTATTTTTTCACCAAGAACACATCTCATATTTGTTATCTTGATACCAAAAACATGATTGTGATTGTTTAATGATTTTCTTATCAGTTTTGAATTTGTTTTTGAAAATAATTTAGTTAAATCTTTACTTTTAATTTCAGGTATTTTTGTATATTTTTTAGATATCTTAATTATATTTTGTTGTCTTATTATTTCTGCATCTATTACTTTTGGAATTGTACGAAGATCTTGTACTCCTTTAAGTTCAACTCTTTCTCCCCCAATTATCGAGACATTAACATCTTGCCTTATACTTCCTAATCCTCTTTTTGCTCTCCCACTTAATCTCAATAACATTCCTAATTTTTCAGCAATTTCCTTAAATTGATAAGGATTATGAATATCTGGATAAGTGCTTATCTCAATCAATGGAATTCCAAGACGATAAAGATCATAAATTGTTTTTTCATTTGTTCTTTCAATAACTTTACATGCATCCTCTTCTAACATTAAATTAGATACTCTAACGTTTCCATAACTTGTTTTTATATCTCCATCACTTCCAATTAATGCTGTTCTTTGAAATCCAGAAGTATTGCTTCCATCAATAACTATTTTTCTCATTACTTGTATTTTATCAGGAATATAGCATTTTAGAAATTTAGCTATTGAAATAGATGTTTCTAGTGCTTTTTTATTGATATTATGGGGTGGTTCTTCATCAAGTTCTACAAGACAAGTATTGATTTCACTATTTCCTCTATATTCGAAAATTTTATTTTTTTGTTCTTCTTTTAATGCAGCAAAATCAACAACATCATTTTCACCAACAACTTTTCTTAATTTTCTTATAATAGAAATATCAGACTCTTTTGTTTCTTCTCCTTTACATGAACAAAATAATTTTTTAGTATTAAGCTGACCATGCATCTCAATACCACATTTTAAACCTATTTTTTCATAATTTATAGAATTAGTCATTTTACATCTGGAAACTTCTCATGGTGTTTCCTACAGATCTTTCTTTTCTAATATATCTTACCCACATAAGCCCTAACTTAACCATCACTCTATTAAAACTATCAGAAATTTTGTATGTTTTTTTATATAAATCATAATCAACTAACCCCATACTTTTCATGGGAGTTAATATTCTATCATAAAATTGCCTTTTATTATATGAGAATTTTGGTGCTTGTTTAAAAAAAATATTTTCTTCTTCTAATTTTTTTAGATTTCCTTCATGCAATAGATTTGCAAATAAAGACATTTCAGTTTTTGTTATCTCTCCACCTCTTTCAAGCATATAATCTATAAGAAGTCTTGCAACTTCTATTTGTTGATCTGTTGCAAATATTATGCTCATTATATCATTCGGGAGATTGAATCGATCGAATAAAATAACCATTAAATAAATTAATAATAACTAATATATAAATGTTTACTTTTTTTAGTATAATGATATACTTTTTTGTATACTAAGAATATCAAAGACCGTAAGTTATATATATGAGTTCAACAATTTATGAATATAAATTAATATTTATAATTACTCAAGATATCCAAATTAAAGGTTATTTTGTATGGGCTGAGGTCCAAAATCAGAAATCCAAAGGATTTTTGGAATAATCTCAGAGTATAGAGATTAAAAATAAAAAGCATTAAGTTATATTCCAAATATCCCAACATAGAGTTACCTTTGTGAGAGTGCCAAATGCTACTATGAGCTGAGGAGTTAGTGTTGGGATTCATTATCATTATATTATCATATTAAAAGTAAGGTATAAGTAAATTAATTACCTATCTTATTTGATATTGTATGGAATATTTCTATAGAGTGCTTTTAGGAGAATTAAAATGGGAAAAATAAGCTTAATATCAGCAAAATATATTATTCACGCAATGATAAAAATTGAAGGAGTTGTAGATAAACCAGATGTAATTGGAGCAATTTTCGGTCAAACAGAAGGTTTATTAGGTAGTGAATTAGAATTAAGAGAACTTCAAAGAAGTGGAAGAATTGGTAGAATAGAAGTTATTTCAAGTGTAAGTAATGGAAAAACCAAAGGAGAAATAACAATACCTAGTTCTTTAGATAAATCTGAAACAGCAATTGTAGGAGCATCACTTGAAATTATTCAAAGAATAGGTCCTTGTAATGCTAAAATAAACATAGATAAGATTGAAGATGTTAGAGTATCTAAAAGAAATTATGTTGTAGATAGAGCAAAAACTCTTCTTAGAGATCTTATGGAAAACTCAATGCCTGATTCACAGGAATTAGCTGATGAAGTAGCACAGTCTGTAAGAGTTATGGAAATTCAAGAATATGGAAAAGATAGATTACCTGCAGGTCCAGGGGTAAAAGATTCTGATGAAATAATTATTGTTGAAGGTAGAGCAGATGTTGTGAATCTATTAAAATATGGAATAAAAAATTCAATAGCGATTAATGGAACTTCTGTTCCAAATACTATCAAGGAATTAAGCAAACAAAAAGTAGTAACTGTTTTTGTTGATGGAGATAGAGGTGGAGACCTTATAATAAAAGAATTATTAGATGTTGCTGAAGTTGATTTTGTAACAAAAGCACCTGATGGAAAAGAATTAGAAGAATTAACTAAAAAAGAAATCCACAAATGTATTAGAAATAAAATTGCAGCTGAACAAGTAAAATTAGAATTTTCAGAAAGACATGATGATGAAAGATTAAGAAAAAGAAATTTCAAATCACCTAATAATAATAGTAATAATAGCAATAATAAATATAATAAAAACAAAAATAGAAACGACAGAAATGACAGAAACGATAGGAATAGTAGAAATGATAGAAATAAAAGGGACCAAAAACCTCCTAGAAAACTTAAATTACAGGATGATGAGAAAGAAAAATTAAAGAAATATAAAGAAGACCTTATAGGAACAAGAGGAGCATATGTTTTAGATAGGGGATTAAATATTCTTGGAAAAGTTCCTTTGATGGAATTAGAAGCTACATTAAAAAGCATAAATAATTCTTATGCAATTGTTCTTGATGGAGATGCAACAAAATCACTTGTAAGTACAGCAGAAAGATCGGGTACAAAATTGATTGTTCCAAATGGAATAAAAGTCAATAAAGAACATTGTAGGGCATTTATTGTAACAGATAACGATTTAAATTAATTAAATACTTTTTTTATTTTTTATATTTTTGAATATTTTACTTCTATTTAATCTTATTTTTAGTAATATTTATAAATAACCTATTAGAAATATTATATTGATATGTAAAATATATGGGCATGTCAGATATTAACAAAAAGAGAAAGGTTGTTAACAAAATGAAATACCTAAAAAAATTATATAATAAAAATTATAAAAAACTTCTGATAATTCCTTTTCTATTGTTATTTTTAGCAATAGGGCAGATTGCATTTCAGACAGCAACAACAGGAGATTTTATCCATAAAGGGATAAGTCTTAAAGGTGGAACCACCATAACAGTATTTGATTCTGATTCAAATACATTAGATTCTGTATCATTAATAGATATTCAGAATGAACTTTCAAATAGTTTCCCTTCTTCAGAAGTTGTTGTGCAGGAACTTAAAAATGTCAATATTAAAGGTCTTATAATAACAACTAATATACAAGAGAAAGTTGAATTAGATAATATTTTAGACTATCTGGCAACAAAATATAATATTGTAGAAGAAGACTACACTGTAGAAGTTATAGGAAGTTCATTAGGTAATAGTTTTTTTAGACAAGCATTTATTGCAGCAGCAGTTGCATTCATACTTATGGGAATAGCAGTATTCTTTTATTTTAAGATGAATTTTGTTCCTAGTATTGCAGTTATACTTTCTGCATTTTCAGATATTGTTGTAACATTAGCTGTGTTCAATATTCTTGGATTCACATTGGATAAAGCAGGATTAGCAGCGTTTTTAATGCTTATAGGTTATTCAGTAGATACAGATATTTTACTTACAAGCAGTATGCTGAAAGGAAAAGGTAAAATAATTTCTAGAATATTTGATGCTTTTAAGACAGGTATTATGATGACAATAACAACACTAACAGCTGTAATAATTGCATTATCTATAACAAATTCAGATGTTGTAAAACAGATTATGATTATTGTACTTATTGGATTACTTGTTGATCTTGTAAACACATGGATACAAAATGCAGGATTATTAAGATGGCACTTAGAAAAAACAACAGGTGAAATGGAATGAAAATCATAAATAATTTTCAACCATTAACCAGAGGGTTAATAGAATGAAATTTAAAAAGATTATTTTAAGCTGGCAAGTTATACTATTACTTATAATATTAATTTTATCTTTTATTTCAATAAATTATTCACCTTTATCAAAAGGAATAATCATAAATGGGGTGATGCAAAATACAACAGCATCGTCAATTGGATTTGAAAATCCACAATCAAATTTAGCCCCCTTATCAAAAGAACGATTACTTAAAGTAAATAGTGTTTCAATAAATAGTGTTGAAGAATATAATAATTTTATTCAATCTCTTCCAGAAGTTTCGACCTTAAGGATAAAGACTACTGAAAAAGATTATGCTCCATTTATGTATAATAAATCTACAGGAAAATTAGGTTTTAGAGTTATGGAAACTCCAACATCCAATATTAGAAAAGGATTGGATTTACAAGGTGGAAGTAGAGTATTATTACAACCTGAAAATGAAACAACTCCTGAACAAAGAGAAGTTATTGTAGAAAATCTTCGAGAAAGAATGAATGCATTTGGATTAAGTGATATTAGGGTTAGTGATGCAAGAGATCTTGAAGGAGAATATTTTATTGTTGTTGAAATTGCAGGTGTTACAGAAGAAGAAGTAAGAGATCTTCTTGCAAGACAAGGTAAATTTGAAGCAACTATAGGAAATAAAACTGTTTTTATTGGTGGAGAAAGAGATGTAGTTTATGTATGTAAAGATTCTAGTTGTAGTGGTATTGATCCAAGAAGTGGATGTGGACAGATGAATAATGGAGATCATACATGTAGATTTGGTTTTTCAATATCATTAAGTTCAGAAGCTGCAAAAAGATTTGCAAAAGCTACTGAAAATTTATCAACAACTATTTCAGAAGATGGACAAGAATATCTCGAAGAAGATATTGTACTTTATCTTGATGATGTAGAAGTTGATAGTTTAAAAGTTTCATCAGAACTTCAAGGAAGAGAAGTTACAGATATTCAAATAAGTGGAAGTGGTGTTGGAAAAACATATCAAGAAGCTGTTTATGTATCATTAAATAATATGAAAAGACTTCAAACAATTATGGTTACAGGGTCTCTTCCAGTGTCATTAAATGTTGTGAAGATGGATACGCTTTCTCCAATTCTTGGAAAGGAATTTCTTGCGAATATATTACTTGTTGCAATTCTTGCATTATCTGGTGTAGGTATTGTTATATTTATTAGATATAGAAAATTAAAGGTTGCTATTCCATTGGTACTTACATTAGTATCTGAACTTGTAATGATTTTAGGGTTTGCATCATATGTTGGATGGGATCTTGATTTAGCAGCAATTGCAGGTATAATAATTGCAATAGGTACTGGAGTAGATCATTTAATTATTATTACTGATGAAGCTCTTAAAGGAGATTCTAGTGGGCATTGGAAAGATAAGATCAAGAAAGCTTTATTTGTTGTCTTTGGAGCTTATATGACAACCTTGCTTGGAATGATTCCTCTGTATTTTGCAGGAGCAGGTATGTTGAAAGGTTTCGCATTCACAACAATTGCAGGTATCTCATTTGGAGTTCTTATTGCTCGGCCTGCGTATGCAGCTATTATTAGAAGATTGTTAGAAGAGTAAAATCCATTTTTTGATTTTTTATTTTAATTTATTTTCTAAATACTTGCCTTTACGAATGAGGGATTCGAATTACTGATTCCTTGATTTTGTCCATATATATTTAAAGTCAAGTGTTCTACTAAACTAAGCTACCAACTCTTAAAAAATTAAATTAACATCAGTCATAAATCCTTCTCGTTTGACATCTTCTAATATGAAGAAGGTTTTTCTTTCTACTACAATAAATTTGCTTTCGAGTTGATCAATGAATTCTTCCATTTCTTTTATCTGTTTGAATACTCCTTCAATCATAAAATCAAAACCATTGTTGATTCTAAAAACCGAATTTACTCTGTGATGTTTTTTCAAAAATTCAATCATGTTTTCTCTTTGTTCTTTCTCAGTTTTAATCATCATATTTGCTCTTGCACTATAACCTAATTTTTCAAAATTAAGCAAACTTGTATTTTTAATAACAATATTTTTACCATATGTTTTTAATCTGTCAAAGATAGTACTAATTGGGATGCCTGTTTTTCTACTCATTTTTGTTAGTGGCATTCTTGAGTTTTGTCTTAAGTGCGTTATGATTTTGATATCTTTTTGTTTCATTTTTATTTTTCCCTTATTTTTAATCCGAACCAAATCATTTTTCATTTATTCGAATAATATCTTGATTCTCTGCAAAATATATATACTTTTATCAATTATAATTATTACAAGTAATTACGTAATTACAAACCGAAAAGTATTTATATAAACAGTATATATTACGAATATATGAAAAGAAAAGTCAACAGGGTCGGACAA
Organism: uncultured Methanosarcinales archaeon; assembly: GCA_964384425.1. Classification (GTDB taxonomy): domain Archaea; phylum Nanobdellota; class Nanobdellia; order Woesearchaeales; family JAGLXL01; genus CAYLKE01. The sequence continues at coordinate 30,878 of CAYLKE010000011.1, read as the reverse complement.
AATACATTAACTGTAAGTTTACCTAGCAAATGGACTAAAAAATGTGGTTTAAAGCCAGGTGATGAATTGGATGTGGAGCAAGAAGGAAGTAGTTTGATTATTGGAAGAAATATAAAATCAAAATTTTCTTCTGTCAAAATTGATGTTTCAAATCAAAAGAAAATGATTCATAGACTTGTTGCTGCAGTTTATAAATCAGGATATGATGAAGTTTTAATAAAGTATAATGATTATTCAGAATTAAAAATTATCCAAGACAAACTACACCGAAATTTATCTAGTTACGAAATAATTGAATCTAAACCTCATTTATTGAAAGTGAAATCTATATTAAATTTACAACAAGGGGATTTTTCTAAAGTACTAAAAAGATCTTTTTTTAGTCTTAAAGATATGGCAAAAGATTTTTATAATTTTATTGATAATACTGATGAACTTAAATCTATAATTATAAGAGATAAATTTCTTGATAAATATACTGATTATTGTAGAAGAGAATTGAACAAAGGATTAAAAACAGAATATAAATCTGATTATTCATTATATTATATTTTAGAAGAAATTGAAATAATAGGAGATATGTATAAAGATTTATCAAATATTATTCTCGAAGATAAATTAAAATTGGGTACTGACATGAAAAAGATTATTAAATTAACTAATGATTTATTATTTTATTTTTGCGACGCTTTTTTTAATTTTGAAGTTGATAAAGTTAGAATTTTTGGTGATATGAAAGATAAATTATTAAAAGAAATTGATTTAATTAAAAATGTGAAAAAAAATGAATTGCAAGTATTTGTTTTTATCAATATGCTTGTAAGAAGTATATTTGAGATGAAAAGTTCTTTGATAGCAATACATATTTAATTTAGTTTTTCAATATACTTATTTTATTTATTTATTTATTTGATTCTCACACAACTTCTCAGCAACCTCTTCCAACTTAAGTAATTCCTCTACTCCTGTCTTCATATCTTTCAGATTATACACTTTCTTATTAACTTCTTCCTCTCCAACTACAACAACATAAGGAATTTCTTCTTTATTTGCATAATCCATTGCTTTACCTAATTTCTTTTCATAAGCAATATCCACAGATATGCCTTCAGACCTAAGCACAGAAGCTATTGTCATACATTCATTAACAGTATTTAATGGAATTAAATAAACACATGGAACTTTAACACATCCAGGAATCTTTTTTCCTTCCAATGCAGTATATATAACATCTAATCCAAAACTCATACCTGTTGCAGGATATTCTTGTTTTGATTGTAAAAATTCTCCAATCATTTTATCCCATCTTCCTCCTGCTGCAATTGAACTTTTGATCTTAGAATCTTTTGCATAGACTTCCCACATCATACCTGTATAATATCCTAATCCTCGAGATAAAGAAGGTACAAGTATAATATCTTCAATTAATTCATAAGAATCACAGTAAGAAAAAAATTCTTCAATTTCTTTTATTCCTTGTTCAGCAAGATCATTTCCTAATTTTTCCTTAAAAAATTCAATAAGTTCTTTGTTTGTCTTTTTTGTTTCAGCTTCTTTTAAAAATTTAATAAGATTTTCAACAATATTTTTTCCAAATCCTTTTTCAATCATTTCTTTTTTAACAGTTTCTGTTCCATATTTCACAATTTTATCAATTGACAATGCTGCAGAAATAAATTTGTCTTCTTTAATTCCAAAATTTTCAAACATCCCAAACAATAATTTTCTATTATTTACTTGCACAAAAACAGGAAGTTCCATATCATTAAAAACATCAAATATCAATGGCATAAATTCTGCATCTCCATAAACTCCTTTAACCCCTACACAATCAATATCACATTGAGTAAATTCTCTCAATCTTCCTTTTTTTACAGGTCCATCTCTGAAAACTTTTCCTATTTCATATCTTTTGAAAGGCATTCTCATTGTAGGATTTAATGCTATAAGTTTGCCTAATTTGAATGTAAGTTCATATCTTAATGCAAGATTTCTGTTACCTTGATCTGTCAGTTTATATGTTTCTTTAAGTATCTCTTCTCCTCCTGCATATTTATTTGCTGCTATATCATACATTTCAAGTATGCTTGTCTCTACTGGACCATATCCATATTTCTTAAAATTCTTCATAAGAATTTGTTTTATCTTTTCTCTTATTATTTGATTTTTAGGAAGATATTCATCTACTCCTTTTAGTGTTGGTATTTTCATAGTATTAATCACTCTCCTTTGTATTTTTATAAAGTTTTTTAATGAAAAGGGCAGAAGAGGGGAATCGAACCCCTTCCTTAAGTTCCACAGACTCATATGCTGCCATTACACCACATCTGCCATAAAAAATATTATTTAATGTAAAATTATTTAGAACAAAATTTTCAATGTAGCTACAACTATTAAAATTAGAATTATCTATAATGAATACAACCAGCACATTCAAATGCTTTATCCTCGATTGTTGATTTCATAATTAGAATAAAAGATAATGTTTATTTAAATCTTTTGTTTGTTATTACCTTACAATAATCAAAATATATCAATCTATACTTAATATAATATTATGTATGATAATACCATAAATATTAAAAACAACTCCCTTATAAGCATATATTACAATTATATATTAGATAAAAAATTGTATAATTAAGATCGGGGTGATTATATGCCAAAAAAGAAAAAAGAAAATGAAGTCAAATCTTCTAATGATGAAAAAGTAGAAAAAGTAAAAGTCGAAGAAGACAATACTTCAAATGAAAGAGAAGAAAAAATAGAACAAGCAGAAAAACAACATAATGAAGAAGACATTAAAGAATTTAATGAAGAAGTTCTTTCAGAATTCAATGGGTCAAGTTCAGGAACTGGTTGGAAAATATTTAGTATGCTTTTAGCAGTTTTATTAATTGCATCTGTATTGACAAGTGGTTTTACATCAATACCTTATTTATCTTCAGCAGGAGCTGATGAAGATGAAATTAAACAAAATGTATTGGATCTAGTAAATCAAAATCTACAATCTTATGGTGTTGAAGCAACAATAACTAGTATGGAACTAAAAGATGGACTATATGAAGTTGAATTAGATGTAGCAGGACAATCAATGCCAGCATATGTTTCAGAAGATGGAAAATACCTATATCCTCAAAGAGTTGATATGAATGAAGAAGTAGGTACTGCAACTGGTTCAGCAACAGCAGCTCCTGAAGATATTGTTAAAGCAGATGTTCCTAATCTAAAAATGTTTGTTATGACTTTCTGTCCATATGGACAACAAGCAGAAGATGGATTGGGTCCAGCATTAGAACTTTTAGGAAATAGTGTTGAATTCGAACCTCATTTTGTAATTTATAGTGATTATGCATCAAGAATGGGTGCAGAATGGAGTGATTTCTGTTATGATGAAGAAGAAAAGTATTGTTCAATGCATGGAAGAGGAGAACTTGATGAAGGTGTAAGACAATTATGTGTTTATATGGATAATCCTGAAAAATGGTGGGATTATGTAAATGCAATAAATTCACAATGTTCATACCAAAACATAAATTCATGTTGGGAAGGAGTTGCAGACTCAGTTGGATTAGATACAACAAAAATACAAAATTGTTATGATACAAAAGCTGAAACAATTCTTGAAAGAGAAGTTCTTTTAAACAAGAAATTTAATGTACAAGGATCTCCAACTGTATTGCTGAATGATGCTCCATATAATGGTGGAAGAAGTCCTGAAAATTATAAAGCAGGAATTTGTGCATCATTTAACGAAGCACCTGAATCTTGTCAAAATGAATTAAGTAGTGAAAATTCTGAAGCAGAAGGTAGCTGCTAATTTTTCTTTTTTTCTTTAATATTTATTGAATTAATTTTAATAATAAAAAATATAAAAAAATTATAATTTTTTAGAAACCTTTACTATTGAGAATATAGACATTATTATTCCAACAATTCTTGGTATGTACCCAAATAAAGGTATAACTGCCAAAACTGCCATAATCATGTTAACTAAATTAAATACAAATGTCTTGTTTTCTTTTCTTATATTTGAGAATACAAAATTTGCAATTGTCATTGGCAATACCCAAAATATAGGAAAAACCATATATAAAAAAGGAACTAATCCAATAAAATAACCTAAAATAACAAAAGACTCAAATACAATTTGCATAATGTTCATTGCTTTCATTTCAAAAACCCCCATAATATAGTAGATAATTATTTATTTTAAAAAAGTTGCTACTATAATGAGACTTAATATATAGTATTATATACATTTTTCTTTAGTTAAATACTTTTAAATTACAGACATATAACTATAATATGACAAAAATTATTTTTCTAGGGACTTCTGGAGAATGGAAAGTTACTGCTAAACAGATTCATCAGTCTGGGGGCTTTGTAATACAAACAAAACATATTCAATTTTTTGTTGATCCTGGTCCAGGTGCTTTTTTATATGCTTTAAAAAATGAAATAAATCCTAGACAGAATTCAGCAATACTTGCAACACACAATCATTTTAATCATTGTGCTGACATAAATACACTTATCTCGTCTATGACACTAAATGGGTTAGATAAACATGGTATGATAATTGCTCCTCAATCTGTTGTTTCTGGAAGTGAGGGAACATGTTGTTTATCTGAATATCATAAAAAATTACTTGAAAAAATAATTATTGCAAAAGAAGGCAATCATATGGGGATTGAACACAATGAAATATTTGTTTTCAAGACAAAACATACTGAACCTGAATCAGTAGGGTATAAGATAATAACAAATGAAGTTACAATAGGATATCCAGGAGATTGTGGATTTAATAAAGATTTATTGAAAAATTTAGAAGGATGCGATTTACTTATCTTAAATACTAAAACAGAAAAACCTGAAGATAAAAATAATCTTTCAATAGAAGATGCTGAAAAAATAATTACTCATGTTAAACCTAAATTAGCTATATTTACACATTTTGGATTAAAACTATTAAATAAATATTATCGACAACTTGTAAGAGAAATAAATCAAAGAACAGGAGTACAGACAATTGTTGCAAAAGATGGAATGACATTTGCTCCTGTTAATTATGCAGCACAATCTTCTCAGAAAAGATTGCATAGTTTTAAGTGATTATTATTTAATTTCTTTGAGTATTTTTTTAAAATCTTCATTTTCTGATAATTCTTTACATTTCAATATAAATGATTTAACTTTTTTCTCAATAACAGGTGATTCTGTTTTGTTATAGTATTGCACATTAATTCTTTTTTAATTTAATTTATTTAGAAATCTTTTTTCTGATTCTTCAAAACTAAAATAATTCAATAATTCCAAAGTACAATCATGTATTTCAGATTTAATTCCTGTTTTTTGCAATAAGGCATAAAATGCATTATAACAAGCATAATAGGCAGTAATAACTTTCCATTCATCAGAAGGCGAAATAATCTATACTATCCACACAATTAGGTTTACACTTTAGAAATTTATACAACAACTATCTAAAATACATGAAAAAAGAAAAAACAACAAAATACCTTTTCTTAAATTTAAAGAATTTGATAAAAAAGTATTAAAAGATTACAACTCTGATAAATATCTAAAAACAAAAGATATTTTTTATAACACATTAAAAAAAGGAAAAGTCAATAAGAAATACAATATCAATTAATCCCTAAATTTTTTTTCTGTTCTTTAGTTAAATAATTTCCATATTCAGTTACAAGTTTCAATGTTCCATTATACACAGGCATTATTATCTCTGTACTTATTATGTTTTTTTTATCTCTTATAAGAATTTCTTTTTTCCCTTCAACTCTAATCCATTCTACATTTCCAGTTCCTAATTGTTTTGTTAAAACATTAAATTCATCTATCTCACTACCTTTTATATATTCTCCATAACTTGCAAATATTTCTCGATTATCATTAGTTCTAGTTTTATTAAAAAGATCATAATAATTGTCATCAATATATGTTCCTGCAATCTGGTATTTTTTTCTTTTACCAAAATTATCAAGAAGCTTTTTAGTTGTTTCATAATCATCCAATGCAGATACAGAAGAGAAAGCAAGTTCAAATTCATTTTTTACTTTTATTGATTCATCATCACTAACATTGCCTATTATCATTGCTATAACAAAAAAACCTACAAGAATGACAACAATTGCAATTATAGAATATTTAAGTAAAATTATGTCTGCAGTCTCTAAAAAACCTCTTTTATTCATAGCATATAATAAATTGATAAGTTTTTATAACTTTTGTTTTTTAAAATAAACAAATTTGTTCATACAGATTATTAATTTCATATTAATTTTAGAATAAACAATAGAAATATTTATAAATAGAACCTTTTATTCTAATCATTAGACGGCCATAGGGAAGTGGCACACCTGTTCCCATTTCGAACACAGAAGTTAAGCACTTCTCCGTACTGGGGTGTACTCAATTTATGGGGAAACCCAGTAAGCTGTTCTTATTTTCTAAGAAAAGCTTTATATATGTTATTGATTATATATTATTATGTTTAAATTAAATAACAGCAAAGATTATGTATTGATAGGCTTTTTTGGATTCCTATTATTCTTTTCATTACTTATGTTTCAATATATTTTTATTGATGTTCTTACAGCAGCAATAATTGCATTTTTTATTTATCCCTTATATAAAAGATTATTAAAAGTTTTCAGAAATCAAAATATAACTTCTTTTTTAATGGCTTTTTTAATAATATTAGTAATTATTATTCCAATAGTTCTTGTTTCTCAATCTGTAACACAAGAAGGATATGTGATATACTTACAAGGTAAAACTCTTTTGGAAAAAGGTGCAACTATGGATTGTAATAATGTTCTTTGTTTTAAGTTAAAAGAAATTATGATTAATCCTGCATTTAGAACTTATTTTGATAAAACCTTGGAGACTATTTCTAATTATCTTATTCAAAGTGTTTCAGATATTTTCTTTTCAATACCTAGTATTGCATTAAGTCTTTTTATCATTGGATTTAGTTTATTCTTTTTTCTTATAGAGGGTAAAAGGGTGGTTGCCTTTTTGTTGAAGTTTCTTCCAGATTATCATAAAGATCTTCTTAAGAAAAAATTAAATGATATGAGTCATGCTCTCATTTACGGAAATATTTTTGTTGCCCTTATACAAGGTGTTGTTGCTTTAGGAGGATACTTTATTTTTGGAACAAGTTCTCCATTTGTATATGCATTTCTTACATTTATAGCAGCTTTTATTCCATTTTTGGGGACATCATTGATATGGTTGCCAGTAAGTATATCATTAATATTAAGATCTATTACAGACGTAACATTCCCTCTTTGGAAAGGGTTAGGTCTTATGCTGTATGGTTTTTTAATTATAGGTACTATTGATAATGTTATTAGGCCTAAATTGATTAGTGGGAAGTCAGAAATACATCCTTTAATAATATTTTTTGGATTAATTGGGGGATTAAGTTTATTTGGTCCTGCAGGATTATTAGTTGGGCCGATTGTACTTTCATTAACATATACTATTGCTAGATTTTATGTTAAAGAAGGAGATAAAATAATGTTAAATGCAACATCTGTTGAAGAAGATAGTGATCATCATAAAGAACATAAAGAATCTCTGGATAAAATAGAAAAATCAATTAATCAATTACATAAATCAGTAACTAAGGAAAAAAGGATAATTAAAAAACAGAGAAAAAGAAAAACAAACAAAAGCAAAAAAAGCAATAAAAAGAAAACTTCTAAAAATAAAGATTGATTTCTTATTAAAATGTGGAAAAAAGAACTTATAACTGAATTAAAATTAAGAGGATTTAGTAAGGCAACAATTAAGAATTATCTTTATTTTAATAAAAAATTTCTTGAATTTACTGATAAGAATCCTTTGGATGTTGAGGGTAAAGATATAAAATTCTATTTGGCATCTATGCTTGATAATAAATCTCCAAGAACAATATCTCTTGCGAAAAGTGCTTTAAAATTCTATTATGTCGAAGTTCTTAAAAAAGAAATGGATGAAATAAAAACACCTAAACAAAAAAAATCACTTCCTGTTGTTTTGACAAAAGCTGAAATTAGGAAAATGATATCATCTACAAAAAATAAAAAAAGCAGACTTCTTTTAATGATGTTATATTCTACAGGTATGAGAGTAAGTGAATGTGTAAATCTTAAGATAAAGGATATTGAACTTGAAGATAATATTGGGTGGGTAAGAGAAGGAAAAGGAGGAAAAGATCGATTTTTTGTCATACCTAAAAATATAAAACCTTTTTTAAAGAATTTTATTTCATTAAGGGATAAAAATGATTATCTTTTTGATGGAAAAAATGGAAAGATGACAACTCGTAATGTTCAAAAAATAATTTCACATATTGCTAAAAAGTGTGATATAAACAAGAAGATAACCCCTCATAAATTACGTCATTCATTTGCAACACATCTCTTAGAAAATGGAACTGATATTAGATATATACAAGAATTATTAGGTCATTCTAAACTTTCTACAACACAGATTTATACTAAAGTCAGTACAGAAAAATTAAAAGAAATTAAATCTCCTATCGAAGATATTGAATTATAAGCAATATAATTTTTTTATAAATTCAATTGTTTTTTTATTCACTATTTCCATTACATTTGATTTTTTGTATGAATGCCCTGCTCCTTCTATAACAAAAAGTTCTCCTATTTATCATAATCACCACCCTCCACTCACAAGCAAAACTTTAAAAATAGATTTATTTTCACTATGATTATGACATCAACAGTTCATGCATCTGAATTGGCAAAAAAACAAAAAGAAATTTCAATTGCCGAGTTTTTTGAAAAAAATAGACATCTTCTTGGATTTGATAATCCTAGGAAAGCTTTACTTACAACAATAAAAGAAGCAGTTGACAATGCATTGGATGCATGTGAAGATGCAAAGGTTCTTCCAGAAATAAGTGTTGAAATAATAAAAATAAATGATTCTAGATTTAGAATAATTGTTGAAGATAATGGGCCAGGAATAGTTAAAAAGAATATTCCTAAAGTATTTGGAAAATTATTATATGGTTCTAAATTCCATAAACTTGCACAAAGTAGAGGACAGCAAGGATTAGGAATATCTGCATCTGCATTATATGGGCAATTAACAACAGGCAAACCCATAATAATTAAAAGTAGAACTGGTAAAAATGCAGTTGCACATCAATTTAAGATTTTTTTAGATACTAAAACAAATAATCCTAAAATAACAGAGGAAAAAGAGATTGAATGGTATAAAGATCATGGGACTTATATAGAGTTAGAGTTAGAAGGATCTTATTCAAAAGGAAAACAATCTGTTGACGAATATATAAAACAAACAGCAATTGTCAATCCTCATGCAACAATAATTTATACTAATCCTGATCCACAACAATATGTTTTTGCAAGAGTAATAAATAAGATTCCTCCTGAAGCAAATGAAATCAAGCCCCATCCGTATGGAATAGAATTGGGTATTCTTGCAAAGATGTTGAGATATACAAAAGAAAAAAATTTACTTTCTTTTTTAATGAATGAATTTTCAAGAGTTGGAAGAGGAACAGCAAAAGAGATATGCGAAAAAGCTACATTATTACCTAAAACAAAACCAAAAAAAATTAGTAGAGAAGGTGCTGAAAAGATAATAAAAGCTATCAAAAACACAAGAATAATTTCTCCTCCTACAGATTGTCTTTCACCAATTGGGGCTGAAGGATTAAAAAAAGGACTTAAGAAGGAAATTAAGGCAGAATTTTATGCATCCACTACTCGTCCACCTGCAGTATATAGGGGAAATCCTTTTATTGTTGAATGTGCAATGGCATATGGTGGAGAGTTAAAAGCAGACAATCAAATAAGAATTATGAGATTTGCAAATAGAGTTCCTTTATTATATCAACAAGGTGCTTGTGCTGTTTCAGAAGGTGTTTCAGAAGTTACTTGGAGAAATTATGGTGTACAGCAGTCAAGAAAATCTATACCTGTTGGACCATTAGTATGTGTTGTTCATATAGCTTCTGTATGGGTGCCTTTTACTTCTGAAAGTAAGGAAGCAATAGCACATTATCCTGAACTTATCAAGGAGATAAAACTTGCTATTCAAGAAACAGGCAGAATGCTTGGTAAATATATAAAAAAGAAGAAAAATCTTAAAGGTGAAATAAAGAAAAGAAGTTACATTGAAAAATATATTCCTCATCTTGCAAGTGCATTAAAAGAACTTCTTGAATTTGATGATAATAGAAAAAAATTACTTGAAGAGAAACTTAAAGAACTTCTTGAGAAAAAAAGAGGAAAAATACAAGATATTAGTCATAAAAATGAAGAATATGATGAAGAATTTGCAAATATTGGAAAAGCAGAATCAGATGATGAAGATAATGTAGAAGAAACAAATAATAAAGATGATAAAGAAAAATCATCAAATGATGAAGATAAAACAGATAATGATAAAGATAATGTAGAAGAAACAAATGATGAAAAAGAAAAAGAAAAATTATCAGATGATGAAGATAAAAAGCAAAAAATAGAAGAAGAGGAAGAAATAAATTCAACAAACAACAACAATCCAACAAACAACAATTCCAAAAATAACAACAATTCCACAAATAACAATAATCCTACAAACAACTACTCAACAAACAACTACTCAACAAATAACAATCCCACAAACAACCATTCAACAAATAACAATTCAACAAATAACAACGATTGGTGGAAACAAGATAAAGGAGCAGAAGAATGAGTCCTAAAAAAGATGGAAAGGAAGAAGTTGTAAAGAAGATAAAAAATATAGCAAATGATATTAGAGGAGATATATTAAAAAATATATTCCCTCATATTTCTATGCCCATTAGAAGTCTTTCAAATGTTGAATATGATGAAAAATCTGGATTCTTTGATCTTGCAGGTAAAGAAAAAACAAGAAAACTTACAGCAAATACAATAAAAACTTTTGCACAGACATTACTTTTAATGAATGAATCCAAAAGACTTGCAAAAATTGCTGATACTGCTTCAAAAAGAGAAGCATATTATATAAGTAAGAATTGGGGAGATGCAAGATTTGTTGAGGACTCTGAAGCATTTTCTGTAATGGATGATGTTGAAGCGATGCTTGGTGTGAATAGGGAACAAATGGGTTTTATACCTGAAGAAAAAGGTGGTGCTGTAGCAGGAGAACTTAAGATTATTGATGGAGAAGACACTATTGATTGTACAAAATTTGGATCTGGAGCATATTCAATTCCTTCAACTGTTGAACATTTAAAATATCAAACAACTGCTAAATTTATTTTAGTTGTAGAAACTTCTGCATTATTTCAAAGACTTAATAATCATAAATATTGGAAATCATCTAAATGCATAATTATATCTATGGGTGGAGTTCCTACAAGAGCAACAAGAAGATTTATAAGGAGATTAGCAGACGATAAAAAATTACCTGTTTATGTTTTTACAGATGGTGACCCTTACGGATATCTTAATATTTATCGGACACTTAAGGTTGGAAGTGGTAATGCAGCACATATCAATGAATTTTTTTGTGTACCTCAAGCACAATTTATTGGAGTCACACCAAGTGATATTGAAGATTATAAACTTCCTACACATCCTTTGAAAGATGTAGATATAAAACGTCTTAAAGATGGTATAAAAAATGATCCTTTTGTTTTACATCACAAAGAATGGCAGAAAGCTCTTGCAAAGATGTTAAAGATGAAAAAAAGGGCAGAACAGCAGGCATTTGCAGCACATTCACTAAATTATGTAATGGAAAAATATCTTCCTGATAAATTAAAAGATAAAAAGAATTGGTTGCCTTAGAGACTTGATTCTAATAATGTTTTTAAATAGATGTTATTTTTGAATTTTATGGAAAAAAAGAGGACTTATATCTTGTCTAATATTTATTCAAATGAAGTTTCATTAGATATTGCATTGGAGATGATAAATAATGAGAACAAGATAAATAACATAACCGATTATAAAATCATATCTTTGGGAAATAATATTGGGTTTAGAGGTAATAATAAAAAAATTACAGATAAATTAGAAAAAAATAATATTTGTTCTCTTTTAGGTTACCATGAACAATTAGTTTTGGCTAATAATTATCATTCTACAGTAAATTTAATAGGTAATCGTAATCAATATGGAAAAATATTTCATGATAATAATTCTAATTTAGGAGATTATGTATCTTTTTTAAGAAAAAATTTAGAAACCTCTATTTTAGATAGTGTTAAATTTAAAAAAAAAGAATATAAATTTTTAATATCAAATAGTCTTCTTAAAGATTCTAACATGGTTTGTTATACGACAGATATGGAACTTATAAAAAATTTAAATCAAATTGATGAATTTTCTAAAGATTATTTTTTAAATGTGGTGGGTGGAAACACTTCTTTTTTTTATAGGTTTACAGACCATATTAGTTTTTTATCTCCTTTGAAAAATAATGAGAAAAGAATAAAAGAATATTCTCGGTCTGGATTTAATTTAACTCATTATACTTTTGATAAAGATAAAAAATACTCATTAATAGAGAAAAAATTATTTTATAAATCAATAAAAAAGAATAAATTTCTTGTTGATTTTGGATCAATTAATAAGTTGCCTTGGCAATATAATAAAATAAAAGAAGAATCATATATGTTAGAATTTGGTTTTTTAGAAAAACAAAACGAGTATTTTAATCTCGGATGGTTGTATTTTTCATTTGATGGTTTTTTTAATAATAAAAAACAAAAATAAAAATTATAAATCTGCTTTTTTTAATTTTCTACTATTTGTCATAGTTTCGACAATCTTAGATTTTAGCCATGATTTCTTAATATCAATCTTTTTTCTTTTAGCTAATCTCAAAAGTTTCTTTTTTGTCATTTCGTCTAAAAGTTCATATTTTGTTGGCATAATTTAACACCTCTTTATTTTTTTAAATTTTGTTTATTAAAGACAATAAATTAATCTTATATAAAGCTTTTGTTTTAATAAATTTTTTTAAGTTTTTTTAATATTTATTTTTCTCGTCTTTAAATTATATAATTTAATTTTTAGAATAATATTTTTTCTTTATTTTTTTTAATATCTCTTCTTTAATTTGTTTTTTTGTTTTATTTTCTGTATCTATAATTATTCCGTAGTCAAATCTACTAACTAAACTATGAACTGCTCTTGCAGCACATTCTCCATATGAAAGATGCCTTCCTTTATCTCTATGAATGCATGTTTCAACACTTGCTTTTAATGTAAATACTAAATGTTTTGCATTTGTTTGATTAATTAAATTTTCAATTTGTTTTTTATGATAAAAACATCCATCAACAATAACTGATTTTCCATTTTCTAAAAATTTATTTATTGTTGGAAGAATTATTTCATTTCCTTTAATAAAATTTTTAGTAGAAATACATCCTTCATCCTCACTAACAATATCTAAGTTATTTTCATTCATTACTTTATCTATTGAAATATATTCTGCATTTAGTTCTTTTGCAATTAGTTTTGATATTGTTGTTTTTCCACAACCTAATGTTGCTCGTATTATGATTAGATAAGGCATGACACTTTAAATTTCTAAAACTTTATAAAATAACTTAATTTTAATATTTTTATGAACTTAAAAGAATATGATTATGAACTTCCAAAAGAAATGATTGCACAGAAAGCAGTTCATCCTCATGATAGTTGCAAGTTAATGGTAGTCGATTCTGATGGAAAAATATCTCATCATATATTTTATGAATTAGTTGATTATTTAAAAAAAGGGGATGTGCTTGTAGTGAATGAAACAAAAGTAAGGCACTGCAAATTAATTGGAAACAGAACAACTGGAACAGAGATGGAAGTTGTTATTCTTTCGGACGCTGTAGATGCTAAGTTATCTAAGTACACCAATAAATTGAATACATACAGATGCAAATTAAAAGGACGTAATCCTAAAGCAGGAGATGTAATTATTTTTCAAGATAATTCTGCAGAAATACTTGAACAAATTGATGAAGATTTTATTTTAAAGTTTAAACAAAAACTTAGTGAAGATAAATTACAACTTTTACTTCCTCCTTACATTAAGAAAAATGTTCCTGATAAAGATTATCAAACAATTTTTTGCAAAAATAATGGATCACTTGCTGCTCCGACTGCAAGTTTACATTTTACAGAAGAACTTATGCAGAAAATAAAAAATAAAGGAGTTATAATTGCTAAATTAACATTACATATTAGTTATGCAACATTTTATGCTGTTGATAGGTTGCAGGGAAAAACAGGAGAAGAATATGTTATTCTTTCTAAGGAGACTGCAGATATTATCAATAAAGCAATAAATGATAAAAGAAGAATAATTGCAGTTGGGACAACTGTTGTTAAGGCACTTGAATCATCTCCTTTTGATAGGAAGACAAAACATATAATTTCTTGGGAAGGAAATTCAACTTTATTCATACAACCAGGACATGTGTTTAAATGTCCAATATCTGCAATGATAACAAACTTTCATCTTCCTAAATCCTCTCTTTTGTTGTTAACATCAGCATTTGCTGGAAAAGAAAGATTAATGAAGGCATATGATAATGCTATTAAGAATGATTATCGTTTTTATTCATTAGGGGATGCGATGATGTTGTTTAAGGGTTAATTTATTTTATAATTACTTGTCTTTCTGGTATTTTTACATATTTGTTATTATTGAGTAGTTAATAAACAAAACATTTATATATTAATTATGTAACTACATAGTAAAGACATATTAAAATTATGTTAAAACTATGATATTTATATGAGGAATATATAATGAATGAATTTACAATAACAAAACAAATCAGCAAGCAAGGAGCTCAGAATATAATTATTATTCCAGCCTTTCTAAGAGATAAACTTAGACCTAAAATGCTTGTTGAAATTAAAATAAAGATATTAGATGAGGTTCTTTAAAATGACAAACAATAACAAAAGACCCAACCCTTGGAAATACACAAGTTTACCAAAGGATGTAGATATAACAAAGAACCCATATGTATTTCCTAAGAAAAAGAAAATAGAAGAAACACCCAAAGTAGACACAACTTTAACAGATTATTCTAACCTAATCATCAAATCTTACAATCCAATCAAAGCAAAAAATTATGCAAAAAGAATAGCAGAATTAAAAAAACAAGGATTAGTCATTCCATCATTTTCAAATAATCTAGAGTTTAGAATAAAACAAGCAAATGAAAATCCAAACACAGAACTAAATGGTTTATCTTTGTGGGATAATTGGTTAGATAGCAATTGTGCAGCCTGTTACAATGGAAAAGACAAATTCAAGATCATCCACAATTGTGAAGAACTGATCAATATTCCTGAAGACTTTAACGATTTATATATCCAATCAGATTACAACAAATACAAAGTAGATAATAAGAATGTGTTTGAATTAAAAATTAAAGATGATAAATACAACAAATTGTTAACACAATCTGAACTCTTAAAACACAATGGGTGGTTAGCATTAGTAAAAAATGATAAAAAATTACTTGAAAATTATTCAAACTTGGTTTTCAAAGACAGAAAAGAAGCAATGATATTCTGGATAGACATACATTCACAAGGTAATTTGGAGCAGGTCTATGTCAACGACATTGGCAACGGTTCGAATGCTGTTGGCATCAGCGACATTATCTGCGATGCTTCTTTCCTCCAGTTAGTAACCCACAAGTAAATGAGAAGCAACGAAAAATTTATGATAAAAAATAAAAAATAAATAAAGGAAACCAAAATGAAAACAAAAAACAAAATTCAAAATCCAATCAAAAAAATAACTGAAATAAATGCACCAACATACTTAAACACAACTACTTTATTTTCTTTAGATAATGTTGACTTTCAACTATGGGATGTTGTAAAATGTGCATTAGCAGGAAGACTTAACATAGGTCTTGGTGGTGGAGCAGGTATGGGAAAAAGTCAGTTATTTGCTGATTTAAAATCCATGTTCAATAACAACACTAACTATGTTCTTGGAAGAAATGATCTAGATATTAAATCTTTATACAGGCAGATGGATTTCAAGAAACTAAATAATGCTATGCATAATGGGGGAGTTGTTTCTCAAAAAGAAATTAGTTCTATTACAGATGATATTTACAGACCACTGATTATTGTTGAAGAAATTAACAGATGTGCTGAAATTGTTCAAAACCAATTATTCAACATATTTGAAGGTTTTATAGAAATTGATGGAAATAAATATTGTTTAGGAAAAGGAGAATTAAAAACATTTACAGATCATGATGGAACAGATGTAACTCAAAATGTATTATACTCTGTTGGAGTATGGTCTGCTAATTTTGGAAATGGGCAATATACTGGGACAGTTTCAATGGACAAAGCTCTTAAAGAAAGATCCCATATGATAATTGATGTTGATAATTTTTCACCAGGAAAACAAAATCCTTCTGATTTAGACAATATTTTGATGGGAAGTGGTGGAGAGATTAGATTAAAAGATCAAGAAAAACCACAAGATTATGTTAATAACTTTATAGAAGCATTTTCATATCTAAAACAAAAATCTAAAACACCTGATGCAGACGAATTAGGAAGAGAACTTTTGATGTTTAGATATCTAGTTGAAGGATTAGATTTTATTCCTTCTGAAAAAGCTCAAAACAGTAAAAGGATTATGAAAGAAATATGGCCTGCAAAAGCAGAAGAAGATGGAATCGGAGAAGGCGATGACAAATTATTATACGGATGTGTTTTTCCTTCGTCTATTAGAAGTGGATTGACAATTATTTCATTAGCTAGATCATTAAGAGAATATGCAAAAGCTGTAAATCCAAAATCTCAACCAAAAATTGAAGACAGTGTTGTTGAAGCATTTAAATTAGTTGCACCTTATTCAGGAATAATTGAAAACCCTCATAGAATCAGAGAAGATTATGTTGGAAACAATTACCTTTGTTCAAAAGATATTGGAAATATTATTAAAAATAAATTACAAAATAAATCAGATGTAATTAATGCAATTGTTTATTTTAATAGATCTGGAGAACCATATTCTAGAGAACTTAATGATGAATTAAAAGGAGAGTTCTCTTGTTGGAAAAAATAAAATGAACGAAAAACCAAACCCTTGGAAATACACAAGATTACCCAAGGATGTAGATATAACAAAAAACTCTTATGTATTTCCTAAGAAAAAGAAAACAGAAGAAACACCTAAAGTAGAATCAACTCCAACAGATTATTCTAATCTAACCATAAAATCATACGATCTAATTAAAGCAGACACATATGCAAAAGGAGTAGCAGAACTAAAAAAACAAGGATTAATTATTCCTTCATTCTCATCAAATTTAGAAGCAAGACTTAAACAAGTAAATGAAAATCCAAACACTAATTTAAATCAACTTTCATTATGGGAAACATGGCTAGACAGCCATTGTGGAATCTGTTACAATGGAAAAGATAAATTCAAAATTATCCACAATTGTGAAGAACTGATCAATATTCCTGAAGACTTTGATGATTCATACATTCAATCAGACTACGACAAATATAAAGTCGATAATAAGAATGTGTTTGAAGTTGACATCAAAGACGACAAATACGATAAACTACTAAAACAATCCGAACTCTTAAAACACAAAGGATGGTTAGCATTAGTTCAGAACGATAAAAAGTTACTTGAAGATTATTCAAACTTAGTTTTCAAAGATAGAAAAAAAGCAATGAGTTTTTGGATAAATAATTCAGCAAAAAAAGGCGAATTGAGGCAGGTAGTTGTCAGCGACATTGGCAACGATTCGTATGCTATTGGCGTCAGCTATCTTAACGTCAATGCTTCTTTCCTCCAGTTAGTAACCCACAAGTAAATGAGAAGCAACGAAAAATTCATAATAAAAATCAAACAAAGGAAATAAAAATGACAAAAAATAACAAAAGATCAAACCCTTGGAAATACGTAGCAATACCAAAAGACATAGAAAATAATCCATATGTATTTCCTAAGAAGAAAGTAGAAGTTAAAGAAGAACCACCTAAAGTAGAAACAACTATAACAGACTATTCAAACTTAATCATCAAATCTTACGATCCAATTCAAGCAAAAACTTACGCACAAGGAATAGCAGAATTAAAAAAACAAGGACTAATTGTTCCTTCATTTTCAAAAAACCTAGAAGCTAGACTTAAACAAATTAAGGAAAATCCTAACACAGATTTAAGTGATCTTTCTTTGTGGAAAACATGGTTAGACAGCAATTGTGGAATTTGTTATAATGGAAAAGACAAATTCAAAATTATCCACAATTGTGAAGAACTGATCAATATTCCTGAAGACTTTGATGATTCATACATTCAATCAGACTACGACAAATATAAAGTCGATAATAAGAATGTGTTTGAAGTTGACATCAAAGACGACAAATACGATAAACTACTAAAACAATCCGAACTCTTAAAACACAAAGGATGGTTAGCATTAGTTCAAAATGATAAACAATTACTTGAAAACTACTCAAAAATGGTTTTCAAAAACAGACAAGAAGCAATGGGTTTCTGGATAAACACATCACCAGAAAAAGGCGAATTGGGGCGGGTCTATGTCGGCGGCATTGACAGCGTTTCGAGTGCTTATGGTGGCAGCAACCTTGACATCAATGCTTCTTTCCTCCAGTTAGTAACCCACAAATAACACTGTAGGTCGCGTTCGAAAAATCACAATAAACAAAGGAAATCAAAAATGATTTTCAAGCATTAATCTGAAATTAATAAAATGGCAAGAAACAAAAACGATTTAGAAAACATTGAGGAACATCTTAAAAGATTAACAAGAGCTCAAGGCTCGACTAGTCCTGTCTCTGTAAAAGAAGTTTCTGGTATTCCATCAGTTTCTGCTTGTATTGATTTATCTAATTATCACATTACTCAAGAAATTCCATCTAATTGGGATCCTTTAAAATACAAATCAATAGAAGAATTTGTAAATAAATTAAAAATAAAAACTCCAAAAACAAAAATCTGTGAGGACATTCAATTTCACGAAATAGGACATCATAAATTAAAAAATGATAAAGATGGATTAGGATGCCCAGAAGATTTAGAAAGTAAAGAGATTACTATTGAAGCAGTAAGCAAAGCATTGTTAGAAAAAAACAAATTCTCACAACAAGGAGCTTTATATCTAGAAAATTGTATTTCAGATATAATCAATAATTTAAATGGATCTCAATACACTCATTTTAATGGATTAAGTATGTTCTGGGCAGAACAAGGAGAATTAAACAAAGGAAAATTTTCTCCATTGTATGAAGCATTTGTTAAATTAAATCAAAAAATGTGGGGAAGAAAACCTCAAAGAAAATTATTATCACAATATCACACTAATGAAAAGAAAGTTGATGAAATTGTTGAACTATGTTTAAAAGATAATAACATAGTAAATAACAAACAACAAAACATAAACAATTTATTCAATAAATCTAATTGGGATAATACTTTCTATAAATTTGCAATTCATCTAGCTGAACTAATGGATCAAGATGCTCCTGAACAATTGCCAGGCTCTGGAAGTGATGGCAGAGGATACAAAGTTCCTATTGAATTTGATGGAGAAGGAAAATTCAATCCAGAAGAGATAAATGATCCTATGGTGAAAAGAATACTTGATCCAGACAACATGAAAAAAGTTATGCAAAGGAGAAACCAGAAAGGCGAAGATCTTCCTATGTTTGTTGAAAACTGGAGAGCATTAGATTATTTTTATCAAGGACTAGCATCAGAATTATACATAAAAGCTGAATCTCCTAAAAAAGGACAAAGCATGCCAATTGCACCTATTCAATCTCGTAAATTTGATATTGACAAAGACAAATTAGAAAACATCTTATTTGGAAAAATATTGTTAGATGAAGAAGGTAAACCTTCTTTGGCAGTTCCAAGAGATTATGTAAGACATGTTGTCAAATACAAACAAAGTATTAAATCTTATCCTGAATTAAATATATGTGTTTTAGACACATCTGGCAGTATGATACAAGAAGCAAATTCAAAAGGAGAAGGTAAAACTAATATTGTTCCATGGGGAGACAATAGTAAATACCATTACGCTTTATTATCATATTATGGGGTAGAGAAAGCACTTCATAGAATTGGTGTTGGAATAAAAACAAGATATAATATGATTACATTTGCATCTCAAACAGATGCAACTGGTGAAAAAGGATATGAAGATAAAGTTCAAATTAAGAAAAGAATTCTTAATCCTGTTTTTGGTGGTTCAACTTCGTTAGATGTAGATGTTCTAGCTAAGAATGCAAGAGAATCAGGTAGTATTTTAATGACAATAAGTGATGGAGAAATATGGAATTGGGATTCTGTAAAAAATGATTTTAAAAGAATAATTTCAGATAAGCATTATGTCCATTTCCAGATAGGGAGTGATACCAAAACAACAAAAGATCTTGAAAGTTATGGTGCAACTGTTATTAGAATAAATGATGCATCTGAAATGCCTAAAAAAGCAATTGACATTACGAAAGGATTTTACAAAAATTATGCTCAAGGAGAATTAAGATGAATGAAAAACCAAACCCTTGGAAATACGTAGCAATACCAAAAGGCATAGAAAACAATCCTTATGTATTTCCTAAGAAAAAGAAAACAGAAGAAGTCAAAGAAGAAGTAAAACCAACTCAAATAGATTATTCTAATTTAATCATAAATTCATACGATCCAATCAAAACAGACACATATGCAGAAGGAATAGCAGAACTAAAAAAACAAGGATTAGTAATCTCTTCATTCTCAACAAACTTGGAAGCAAGAATCAAACAAGTAAATGAAAATCCAAACACTAATTTAAATCATCTTTCATTATGGGAAAAATGGTTAGATAGTAATTGTGCAATCTGTTACAATGGAAAAGACAAATTCAAAATCATCCACAATTGTGAAGAATTAGTTAATATAGATCCAAATTTTAACGATCATTACATTGAATCAGACTACAATAAATATAAAGTCGATAATAAGAATGTGTTTGAGATAAATATTAAAGACGACGAATATAATAACTCACTAACACAATCTGAACTCTTAAAACACAAAGGATGGTTAGCATTAGTTCAAAATAATAAGAAATTACTTGAAAATTATTCAAACTTAGTTTTCAAAGATAAACAAGAAACAATGGGTTTTTGGATAAGAAATATTCCAGAAAAAGGCGAATTGAAGCAGGTCTATGTCAGCAGCATTGACGTTGATTCGAGTGCTAGTGGCAGCGATAGTCTTAGCTTCGGTGCTTCTTTCCTCCAGTTAGTGACCCACAAATAACTGCGAAGCAGCGAAAAATTCATGATAAAAAATAAAAATATCAAAAACAAAAATGACAAACAACGAAAGACCAAATCCTTGGAAATACGTAGCAATACCAAAAGGCATAGAAAACAATCCTTATGTATTTCCTAAGAAAAAGAAAACAGAAGAAACACCTTCAACAGATTATTCTAATCTAACCATCAAATCTTACAATCTAATCAAAGCAGACACATATGCAAAAGGAGTAGCAGAACTAAAAAAACAAGGGTTAGTAATTCCTTCATTTTCAAAAAACTTAGAAACAAGACTTAAACAAGCAAATGAAAACCCAAACACAGAACTAAAAGATCTTTCATTATGGAACACGTGGCTTGATAGCAATTGTGGAATCTGTTACAATGGAAAAGACAAATTCAAAATCATCCACAATTGTGAAGAATTAGTTAATATAGATCCAAATTTTAACGATCATTACATTCAATCAGATTATAATAAATACAAAGTTGATAATAAGAATGTTTTTGAGATAAACATTAAAGATGACAAATACAGACAAATGTTAACTCAACCTGAACTCTTAAAACACAAAGGATGGTTAGCATTAGTTCAAAATAACACTAAATTATTAGAACAATACTCAAACTTAGTGTTTAAAGAAAAAACAAATGCAATGAATTTTTGGATAAGAAACGATCCAGAAAAAGGCGAATTGAGGCAGGTCTATGTCAGCAGCGTTGACGATGATTCGAATGCTAATGGCTACAATGATCTTAGCTGCGTTGCTTCTTTCCTCCAGTTAGTAACCCACAAATAACTGCGAAGCAGCGAAAAATTCATGATAAAAAATAAAAATATCAAAAACAAAAATGACAAACAACGAAAGACCAAATCCTTGGAAATACGTAGCAATACCAAAAGGCATAGAAAACAATCCTTATGTATTTCCTAAGAAAAAGAAAACAGAAGAAGTCAAAGAAGAAGTAAAACCAACTCAAATAGATTATTCTAATTTAATCATAAATTCATACGATCCAATCAAAACAGACACATATGCAGAAGGAATAGCAGAACTAAAAAAACAAGGATTAGTAATCTCTTCATTCTCAACAAACTTGGAAGCAAGAATCAAACAAGTAAATGAAAATCCAAACACTAATTTAAATCATCTTTCATTATGGGAAAAATGGTTAGATAGTAATTGTGCAATCTGTTACAATGGAAAAGACAAATTCAAAATCATCCACAATTGTGAAGAATTAGTTAATATAGATCCAAATTTTAACGATCATTACATTCAATCAGATTATAATAAATACAAAGTTGA
This sequence comes from uncultured Methanosarcinales archaeon, assembly GCA_964384425.1. Lineage (GTDB taxonomy): Archaea > Nanobdellota > Nanobdellia > Woesearchaeales > JAGLXL01 > CAYLKE01. The sequence goes on along the minus strand of CAYLKE010000011.1, from coordinate 8,240 downwards.
TAATAAGAATGTATTTGAAGTAAGTATTAAAGACGACAAATACAGACAAATGTTAACACAATCTGAACTCTTAAAACACAAAGGGTGGTTAGCATTAGTTCAGGATGATAAACAATTACTTGAAAACTACTCAAAATTAGTTTTCAAAGACAGAAAAGAAGCAATGTGTTTCTGGATAAACACATCACCAGAAAAAGGTGAATTGAGGCGGGTCTATGTCAATATCATTGGCAACGGTTCTAGTGCTAATGGCTACAACGATCTTATCTACTATGCTTCTTTCCTCCAGTTAGTAACCCACAAATAACACCGTAGGTCGCGTTCGAAAAATTCATATATGACTTCAATTTCTTTTAACTTACCTTTTATCACTTAAAGAAGTGAAAAAGGTGTGGGTTACACGTTTTTTCATCAAGACTTTTTATCAAAAAGTTATGAAATTCAACTGTAACAGAAATGAAACAGTGGTGGTATGAAGATGAAAAAGCTACAAGGATTGAGGCAGGTCTATGTCAACAACATTGACAACGATTCGGATGCTAATGGCAACAACAACCTTAACAACAATGCTTCTTTCCTCCAATAACTCATGATGAAAAAAGATTTGTTTTCTAAAATTGTTTCTGATAAAAATATACAACTTGCATTCAAAAAGGCAAGAAAAGGTAAAACAATTAAATTACAAAAACTATTTTCAAAATGAAGTTTCAATAAAAGAATTTACTCGGTTTATTAGATACAACAAAGTTTATTAATATGCCCTTATTTTCTTCATTATAACAATGAAACAAACAAAATACTTTTCATACTGTAACAAAGACATTTGTCAAGGTTGTCAATTATGTGTTAAAGGACGTAAGTCTGTTCTTTTCATTACAGGATTATGCAGTAACAATTGTTTTTATTGTCCTATTGGGGATGAGAAACATAAGCATGATATTCTCCAAATTAATGAAATTAAACTAGATACAAAAGGAGATTATATTCCTAAAATTATTCAAGAAATAAAAACAACTCAATCAAAAGGGGTTGGAATAACTGGTGGAGATCCTTTATGTGTTTTGCCTCGTACACTTAAAATAATAAAGGCATTAAAAAAAGAATTTAGAAACAGATTTCATATTCATTTATATACAACATTAACACTTGCAGATGTTGAAAAAATAAAACAATTGAAACAAGCAGGATTGGATGAGATAAGATTTCATTTATTTTATCAAGATAAAGATTATCTAAAAAAACATGATAAATTATTTCAAGAAATTCTCAAAATTAAAGACGACAAATTTAATATTGGGGTTGAAGTCCCTATTCTTCCAGATAAAGAAAAAGAATTAGAGGAACTAATTAAATATCTAAACAATAAAGTAGATTTTCTTAATTTAAATGAATTAGAATATGCAGATAATGATGTTAATAAGATAACTGATTTTTATGAAATAGATGCTAACACTTATCAAGTAAAAGGTTCACTTGATTTAGGAAAAAAACTTTTGGAATGGGCAGACGAAAATTCAATTAATTTATCCATTCATGTTTGTACTGTTAAATTAAAAAATAGAATTCAAATGGCAGAAAGACTGAAATTGAGAGCAGAAACAATTGTTCAAAAATTTGGTAATATAGATAAAGTAACAGATTACGGAACATTATTAAGGGGTGTTATTTATTCAGAAAAACTTTCTGCAGATATTAAAAAACAAATAGAAAAAATCATTGGAAAAATTTATTATCAAGAAAGTAAAAAAAGATATATTGTAAATAGAAAGAGATTAACAATGCAAAACAAAAAAGTAAAAAATATTCTTGACAAATTGAATATAAAATATGAACTTGCAACAATAGAAGAATGGCCTATTGAAAAAGAAGTAATATTTGAAAAAGATATTCTGTAAAATATATTACATAGTAAATATTATTGGCATTTCTTTATATATTATTATTTATATTATAAATAATCAACAAAAAGATTATAAAAGAATTTACATCATTTTTAATATAAAGATGTTGTTAGATCGTGTGATTGAATATACTGTATGGGTTTGTTATTTTATTCTCTTGTATTTTATTATATTTTGGTATCTTGTTTTTGTAACTCGTCCTTCTCCAAAAAGAAGAAAACTTACACAATTCCCTCTAGTTACAATTGCAATTCCTGCATGGAATGAGGAAAAAGTCATTATTCCAACAATTGAATCTGTGCTTAAACTAGATTATCCAAAAGAGAAAGTTGAGATTATTGTTGTAAATGATGGAAGTACAGACAATACTAAAGAGATTGTACAGAATTTTATTGATAAAGGAAACCATAAGAATATAAATCTCATAAATAAAATAAATGGAAAAAAAGCTTCTGCAATAAATGCTGCATTGACTTTTGCAAAAGGAGAATATTTTGTTGTGTTTGATGCAGATTCAGAAATAGATAGCAATGCATTAAAAGAATTATTACCTCATTTTGATAGAGAAGAGGAAGTTGCAGCTGTTCTTCCATGGATGAAAGTTAAGCATCTTGGAAAAGATATGTCAACATTACAAAAAATGCAACATTATGAATACATATTGAATGCATTTTACAAAGAACTAATGGGAAGATTAGATTCCATAGGAGTTATTCCCGGACCTTTTTCAGTCTATAAAACATCTATTTTAAGAAAGATAGGGGGATTTGATACAGCACATAATCTTACTGAGGATCATGAAATAACATTAAGAATACATAAATATAATTATAAAATAATCCAGACAAAAGATGCATTTGTTCATACTATTGTTCCAAAAAATATCAAAAGTTTAATGAAACAAAGAAACAGGTGGTATAAAGGAAATTTCATAAATATGATAAGATATAGGTTCTTTACTCTTAATCCAAAATATGGAGATTATGGATTAATGAAATTAATTTATTCATTTGCAGGAATAGCAGTAACACTTATTTTACTTACAACATTCATATATTCTTTCATAAAACCATGGGTTAATAGAATATTTAATTGGTCTTTAATTGACTTTGATATTTGGCATATGTTTAAAAATTTATTTTCAAATTTTAGTATATTAGATTATAAGTTTGGATTATTTGTATTGATGATTGTATCATTTGGAATATCTATTTATGGTCTAAAAAAATCGCATGAATATGCAAAAGATAAACTTTTGAGATATGGCAAATTACCTGCTGTTTTTTATTTATTCCTTTACTTTTTTTTACTTGCAGCAGCATGGGTTTATGTAATTGTTGAAACAGTTTTTATGAGAAAGAAGGATAAACGGTGGTTAAGATGATAAAAAGAAGAATAAGCAAGGAAATATACATTATTAGTTTTATAATAACAGCAGGAATATTTGCATTGGGTTTGTTATTAGGATTATTTGTAGAAAATCAAAGGGTTGGGATGATTAATGAAAAGGAAAGAATACAGGCACTTGAGTTAAGATCATTGCAATTACAATATCAATTCATAAATGTTTTTTCAGAGGAAGATAATTGTGGTGTCTTATCAAAAGCATTTGATGATAGTGTATTATCTCTTGAAAAAACAAGAGAACGTATAGAGAATTATGTAAATGATGCAGCTGTTAATGAATATGAATTCGAACTCTTAAAAAGAGAGTATTCCCTTTCCCAGATAAATTATTGGTTGCTTGCAGAAAGAGTGAAAAAAACTTGTGAAAATGATGTTGTAACATTACTTTATTTTTATGGGGATGAGAAGCAATGTCCTGATTGTTCTAGTCAAGGAGTAGTATTAACATATCTGAAGAATAAATTTGGTATGAAACTTCTTAATTTTGTTTTTGATGGAAACACTGAAGAACCAATGATACAATTGTTAAAAAAAGTTTATTCAGTTGATACTTATCCAACATTAATAATTGATGGAAAGAAATATAGTGGGTTTACAGATAAAGAAAATCTTTTGAAAGTAATATGTCCTAAATATAATGAGTTTACTGAAGTCTGTGAAGATTATATTGATCCTTTTAATATTGCTAAGAAAAATCAAACGTCCTCTATAAAAAATAAAATATAGAAAACTAATAATGCTTTCATCAATAGATATTGTCAGAAAAAAGAAAAAGGAATTTTATAGGGGAATCTATAAAAATCTTAAAAATGAAGTTGAAAAAAGAAATGTTCGTCAAAATCATTATGGCCAACTTCCACCTAATATTTTGATAGGTAGTTTTGGATATCCCAAAGTCAATTTCAATCATTTTGTATCTGCAGGAACAGAATCTGTGACAGATTATTCTAAACTTTATGGAAGTAATTATTCTGACGTTATAAATAATTTTACTCTCACAATAAATGCGAGACATGAAAATAAAGTTAATGTTCGATCTGGATTACAAGGAGATATAAAATGGGCTCTTCTTTCAAGTCGCCCTGTTTATTCTGAATCTTTTTTTAATAAAAAACCCTCTATAAAAATTGATTATGACAAGTTTACAGCACCAAGAGGATATTATGGAAAATTAAAAAAAACAAATATAACTGATAATCCTAAAGTCCCAATAGTAACTGAAAAATTGGTTTCTGATGATCTTAAATCTGTTGAAGGAGTGAAAAAAATATTCAAAAGAACAAATGATCTTTATTATACAACAAGAGTCTTCAATATGGGTGTTTTGGGAAAAAAAGATACAAAAAGAATTGTCCCAACAAGATGGAGCATAACTGCAACAGATGACATACTGACAAAAGAATGGATGAAAGAAATAAAATCTTATTCTACAATAAATGATATAACTATTTTTGAAAATTATTTTTTACACAATAAATTTTTTGTAATATTATTGCCTGGAGCATGGGAATATGAACAATATGAAATATGGCAAGATGATTTTGGAAAAATATCTTATAATAGAGAGGAAGAATCAATTTATGGAAGAAAGAAATATGCTGATCTTCAAGCAGGAGGTTATTATGCAGCAAGATATGCAGTTGTAGAATACCTTAAAAATATAAGAAAGCAAGCAAAAGCAATTGTCATAAGAGAGATTGAAAAAGAATATATAATTCCTGTTGGTGTTTGGCAAGTAAGAGAGAATGTAAGAAATGCATTCAAAAAAGACAAGATGAAAAAATTTGATAATATAAAAGAATTAATACAATATTATAATGCTGTTGCTAATATGAAAGTTTCTTGGTACAAGGATAATAAGTCGCTTTCTCAGAAAAATATTTTTGATTATTGTTAAATTTCTTAGATATTGATTTTATCATAGTATTGTATTCCATTATCTTAAGCTCATATTCTCTATTTAATTTATCTTTATGATTTAATCTCCAGTCAAAATAATCTTCAAGAGATTTATATGATGTGAATCTATTTATTGCTGTTATTTCTATAATATTTTCAATATTTTTTTCATAAGCAGGAGGATTCCATCTATTTGAATTTGAAAAATCATTTTTTATTTTTTCTATAAAATCACTTACTTTAGAATTTAAATTTGAATATTTTTTTATCTTTTTTTCTAACATTAAAGTCCCTCCCTAATTATATTTGCAATTTCATAAAATTCTAAATTTTTGTTTTCAATAAACTTTTTTTCTAAATCATCTGGAATTTTCTGAACATTATAATATTCTAGTGATTTTCTTAAATAATTATTGAATTTATATCTTATATCTTTTTGTCTTTGATTTTTTTCTATGTTGTTTAAGAAATCATAAAAAAGATATGCTTTATTTTTAAATTCAGAAAAAACTTGTTCATTATGAGATATATTTATGTATAGATTTCCTTCTTTTACTCTTTTATTAATATTCCATATTTTGTATTCATTATTTTTATCTATGTTGATAATATTATCTGTTTCAGGACAATAATTCATTAGAAAAAAATCTCCTTTTATTGTAAATTCATCTTGTAAAATAATCATATCTAATTTTTTGTGATTTTTCCAAAAACCAAGTAGTTTTCTTTTTAGATTGTTCTTCTTTATTATTGATCCTGGGCAGATATCTCTGTTATTGTTATTAAGAATAGTATTTCTATATTCATTTATTTTAATTAAAACAAATTTATCCAATTAATTCACCTTTTTTATATAGAATTATTTTTTTATTATTAAATATTTGTGTTAAATATAATAAATAATAAACTTACATATTCTTTAATACTCTTATTCTCTTTTCAAGAGGTGGATGTGTTGAAAATAAATTACTTAATCCAGAAAATGGAGAGCTAATATAAAGAGGAGAAAGTGCCTTTATTGCTGCTAATTTACTTTTGTGTTGAACTTGTGAATGAGATTTTATTTTTTCTAAAGCATCAGCTAATCCTCGTGGATAACGTGTTAACTCAACTGCAGATGCATCTGCCATAAACTCTCTTTTTCTACTTATTGCCATTTGAATCATTACAGCAATTATTGGTGCAAGTATTACTGATACAATAAATATTATCATAACCACTGGGCTTTTATTTTCTCTACTTCTACCTCCTCCAAACCATAAAGATCGTAAAGCAATATCTGTTATCAATGTTATAGCTCCTATTAATATTGATGACATTGTAAGAAATAACATATCATAATTCCTAACATGACTAAGTTCATGTGCAATAACACCTTCAAGTTCTCTTTTATTCATTGTTTCTAATAATCCTTGTGTAACTGCTATTGATGCATTCTCTGGGTTTCTTCCAGTTGCAAATGCATTTAATCCTTTGTCAGGTATGATATATATTTCTGGTTTTGGTATTCCTCCTGCAAGAGAAAGACCTTCCACAATACCATGTAAAAGAACATTGTCTTTTCTTTTAACTTCTTTTGCTTGCACCATTGCTAGTGCCATCTTATCTCCTTTGAAATAAGAAAGTAATGACATTCCAACAGCTATTGCAATTCCAATAAACAATATTCCATACCCTCCACTTCCATAGAATAAGTTGATAATATAACTTACAAAAATCAGTAGGCCAATAAATATTGTCATAAGGAAGATTGATTTAATTCTATTGTTTTTTATTTGATCAATAAAAGATTTTCTCATTTTTATTATTAGTATAATGTTTTATTTAAAAACTTAATTAAAATAAAAGAAAAATTAAAATTCAACTTTAACAGCTTTTCTATCAGAAGGTTGAGCTTCAAAATAATCTTTTTCTTTGAATCCCATTATTTTTGCAACCATATTTGAAGGAAATGTTTCTGTTTTTGTGTTGAATCTTCTTACTTCGTCATTATAATATTGTCTTGAATAAGCAACTTTGTCTTCTGTTGTAACTAATTCATCCTGTAATTGTTTAAAGTTAGTACTTGCCTTTAAATCTGGATAACTTTCTGCAACAGCAAATAATGATTTAAGTGCACCAGTCAACATATTGTTTGCTTTTCCTTTTTCTTTTATGTTGCTTGCTTTCATTAATTCTGTTCTTGCTTTTGTAACTTCTGTTAAGACTCCTCTCTCATGTTTCATATATCCTTTTACTGTGTTTATTAGATTTGGAATCAAATCTGCTCTTCTTTTAAGTTGTACATCTATCTGTGCCCATGCGTTTTCTATTCTGTTCTTTAATCTAATTAATCCATTAAACACATAGATGACATATATTACAATAACTGCAGCAACTGCAATTAATATCCAAGTAATTGTATTTACCATTGTAGCATACATTTTATTAAGGTTGTTTATATAATTTTCTTATTTTATTGGAAATTCCGTCTATCAAGAAGAATTTTCATAGAGGTATAATACCTCTATCCTTAGATTGGAATTTACAATTCCAAAAATTCGACCATTAGATAGCTAAGTCTAATACTTCAACCTTTAAATTGGGATAGATAGCTATTGTCGAATTTTTCTTATATCTAATATATCTCCAACATCTGTATTCAAATCAAAAGGAGATTCTACAAGATACTTTGCTTTATTTTTTGATGTATAGAATGTAAATGGAAAAAATCTTTTCTTAATCTCAATAACTTTCATGTTTTTATCTAAGAAATACAAATTAATAGGGAAGAATACAAAAAAATTGTGAAGAGAAATTATTTGCTCTTTATTAAAGTACATAACAATAGTTTTCTTTTTTGAAAACATCATACCAAGACCTTTTGTAAAGATATTCTTGCAATGTTTTTCTTTTTTTGAAATGATTTTATTGTATAGTGTATTGGTAATCATAAAAAAATATTAGAAAGGTTTATATATAAAGTTTCTTAAATTAATGGGTTTGTCCCAAGACTTTACTAAACCATAAAAAGATATTATGGAGTATTGCTTT
>CAYLKE010000010.1:4067-44352 GCA_964384425.1 uncultured Methanosarcinales archaeon | reverse complement strand
AGAAAGCAACTAAAAAGAAAGCAACAAAGAAAAAAGCAACAAAAAAGAAAGCAACAAAGAAAAAAGCAACTAAAAAGAAAGCAACTAAAAAGAAACCAGCAAAAAAGAAAAAAGTAACCAAAAAGAAAGCAACAAAAAAGAAAGCAACTAAAAAGAAACCAGCAAAAAAGAAAAAAGCAACAAAAAGAAAAAAGTAATTCTTTGATTAATTATTTTTTTATTTTTTCATTATAACAATTTTTATAAAGTGATTTATTTTAGGGGGATTATATGATAAATAGAAAAGGAGTAAATACTACAAATGTAATTATTGGATTAGTTATTGCTTTAATTGTTATGATTGTTCTTATTGCTATATTTAATGATAAAGCTAGTTTTTTTAGAACAACAACAAATCGTTGTGATTTATTAGGTGGACAATGTAAATCTTATAATGAAGCTTTAGAAGGAACAAAATGCAATAATGATGGAAAGATTTTAAGTCGTGGATGTACTGAAATAGATGGAACAACACATAAACCTGAAGAGGGTGGTAAATATTGGTATTGTTGTTATGAGGAGAATTAAATGAATCAGAAAGGAGGAATGTCAATTACAACAATTATTTTATTAGTTTTAGGAATTATTGCTATGATTGTAGTTATCTCTTTTATTTTTACAGGAAAATCACAAACTTCAACAACATTTGATGCATGTAATTTGCAAAGATTAAATCCTTCAAAGATTAATTTAGATCCAACTTCTAATGATTTTGGTAAAAACAATTTTAAAGATATAGATAACGATAGATTACCTGATTTTTGTGATTGGTGTGTATGTGCTCATCCAGCATGTGGAAATTTAACACATTATGATAAGGATAATGATGGGTTAGTTGATGCATGTGATGGAAATATTGGTGATACTAATACTAAAAATTTTAAGGAATCTATTAAAAAAGCATGTAAAGAACGTGGGGGCAAATTAACTAATGTTAGAAATGAATACGGAGTTCAATGCAGATATGATGATTTGAATAAACAAGTAAGCAGAGAAAGCTTAAAAAATTTATTTAATAGACTTAAAGTAGATAATAAAAAATGAACAAGAAAGCACAAGCAAAGGTATGGTACAACATAGGGATGTTTATTATAGTTCTTGCTTTTCTTATTTTTGGTATTTTGAAAATTTTTGGATATGGGGATTCAGAAGGCGTGAGACAGAAAATGATTATTAATGAACTTGTTTCAGTTTCAGAAGCCATGGATAGTATAAATTATCCTTTAGAATATACTTATTATAGAGAAGAGATAAATCAATATGGTTTTTTATTTAATAATAAAAAGATTTCCTTATTTAAGAAAGAAAAACAAGATGATCAATCTTTTAAAAAAGGATATAATCTTTATTCAGAAGATGTTTTTCTTTTAAACTTGAGAGAAGATAAAACAATTTTTCCAACATCAGATAATATATATTTTAAAAAAGTTCCCGGTAATCTTTTAATTGCTGATGAAACAGGAAAAAATAGTCTTAAATCAGATAGTTTTTTTGAAATATTTTTTCCATCAACTCATAAACTTGCAAATGATTATTGTTTTGAATATGAAGGAGACTCAAAAAAACTTAGAGATAAATTATATTATGTAAATCCTAGTTACACAAAAGAACAGCAATTAAATGCTATGTGTGGAAAAATAAAAAATGATTTTAGTTTTTATATTAAAGTTAAAGTCAATAAGAATATTCAAAATCCTAAAATTACAATAGATAAAGAATATCCTAAAGAAACATTAAAATTAGTTTCTTGTTTTGTAAACAATTTAGGCATATCTCCTAATGATTATTTTATTGATGTTACTTTTGGTGATGTTGATAAACATGAGGCTTATTATTATTTGGGTTCATTTCAAGTAGAATTTCCAAAAAACTTTGAAGATAACATTAAAAATAATATTTTAAAGAATACTGCAGATTGTTTTAATAGAAGGTGATTATTATGAATAAAAAAAAAGGAACACAAGCATTGGCATTACTTTTAACAATTGCTAAGTTTAGTGTACTCGCTGGTTCATATGTAGTTTTTTTTATAATATTCTTTAGTTTTTTTGGAAATTTAACAATTTATTCAGGAGAATTAAAACTTAATAATGCCATTTTTACACTTATGAATGATCCTTATGGTATAAGTTATTTTGATGAATATACTGGCAATAAAAGATTAGGGTATATAAATTATGATAAATTGAAAAATATTAATGATTCAAAAGAATTTTCTAAAATTAAATCTAAATTTAATGATATTGGATTAAATATTATTTTTGATAAGAATTATTCTACAAATGAAGATCTTTATGATTATTTTAAAATTAAATCTCAAGCAAAACTACTTTTTGGTAAGATAACTAATGTTAAAAAGAATTTCTTTGTTTATAATGTTATTAAAAATAATTCATTAGTTAAGATGGAAAGAAATTTAATTATTGACACATTTTATGAAGAATAATAATTAAAATTTAAAAAAATAAAAAGAGATTATTTAACTTTCTTAAGTACTTCAATTAATTTACTAACAGATTCTTTCATTTCTTCTTCTGTTTTTGTTCCTGTACATACTATTTTTCCATTTGTAAATAATAAGAAAGTAGCTCGAGTACCTTTTAGTTTGTATACTAATCCTGGAAATTGTTCTGGTTCATAATCTGTATTTGGAAGTCTTATTGCCAATAAATTTAAATTAAGATCCATATTAATATTTCCACTTCCAACAATGTTTTGTATTGTTATTTTTGGTTTTATAGTTACATTAACATTAATTCTTTTTAGATATTTAATTATCTGTTGGATAGATTTCTCAACATCCCCCATTGATTTAGCTCCAGTACATACAATATTTCCTGATGAAAAAATTAATGCAGATGTTTTAGGATCTTTTATTTTTAATACAAGTCCTGGAAACTGTTCGGGATTGTATTCTGTATTACTTAATGTAGCAGCCATCTTTTCTAATGGAACTTTTTTCTCTAAACTAGAACTAATAACTATATTTACTATTGATATTTCATTTTTGTCTTCCCTTATTCTTACAGGGACGATTTTTTTTGATTGTGCCATTTTAGACCTCCCATAATTTTAATTTATTATTTGTTTGTGTTGATTTGTTAGTTATTATTTTACAAATAGATAGATAAGTATTTAAATATTCCTTTATAAAGTTTATAAATATTATATTGTGACAATTTAGTAGTTACATATTTACAAAGAAAGATACTATGTTTTTTGAATTTAAGACTTATATGTGTGGTATAATCTAGATAAAGCTTATTAATGTGTCTAGTTGATTTATATGCTCTATGTGTTTTATATATGCTTTTTCCCACCCCTTTTTCCCACCCATATGATGTAAACACTTGGCAGATAATAGTAACTGTGACATAATTACGATTCAGCACATATGTGATTTACAATCAAATAATTTAAAAATATAAATATATTATATAATTAAAATGACAAATTCTAGATTTAAGTGTAATAGGATGGAAGGATGCAAAAGATGTGGAGAATGCTGTAAATTCAGAGAAAAACTAGATCTTTGCAAAGAAGAAGAGAGACAGATAAAAGAAGGTTTATTTGCAAGAACAGGATTAGTATTTCCTTTTCCATTTGATAGATACACCATATCTATTTTTGATGAAGAGAAAAAAAGATTATTAAAATTAGCAAAAGAAAAAGGTATAAATATTAAGATTATACCTAAGAAAATTTATGTCAATGAAAAAAATCAACTTGAAATAATAGATTGGTTTATTGATCATGATGTTTGTCCATTTATGGTAGAAAGCAATGATGAAGCATATTGTATGATTTATGAAAGTCGTCCAAAAGTGTGCAAAATATTTCCTAAAAAGATGAATGAAGCAGAAATAAATCCTCGTTTGAATAAATTAAAAAATAAAACTTCTCTTTCATATAATGAAGCAGTTGATTTAGCAAATATTCTGTTGGAAGCATACAAGAGAAAATATATTGAATAAAATATTATATTGATTATATATAAATTAATTAAATATTTTTGATATATGAATAAAATATTAATGAAAATAATTAAAAATATAGGATATAACAAACAATAAAATGAATAAAATGAATAAAAATACAAATGAAAATATAAAATTGATAAATATTGGAAAACAAGGAGTAACTAATAATCTTATTGATAATATAAATGATATTCTTAAAAAATATAAGCAGATAAAACTAAAAATAATAAATGATGATTTAAAAGACGATAAAAAAGAAATATTTAACAATATTGCATTAAAAACAAAATCTAAAGTTTTAAAAGTGATTGGGTTTACTTGTATTCTTATAAAAGGTAAATAATTTTATGCGAGGTAAAATATGAAATTATATTTGTATAATACTCTAACTAGAAAAAAAGAAGAATTTGTTCCCTTGAAAGAAGGATATGTTGGATTTTATAGTTGTGGACCAACTGTTTATAATTACGCACATATAGGGAATTTAAGATATTTTGTTTTTTCTGATATCTTAAAACGAGTTTTTTTGTTCAATAACTACAAAGTAAAACATGTTATGAATATTACTGATGTTGATGACAAAACAATAAAACATAGTAGACAACAAAATAAGTCTTTAAAAGAATTTACTGAATTTTATACTGCTGAATTTTTTAAGGATTTGAATTCATTAAATATAATAAAAGCAGATATAACTCCTAAAGCATCAGAAACAATTCCTGAGATGGTTGAATTAGTTAAAAAACTAAAAGAAAAAGATTTTACTTATGATTCTGAAGGAGATATCTATTATAGAATATCAAATTTCAAAGATTATGGAAAATTAGCAAATCTTAATCCCGAACAATTGAAAAAAAATGCTTCTGGAAGATTAGATAACTCAGATGAATACAAAAAAGAAAATGCAAGAGATTTTGCATTATGGAAATCATATAGAGAAGAAGATGGAGATGTTTTTTGGGAAACAGATATTGGAAAAGGAAGACCTGGGTGGCATTTAGAATGTTCAGCTATGTCTAGAAAATTTTTAGGACAACCATTTGATATTCATTCAGGAGGAGAAGATCTTATTTTTCCACATCATACAAATGAAATAGCACAAAGTGAAGCTGCATATGATAAAAAATTCTGTAATTATTTTGTTCATTGTGCATTTTTAATAGTTAATGGAGAAAAAATGAGTAAAAGTCTAGGTAATTTTTATACATTAAGAGATCTTTTGAAAAAAGAATTTGATCCTGTGGCTATTAGATATGTTTTAATGTCAGTACACTATAAACAAAAATTAAACCTTACTGATAAAAATATTAAGAATGCTCAAAATTTGTTAAAAAAACTAAAAACTAAAATTCTTGAATTTAAGAAAGATTCATTTAGTAATCCAACTGAAAATACTTATTTGCATGACTTTCATTCAGCAATAAATGATGATTTAAACATGTCAGCGGCATTAGCTGTTTTATGGAATGTTGTAAAGGATTCTGTATTAGGAAATAAAGAAAAATTAGATTTGATTTATAAGATGGATGAAATATTTGGTCTTGATTTAGATAAAGTAAAAGAAGAAGAATTGAGTTCATTATTCCCTGATGAGTTTTTTAAGAAAGTTAATAATCTGATTCAAAAAAGATTATGTTTTAAATTAAAAAAACAATACTCTGAAGCTGACAAAATAAAAGAAGAAATATTTTATTTATTTTCTAATTTATTAGATAATAAAAAATATCATATTGATATAATAGATATAAAGAAATCTAATTCTTTTTTTACTGAAATAAGAATTATGTTATCTAATCAAATATATTCATTTGTCAATAAAATTTCACTTTAAAGACGAGAAAGATAATTATAAAATAATCAAACATTAATTTTTTTATTAGTTTTGTCAATATTTTTTATAACAGATAAAAGACCATATTCATAAGATTTTATATTTTTTTCAGATATTTTTCCTTTTAAAAGATCAATCAAAATATTCTGTCTTGTTGGGTAATTTTTCATTTTTTTTAAATTAAATTCACCATAATTTCTCTTAAAATAATTATCAAAAAATCCACAGAAAAAAGATATGCATGTTATTGGTTTATATTTTGTTATTGTACATCCTATTTTGGGATTATGAGCACTACAAGACATAGTATTACAAGATATAATTTCAATATTATTTTTATGTTCTTTATTTTCATTTTCAATTGATCTATTACCTAAATTAGGATTCCATTTACTCCTATATTCGATAAGTTCTTTTAAATGTTTATTTTCATTAAAAATGGAATAATCTAATTCATTTAAATGAAAGTCCATAATACAACAACCTTTATTGTCTGTGTAAGGGATGCATTCTGTTAAACAATAATTTACTTTTTTTGATATTCTTTCATACAATCTTTCAATAACTGCATAGTGTTTGATTCTTGTTTTTTTGTCCATTATATTCTTTCTCTTTATTTTTCTCTTTTATTGTTTTTATCACATTAAGAAGATCATATTCATAATCTTTTACTTCTTTTTCTTTTAATTTTCCCTTAAGTAAGTCTTCAAGAAAAAAATACCTATCTAAAAAATCCTTTATTTTATTATTAATTTCAACACCATAATTATCAAAAATATTTTTCTCAAAAGATTCACAAAAATACGAAATACATATTATTGGTTTATATTTATTAACAATACATCCTTTTTCTTTTGTATGCATTATACAATAACTTCCCAAATTAATTTTTTCATCTTCTATTCTTTTTACAAGCGATGAGTTTTGTTTTCTTTTGTTTCTTAATATTTTATTATGTTTATCAATTTCTATAGTTTCTTTTTCCATACCATAATAATCCTTTGTACAACATCCAAAATGGCCTTTGTCTTTATCAGGATATTTACTTATCTCTTGAGAAATACAATTAGGAATACAATAATTTACTTTTTTTGATATAATTGAATATAATCTTTCAATAACTGCATAATGTTTTAATCTGTTTTCTTCTTTCATTTTTTATCTATAATAATTTAAGAACACGCTCTTTTTAATAAAAATGAAATTAAAATAAAAAAATAATTAATCTATTCAACTAATAATTTAACTTTTTCTGGATCAAATTTCCAATCTTTTGGTAATTTTCCTTTTTTAATATAATAATCACTTAATCTTTTGATTTTTGAATCTGCTATTTCAAGTCCTCTTCTAGCAGTCATATCGTGCTTATTATTTCCCATATGGTTTCTTAGTTTAACAGAAATTCTTATTAAATTCATAAGATCTTCAGGAATATCTTTTGTTAACTTATGCTCATCTAATATTTTTTGAATTTTTTTACCTGTTAATATCTTAACAGAAGGGATTCCATAAGTATCTCTTAATATAAGTCCTATTTCTGAAGCTGATTTATCATTTTTACCTAATTTAACAATTAATTGTTCAACTTCTTTATCAGAATATCTTACCCATAAGGGCTTTTCTACTTTTGATGGTTTTGTTGAGCCACTTTTACCTTTAGCTCTTGAATGCATTCTTGCCATATTATTTTCCTCCAGTATAGGTAAGCTTATTACCGACCTATCTATTACAATATTAATTATTGTAAGTATTACAAATTTAGATTCTATTTTTAAACCTTTCGTATTATATATAATAACATAAGGAAAGATTTTTAAAGGGATGCCTTATTATCACCTGTAAAATGGCAGAAGAACAATTATTATTACCAACAGCACAATATTTGAAAAGTGGTATTCATATAGGTACCAAGTTTAAGACAAAATACATGCATAATTTTATCTATAAAACAAGACATGATGGATTGTCTGTTTTAAATCTTAAAAAAATAGATGAAAGAATAAAGATTGCAGCAGATATGCTTTCAAAATTCAATCCAGAAGATATTCTTATTGTTTGTAGAAGAGAAAATGGATGGAATGCAATTAAATTAATGCATGAAATTACTAATTTTAAGATTATTCCTGGAAGAT
Organism: uncultured Methanosarcinales archaeon; assembly: GCA_964384425.1. Classification (GTDB taxonomy): domain Archaea; phylum Nanobdellota; class Nanobdellia; order Woesearchaeales; family JAGLXL01; genus CAYLKE01. The sequence goes on along the minus strand of CAYLKE010000010.1, from coordinate 36,370 downwards.
ATCCTCCAGGTATGATGACTAATATTGATCTTGATGATTATTATGAACCAAAAGTTGTTCTTGTTGTAGATGCATGGCCAGATAGAAATGCAGTAAATGATGCATTTGAAAGAGGAATACCTATTATTGCATTGTCAGATACAAACAATCAATCAAATAAGATAGATCTTGTTGTTCCATGTAACAACAAAGGTAAAAAATCTCTTGGAACAGTATTTTACTTAATAACAAGAGAATATATGAAAAATAGAGGATTAATTAAAGGGGACGAAGATATGAAATTTTCTTTAGAAAAGTTTATTGAGGAATAATTCTTTTTTAATAAAATTATATTTAATATTTTTTTATGGAATTTTTAAACAAAAATAAAACAAAAGAAATTGTCATATTAATAAAGTTATTTAATATGGTTTTTTCTAAAAAACAATAGGAGAACAAAATAAAATGAAAGGAACAGTAAAATTTTTTAATGATGAAAAAGGATTCGGATTCATCAAAGCAGAAGATGGAAGCGAAGTATTCGTACATATGTCTGCATTAGCAGAAGGCACATCATTGTATGAAAATGACGCAGTTACATTTGATGTAGAACAAGGCGATAGAGGCCCAAAAGCAGTTAATGTTAAAAAAGAAGATTCAGAACAAGAAGATTCAGAACAAGAAGATTCAGATAAAGAAGAATAATTATTTTAAAATAATATTTAATATTTTTTATAATTTTATTTTTAATCTTTTTTAATATTCTTTTTTTATATTTTTTAATTTTTTATATTTATTATTTCTTGTTGTTTTTATCTACTTTTTATAGTATTGCTTTTTGCATTTTCAATTATGTTATTTTTTGCTCTCATACTTTATAATAAACTCTACTAACTTTATTTCCCCAACTATAATCCCCTTTCTCTTCAACAATTTTAGAAATCTTTATCTCTTCTAAATTAACACCTTTCTTAAGATGATAATAAATTAGTCTTTGACTTACTTTAGCATACTCTTTATTATAGAGAATAGCTAATTTGTATCCATGCATTTCACCATGCTGTTGCAGGAGGGAAATTATTCTTGCCCTTACAAGTGATCCTGGTTTTCTTGCCATTTTATTTAAATGTTTATTTTTATGATTTCTTAAATTCATCTTTAATTAATCTGAGATTTAAAAAGTATATTTAGTTTTATATAAAAAATACTTTTTTTATTTCAAATAATTAAAGTATTTGAGGTAACAATAAACTTGCAATTATGATAATAATAAAGAATAAAGAAATCTTTGTATAAATACCTTTTGATTTGTTTCCATAACTTTTATTTAAATAAATTTCCATCATTCTACCTCCATCTAATATACTTATTGGAAGTAAATTAAATAAACCTATTCCTAAATTAAGAACAAATAACCAACTTAATAGTGTTTTTATCCATAAAAACTTATCATACCAACTTTGACTTACCCCTTCTTTTACTTTTAAGCTATTAGATATGCCTGTAACACCCAAGAAAGGAGAATTCTCATCAGAAGGATTACTTCCAAGTTCAACAGAATAATCTAATACTTCTCCTTCTCTAATAACAGATACATCTATTGTTTCACCTGGAGAATACCTCTGAAGTGTATTGGATAAAGTTAAGACATCATCTACTTTTTTTCCATCAATAGTTTTTATAACATCTCCTTCAATTAATCCACTTTTTTCAATAGGAAAATCTCCTTCATAAAATTGTGAAAACTCAACACCTTCAACATTAGTTATACTATCATGATATGGATTTACAGCAAACATCATCAACATAAATACTAATGCAGCACATAGAATATTCATAAAGGGTCCTGCAGCATAAATAGAATATTGAACATGATCTTTTTCTTTTCTAATTTTTTCTTCATCTGGTTCAACAAAAGCCCCAATAATAGGTCCAAAAAAAACAATTCCTGTTGCTTTTATTTTAAGACCATGTGCTTTTGCAACAATACCATGACCAAATTCATGTATTACTGCTAATATAAATAAAGATATAATCCAATGCCAAAAAGATAATACTCCCATTCCTGGAACATTAACTCCTGGTAATACTAATGAAACTCCTGCAACTTTTGTAGATGCAAAAAATATATCCCACACATTTTTTATTAAAAAGAAAGACATTGCAATCATACCTATAAATCCTATGCCTATTCCACTATAGCCAATTATCTTTATTGTTTCTCTAAATCTATTAGAAACCCATTTCATTAGTTTTATACCTAATTTTGTTCTAATAAGAAAGATAACTTTAGCTTGTACAGTAACTTTTTTTCTAAATATAATAAGAAATATTATTGCAATTAAGTAAAAGATAATTATTTCCTTATAGTTAAAAAGAAAATTTAAAAAATCCATATTATAAATTATTTCTTCCTCTTAGGTCTTAATTTTTTATTTTTGCACTTTCTGCATACTGCTTCGCCTTGTGCAACTTTAAGACTGGGAATTCTTGTTTTTCTTTTACATTTTCTACAAACAAATATGTTTTTCATCAACCTATTTGCCGCTTCATCGAATTTTTTTGCCATTTTGTTAATTTTTCCTTATTGTGATTTAACTTGTTTTACTTGATAATCATCAAGTATTTCCCAGTATAATATTTGAACTCCTTCAGTAATATCATTTTTAAGTTCTTCAGGAATTTTAAGCTCTATTGTCTCATATGATTCCATATCCATAACACTCATTGTGTCTCCTGTAATTGATAAAACTTGTCCTGTTTTTTTCTCTATAATTGGAGCTTCCATCTTATCATGTCCAGGTACAACAATTTGTCTCTTTTTTCCATCTATAAGTCCAACTCCTGTCATCCTTATTTTTGCGTGACCATGTTTTCCTGGTCTTGAAACATCTAAACCTGTAACTTTACAAGCTACATCTTGAATTATAACTGTGTCCCCTTTTTTAATAGTTCCTGCTTCTATAATTTTCTTTGACATAATAAAACCTCCTTTAATATTTATTGTTTTAGGCATTTCATTTATAAATGTTACTTTTTAAGCTGATTATTACTATATAGTAACGAAATATTTATATATAAGTTAATACTACTATGTAGTAATTAAGTAAATTATGTTCAAATCACCTCTTTTTTCCCTAGCAGACATCGAAAGATGTTTGCAGGGTTTTATATTCAATTTATATTCAATCACACCTCTTTTTCCCAGTAGGAATCGAAAGGTTCCTACTTGGGTTTTATAATTCTATAAATCTTTTATAATATATTTTATTTTAATAATTTTTCTTCTAAATAAATAATTTTAATTATTAAGTAGTAAGAAATGTTTTTTAATATATTTATAAATAATATCTTATATGGTTAATAAAAGAGGTATATTGATATTCATTTCTATAATTTTTTTTGTTTTTATGGGTGTTGTAAATGCACAAACTACTATAACTACTTGTGGTACATACACAAATCAAGATAATTCCTTATATGTTCTTAATTCTAATTTGACATGTAATGGAAATGATGCTATTATTATCAACTCAACTAATACAACTATCGATTGTCAAGGACATAGTATAACTATAAATTCTGCTAATAATGCAATTTCAAACAATATTGCATCTTCTGGTTACATCAACATAACAAATTGTACACTTATGGGAAATTCTAGTGGAACAGAAGGAGTTATCATAAATCCTTTGTTAGGTAATTCTTTTTCAAATTTATATTTTATAGACAATTATGTAAGAAACTTTACAAGTAATGGAGTTCATATCCTTTCCTTAACATCTTCAACTTTTATTAACAATTCTTTTATCAATAATGGTGGTGCAGGAATATATTTACATGAAGATCCACCGATTTATTATGCACTTCAATCAGATATTTATGATAATTATATTTTTAATAATACTTATGGTATAAGAATAAATTATCTCGCTACTGGTCCACACAATAGTTATCATAATATAACAGATAATGAGATACACAGTAATGACTATGGAATAAATTCTTATTTATCTAATGATGATTATGTGATATCTAATAATGAATCTTTTATCAACAACACGTATGGTATTTATCTCTTTTTATCAGATAACTGGACAATAAACAATAACTATTTTGGATATAATAATATTTCAGTCGTTATAAATACTTCCTCAGGAACAGAATCTTATAATAACATACATTACAATAATTCTGAATATTCTTATGTATTTGAAGATGCAGATGACACAAATATATTTTTAGAAGAAATAAATTACACTGGTAGTGGTTATTCAGGTATTGCTCCATATCCTTATGCAATGTATTTTTTAACTAATAGTGATGTTATAAATATTTCCAATTCTACATTTTACGAAAATTATTATACAATTAAAGTTCTAGATAATTCAACTGAAAATTTAACAATAAAAAATTCTTATTTTACAAATAACAACAATAACCAAGTTCCTTCAAATCCAAATGCATTAGATAATGACCTTTGGATAAATTCATCTTCTGCTATTTTAACAAATAATTATTTTGATATAAATCCGAATGCAAGCACATATATCTCTCAATTTACAAATCTTTATCTTTTATCTCAAGGAACTGCTTATTTTGATTGTTCTTCGAAAAACATATTGGGTGGTCCCTGTAAATCAGGAAATTATTGGACAGATACTGCATTGTATAATAATGTTACTGATTATAATGGCGATGGTTTTTTAGATGAATCTTATCTTGGAATTTATCCTACAATATCTCCTTCTGTCTTTTTAGCACCAAAATACCAACTTGTAAAAAACTGGTCTGCCCCCAATATAACATTTACAAAAACATGTCCTGCTTCTGGAGAGATAAACACATGTGATAATGGTTCTTGCGGAGAATTTAATTGTTTGATCAATATGACACTTAGTGGTTCAACAGCATATAATGTAACTTTCTTTGATAATTATACTTCTTCTAATATTAATATTTTAGATATTCAATCTAATAACAATTATTCTTCATTAGATAATAAAACATTTATTTTTGACGTTATTCAGACAAGAAATGGAACATCTTCCAATTACTCATATTTGAATATAACTTATGGTGTAAATTGTTCTGCTGAAGATAATTCAACAATACCTCAGAATACAATTGTTGGGAATTACACAGATTATCATGGCACATTATATAACTTATCTTCTCCAAATAGTTTTGTATATCTAAATGTCAGAATAATTAAACCCAACTTAACAATGGTTAAATCATGTTCTTCACCAGTTGAGCTAGAAGATATATTGGAATGCAGTATAAATTTAACTAATCATGGAATGGGAAAAGCATATAATACTGTTTTGACAGATTATTATAATTCATCATTATTATTTTATAACTCTTCCTCATTATCCACATCTGATAATATGACTTATGTGGTAAATAACATAAGCTCAGGAAGCACATATAATTTTAAAATAAATTTTACATTGAATTATTCTATTGAAAATGGTACTGAGATAAATAACACTATTGGGGGGCTATATTGTAATGGATCCTGTAATTATTCTCTAGCAAATTCAACAAGTATAGCAACTGTTGTTTATTATGATCCTAATATTTCAATAATAAAAAGATGTCCTTCTGATGCAGATATAGGGCAAAACATAACATGCAATATAACAATCTCCTTGGAAAATGGAAAAGCACATAACCTTACAATTTATGATACTTATTCAGAACATTTAATATATAATGGAGATTCTACAATACTTCATAACTCATCAAATTCAACAGAAAGATGGATACAATGGAATGTATCTTCTGTTACACATTGGAATGATTGGTTTACAAATATGACTTTTTATGTGAACTCTTCTGCTGGAAATGCAACACAACTTAATAATTCTGTAAATGTTACTTATTACAATCTTAGTGGAAGTGAAAAATTAAGAGAAGATAATGTTAGTTTGATAGTATATAATAGAGCACCTTTACTTCATGTCACAAAAATAGGAGATAATATTTCCTATTTAGGAGACACAATAAACTACACAATAAATATTACAAATAGTGGTGATGGGTATGCAGATAATGTTTTAGTTAATGATACTTATTCAGATGATTTTATATTTGTAAGTGCAAGTGAAACAACAACAGATAATCATACAATGACCATATCTCAAATAAAGCCTAGTGAATCTTATTTGGTTTATATGGCATTAAGAGCAAATGTAACTGGAATACTTGAAAATAATGTGTCTGTTCTTTATAATGACTATACTTCTAATGTTGAAGTAAATGATTCAACAAATACAACAGTTAATATGGCATATCCAAATATGACTTTATCTAAGACAGCTCCTTCATCAGCAACAACTAGTTCAACAATTACATACACAATAACAGCAATATGCACTGGAAATGGAACTTGTTTTAATACAACTATTTACGAGGATTATCCAAATGGAACAACTTTTGTTTCATCTTCACCTTCTCCAGATAATAGCAATAATAATTCTTGGAGTTTAGGAGATATAACTTCTTCTGAAACAATAACTATAACACTTACAGCTCCATCAACAACTGGAACAATAACAAATTTTGTAAATGTAACTTATCAAAATTACACTAAATCTGTTTTCACATTAAATAATACAGCAACTACAACAATTAGCGCACCTTCAACACCTACTGGTGGAAGTGGAGGAGGTAGTTCAGTAAGCAGAGACAAAGAAACCTCTACAATTGATACAACTAAGATAACCTCTCCAACTATAAAAAAAATAGGGCCTAATAATAAAGCAACAATAAGTGTAAATGGAATAACACATACAATATCTGGTTCTCCACAAGGAAAAAATACAGCAATAATAGTTATAAGATCAAATCCAATAGTTGTTTATTTACAAAAATTAGAAAGTAAAAAAATAGATATTGATAATGATGGATATTATGATGTTCAACTTATATTAAAAGAAATTTATGAAGATAATATTGATCTATATATAAATCCCATAAACGAAATAATTTCAATAGAAAAGATACCTGAAGAAATTGTTAGAGATGATATAACCGATATTACACAACCTTATGAAGAAGAATTTGCAGGAGAAGAAATAGAAGACATAGTAAAACCTATTAAAGAAGATACATTAATTGATACTAAAACTGAAGATAAGGGCATAAGTAATGTTTTAATTATTGTTATTGTATTTATAATTATTTTAACAATTATTTTAACTAGTTTAATTTATTATTTTAATAACCATTCAAAAAAATTTGAAGTAAGGATAAAAAAACTTTTAAAAATGTCATATAAAGATCTCTCTGAAAACAATTTCAGAAAACTAAAAGATGATTATCTTGAGATAAAGGAACAATATGAAGAACTTGATGACACAAAAAAACAAATTTACAGAGATAAGATACTTAGATTACATGAAAACATAAAATTAAAATTAAAATCATTTAGAATTTAATAGTTTAAAATTTATTTTGATAATTTTTTAATGAATTATTTAATTATTAAGTAGTAAGAAATGTTTTTTAAATATTTAATTAATTTAATTTTATGGTAGTAAAAAAATATATTTTCTTTATTCTATTTTTGTTTTTAATTAACACTACTTTTGTTTTTGCTGACACAGTGATTAGTGATTGCCAACCTTTGCTTATTGATAATGAAAAATATATTTTAGAAAATCATCTTCCAAAAAATCCTTTAACAAAGAATTGTTTATCTATTCAAGCAACAAATATAACTATAGATTGTAAAAATAAAACTTTAAGAGTTCCAGGAATTGCCATAGATGCAACTAGCAACTTAGCAAAAGGATATTTAAAAATAGAAAATTGTAATCTTTATGGTGGAATTCATGCAATCAATATTTCCTCTAATGATTTATTTCAAATTGATATTTATAATACTACAATAAAAGGTCATGATTTAATCAAAGGTTATACTTCTTTATCTTGTTTAAATATAATTACTAAAAGCGAAATAAATTTGATCTCTTCACAAATATCGGATTGTCAAAATAATGGATTAAGTATTTATTCTAAATCAGAATCAAAAAATTTAAATTTTCTTAAATTACATATTGACTCAAGTTATTTTAAAAATAATTCAAAAGCAATTTATTTAGATTATTTATCAAATTCTGAACTTGAAGTATTATCCAATATTAACAATTCTATTTTTTTAAACAATATTTATGGTATTTATGTTGAAAATGTAAATAATCCATTAATAAATATTTTTGAAAATAATTTTGAAAATAATAATTTTGCAATTTATTTTTATAATTCTTCTAAAAGTGAAATAATTAATAATTCTTTTTTTAGAAATAAATATGGAATATATTTTAATTTTAGTGACAATAATATTATTAAATTAAATCAAATGATTAATAACAAATATGGTGTTTATTTTTATTATTCTGATTATAACTATATGGGTACAAATTATTTAATAAAATCCTTTTTTGATATTTTTTTACAAAATTCTAATTCAAATAATATTTTTGGTGATAAAAATTTAGATAATCAAAATAATGATATTTATATTTTAGATTCATATGGTAATCATATTTATGGTTCTATTATTGAAAATAAATCTAATCAAACACAATTTAATTATCCTGATGTATTTGTTGATTTAAATTATAAATTACTTAATCTGAAAGAATTAGAATCTGTAAAAATAGATTTTGATGAAGATGGATTTTATGATGCTTATTTAATATTAAAAGACATAAATAAAGATGAGGTTATACTATATCTTAAATATATAAATGAATCTTTTAAAAAATTTGATAATAATGACAGAAAAGAACTAATTGTAGTTTCTAAAAAAACAAATAATTACTTATCAGAAGATCTTGATGATATTTTAATAGTATCTGAAAAAAATAACATAAGTATCATTAAAAATATTCTTTACATTTTATTTCAAGTTATTTTATTTACAATTTTTGTAATAATCTTATCTTATAAAATTAATAAGTATATTAAAAAAAAGTCAAAAGAAAAAGAGACTAATGTAAAAAGTTTATTAAAATCATGTTATAATAGCTTATATAGTGGGAATTTTTTGAAATTAAAAAATGATTTTCATTGTTTAAAGAAAAATTATATAAAATTAAATAAAAATAAAAAAGGTTTATATAAGGAAGAAATATATAAATTACATAAAAATATAAAAAAGATGCTTAGAAACTAAAATGGTACTATACTACGATGCAAAAGACTTAGAAGATCTGAAAGAAATACAGAAGGATGTAAATAAGATTTATGGTTTCAAAATAAAATACAATGATGTTTGGGACTTTAAAGAATTCTATGTAAATTTACATGATTATTTAAAAGATAAAGGTTGGAAGGATCATGGTAGGGATAGTGATGATTACGAGTATTATTGGTTTGAGCAAGATGATGGTAATAGAAAAGAATATTATGTGAAATGGAAAATGTATAAGAATATTCCTGGAAGTAAACTTTTCAAATATTATCTTGATTGGAGTGCTCATCTTGTCCCATTAAATAAACATGAATTTATTCTAGATGGAAAAAAAATGAAGGCAGATAAAGGAGAAATAGAGATGAATATGTATTTTTATCTTCATGAAGATCCAGAAGGTATTTTTCAAAGAAATTGGTTTATGAAAAAAATACATGATTTCTTTTTCAAAAGATTTTGGAAAAAAGAAAAATTAATGAAAATTGTAGGTCTTCTTAAAGAATCAGGTGAAATACAACAAACTATTAAAAAATGGTTTAAGATATATGCTCATTTTTCAGACGAAAACACAGAATTATTTTATCCTTCAAAAGCATACCCTTCAACAAGCAAAAAAGTTGAAAAATAATATCTCCGAAATAAATAGAAAATTAATAATCTGATATTGTTATTAGTGGATTGTTTATTGTTTTTTTATTACTATATCATTATCTTTTATTTGTATGACATATTCTTTTTCATCATTTAATCCAACAGCTTTTGTAATGTATTTAGGAAGAAGAACCCTTTCTCCTCTAAAATCTAATTTCGTAATTATGTCATGAGATTGTGTTATGTTTTCAATATCTAGCTCTTGCATAAGACTTTTTGTTTGATGATGTAATTGTCCATGTTTTTGTTTTTGAGCTTTTTTATAGATATATTTTGCTATATTGTCTGCAACATCCATTCCAGTTGCTTCAGTGATTCCCTTTAAACCAGGACTAATATTAACTTCAATTACTAAGGGGCCATTTCTACTTGGAAGAATATCAACTCCACAAATATCTGCTCCAACTGCTTTTGCAGTCTTTAATGCAACTTTTTTTATCTCTTCATTTATTATTACTTTCTCACCATGCCCTCCAGCATGAATATTGCTTCTTTCTTCGCCTTTTTGTGCTACTCGCTTATAAGCAAGAACATTTTTTCCTATTACAAAAACTCTATAATCTACTCCCTCACTATCAATATATTCTTGAACAAGAAATGGTTGTTTTAATGTTGTTAATGTATCTAAAATAGATGAAGCTGATGCATATCCATCTGCATATATAACTCCTTTTCCTTGTGTTCCTTGAGGTATTTTAAATATTAGTGGATATGTTGCCTTATTCTTCAAAAAGTCTTTTGCAGCTTCTGGTGTTGGAAATAGATATGTTTTTGGCATAGGTATTCCATATCTTTGAAGAACTAGATGTGTAAGAATCTTATCATGACATATAGTAAATGCTTCTGGATTTATTGGCATGTATGTTTCCTTTCCATATGCTTCTGTAATTGCACGCAGTAATGCCGCATACCTAAATGAACCCTTAACATACATCCCATCATAATGTTTCATTAGTGGTTCGTTTTTATAATTAATAACTAGTTTATTATTTACAATACTTCCTTCTATTTCATGAATATTTAAATCATCAACTTCATCAAAGTATTTTGTCAGTGCTTGGACTGTTGATTTTGAACTTTCACTTCCTAAGCTTATTAATGCACATCTTAACATAAAAAATCATTTTCCTCCTATTTTTTCATTGGATCTATAAGGAATTTACCTTTTTTTAAAGTATTCACACCAATTAATACTGGATATTTTAGACCATGTCTATCAGCAAGTGTAAATAAACTTTCAATTATTTTTCCTTTTATTTTTATTGGAAATTTTATACATACTCTTCTTGAGCTTCCGTGACTGGATGTTACTTTATTTGTCATAACTAAAGGTCCTAACCTTAATTCTGCTGCTAATCCAATATCTATAGATGATGTTGTTGCACCACTATCAATCTTAGCATTTATTTTCTTTTTTTTATTTCCCAGAATATTTATTTCCTCTATTAGTCCAAGTATTTCTCTTTTCTTTTTCATTTTATATTCTAGAAAGTATCTTTGTTTTAAAATGTTGCGTAATTATGGGCGAGTGAGAATTGGATAAATTTTATATATTCTAAAAAACAAATATGATTATGAAAGAAATAATAAATAATTATCCAAAATATCAAGTAAGAATTATTTTCCCAGATGAGATAGTTTATTTTATGAAAGCAGCACATATAGATGAGAAGGAAATAACAAATATGACTGAATGGGCTAGGTTAATAGGGAATGATGTGTTTTATTCATATGAAAATCAAAATAAGCAAAAACAAAATAATTCATTTGATAGGGAAAAAGTGTTATTTAAATCAAAAGAAATAATTGTACTTATTCATGGATTTTATATGAATTCAAGATTATCTTTTGAATTTAAAGCAAGTGATTTTGTAGATGCTAAACCATTGATTAATGGCAATCATTGTTTTAAAAATGGTTGGTATGTAAGATTCGCATACTTTGATAAAGAAATATCAATCAAAAAATATAATATAAGAATAAATTAATTTTTAGTTTCTAACATCTCTATTTCGATGTTAAGTCTTTCAGGAATAGGAATTCTCATAATTAATCTTAATGTTCTTTCATCAGCAGAAATATCAATAAGACGTTTATGGATTCTCATTTCAAATCTTTCCCATGTTTCTGTTCCTCTTCCATCAGGTCCTCTTCTTGTTGTAACTTTTAGTTTTTTTGTTGGAAGTGGAATAGGTCCACGTATATTAACGCCTGTTTTCTCTGTAATTTCTTGTATTGAATTACAGAACTCGTTTATTTTTTCAACTTCTGTGCTTGCCAGTTTGATTCTTGCTTTTTGTCCCATTTTCTTGATTTATTTTTATAATTACAAATAATAAAAAAATAAAAAAGGTGTACCCTTTATAATTCTTTCTTTACTAAATCGATACACATACCTGCTGCAACTGTTGTACCTGAATCTCTAATTGCAAATCTAGACATTTGCGGAATCTCTTTTTGTTTTTCTATAGAGATAGGTTTTGTTGGTTTAACTTTAACAATTGCTACATCTCCTGTTTTAATGAAATCTGGATTTTCTTCCAATACTTCACCTGTTGCAGGATTCATTTTCTTAACTATTTCAGTTACTTGGCATGCTATCTGTGCAGTATGTATGTGGAATACAGGTGTATATCCTTTTGTTATAACACTTGGATGATTCATAACAACAATTTGTGCTGTGAATTCACTTGCAACAGTAGGTACATTATCTGTTTTTCCTAATACATCTCCTCTTGCAATATCTTTTTTACCAATTCCTCTTACGTTGAATCCGATATTATCGCCTGGTTCTGCTTGTTGAACTTGTGAGTGATGCATTTCTATAGATTTACATTCTCCTGTTACACCTTTTCCTTCTCTTCCTGGAACTACAATAATTTTGTCTCCAATTTTCATAACTCCTGTTTCAACTTTTCCAACTGGGACTAGTCCGATTCCAGTGATACTATAAACATCTTGGATTGGTAATCTTAATGGAAGATCTGTTGGTTTTTCAGGTTCTTTTAATTCATCAAGTGATTTTAATAATGTTGGTCCTTTATACCAAGACATTTTTTCAGTAGGTTTAACAACATTATCTCCTTTTAATGATGAGATAGGTATAAAATTAATTTCATCAACTTTCCAACCTGCTTGTGCAAGTGTTTTTTTTACATCTTCTACAACTGCTTTAAATTTATCTTCAGAATATTCTACTCCTGAAATATCCATTTTATTAATTGCAACTATTAATTGACCAACACCTAAGATTTTAGATAATCTTGCGTGTTCAACTGTTTGTGCATTAACACCATCATTTGCTGCAACAACTAAAACAGCTGCATCTGCTTGTGATGCTCCTGTAATCATGTTTTTGATAAAATCTCTGTGTCCAGGTGCATCAATAATTGTAAAAAAGTATTTATCTGTATCAAATTTTTGATGTGAAAGATCAATTGTAACTCCTCTTTCTTGTTCTTCTTTTAGCTTATCCATTGTATAAGCGAATTCAAATCCTTTTTTACCTAATTCTTCTGCTTTTTGTTCTAATTTTCTCATAGTTTGTTGATCTACAGCTCCTGCATCGAATAATAATCTTCCGACTGTTGTGGACTTACCATGATCGACGTGTCCTATGAATACTAAGTTAACATGTGGTTTTTCTTTTGCCATTGTATACCCTCCTTCTTATTTTATATGAATTATAAGATATTATGAGTGAATTTTAAATCCCTTTATAAATATTTCTTTATCCTAGTGCTCTAGACATACCTGCAACCTGTACTGAACTTACTTCATCTAGTCCCTCGACTGATTTTTCAACAGGTTCAAGTTCTTTATCTTCATCTATTTGAAATCTAAATATTAATTCTTTCATACCAAAAGCTAGATCTTCTGTTTTTGTAGTGATATCTCCTTCACTTCCTTGTTCTGTTAGTTTTTCTTTTACTTTTTTTTCTAATATTCCTAAATCTATTTCTGGTGATTCTGGTCTAACTTTTAAATTTATAATCATTTTTGCCATTTTTTACCTCTTTAATTTGGTCCTTCAAATTTACATTCTGGACATGTATATTTTATTGAGTTTACTTTGCATGAAGCACATCTTATTATCTTATGTTTTCCACATTTAGGACAATCAAATATAACACTTCCATTATCACATGATATGTTTTTATTACATGAAATACATTTTTTTTCCATTTTTTAACTCCTATTAACAAATATCAACCTTTATTTAACAAATAACATTATTGTTAAATTAGTTAATTATCATAATAATTTATTTATTGTTTTATTATTTAAAGTTTAGTGATTTTGGTTTATTTATAAATCTTTTTGTGTAAGAATAATATAATGCTAGTTTCAAAATAACTTTTATATTTTAAATCAACAATTATAGAATGTAAAAAATTATTTAATAAATTTAATATTAAAAATAAAAAATTAAATATCTAAATTAACAACATCTTGAGAATGTTCTTGTATAAATTGTCTTCTAGGTTCGACAAGATCTCCCATCAATGTTGTAAAGATTTCATCTGCTTCAACAGCATCTTCTACCTTAACCTTTTTAATTATCCTATTTTTTGGATTCATTGTTGTATCCCATAATTGAATTGCATTCATCTCTCCAAGACCTTTATATCTTTGGACACTAAAATCTCTTCCTTCATTTTCAAAGATCTCTTCTTTTTCTTTATCAGTATAAACATAATGAATTTTTTTACCTTTTTTTAACTTATAAAGAGGAGGTTGAGCAATGTAAATATTTCCATTTTCAATTAATTGTGGCATAAATCTATAGAAGAATGTTAATAATAATGTCCTAATATGGCTTCCATCAACATCTGCATCAGTCATAATAATTATTTTATGATATCTTAATTTTTCAATATTAAAATCATCTTTTATTCCTGTTCCAAAAGCAGTTATCATAGCAGTTATTTCTGCATTAGCAAATATCTTAGTTATTCTTGCTTTCTCGACATTAAGTATTTTTCCTCTCAATGGAAGAATTGCTTGTGTATCTCTATCTCTTCCTTGTTTTGCAGTCCCACCAGCAGAATCTCCCTCAACAAGATATACTTCACATTTTTTAGGATCTCTATTTGAACAATCTGCAAGTTTTCCAGGTAAACTTCCTCCTTCTAATGCACTTTTTCTTCTTGTAAGTTCTTTTGCTTTTCTTGCTGCTTCTCTTGCTCTTGCTGCATCTTCGCATTTTTGTAGAATTAATTTAGCAACTGAAGGATTTTCATCAAAATAAGCTGAAAGATAATCATTCACAGTAGATGATACAATTCCAAATACTTCTGAATTTCCTAGTTTTGTTTTTGTCTGTCCTTCAAATTGAGGATCAGGAACTTTGACAGATATAATTGCTGTAATACCTTCTCTTGAGTCATCACTTCCAATTTTTCTTGGATTTTTTTTATTATTTATTTTTTCAAAATTATTTATAACTCTTGTAAGTGCTGATTTAAATCCAGAAACATGACTTCCTCCTTCAACAGTATTGATATTGTTTACAAAAGAAAATATATTTTCTTGATATCCTCCATTATATTGAATAGCAACTTCCACTATAACATTGTCTTTTTCCTTTTCAAAATAAATGGGCTTATGAATAGATGTTTTTTTCTCATTAAGAAATTCAACAAATTCTTTAATTCCACCTTCATATACAAATTCGTCTGTTTTAATGCCATTTCTTTTATCAGTAAGAGTTATTTTTATTCCTTTGTTTAAATAGGCAAGTTCTTTAAGTCTTTTAGCTAATACACTATAATCATAAATATTTTCATCAAATATTTCTGTATCTGGCCAAAATGTTATTTCTGTACCTCTTTCTGTGGTATCTCCAAGAATTTGCATTTCTCCTAAAGGATTACCTTTTTCAAATTCCTGAAAATAGATTTTTCCATCTCTGTAAACTCTAGCTTGTAATTTTGTAGATAATGCATTTACAACACTTGCACCAACCCCATGCAACCCTCCAGATACCTTATATGTATCTTTATCAAACTTTCCACCAGCATGGAGTTTTGTCATAATAATTTGAAGAGCGGGAACACCATATTGAGGATGAACTCCACAAGGAATACCTCTCCCATCATCTTTTACACTTATTGAGTTGTCTTCGTGTATAATAACATTTATTTTAGAAGCATGACCTGCCATTGCTTCATCTATGGAATTATCAACTATTTCATATACTAAATGATGTAATCCTCTGCTTCCTGTTGATCCAATATACATTCCAGGTCGCATTCTTACTGCCTTTAATCCTTCTAGAATTTTGATGTTTTCTGCTTTATAATTATCCATAAGTTTTAGAAATTTATTTTGTTTATAAACTTTATTATTAACTAATAATTGATAAGATTATATTTGTCGTCTATAATTTACAAATTTATTTGTCTTTAGATAGTAGTTAAATAATAAAATAAGAGATACATTGTAGAAATATTTAAAAAGGGAACCAATATACTCTTATGTATACTAATAACCAAAAGAGGAATAATTATGAATGTAGCACTAAAATTACAGAAATCATATCATCAAAGACAAATAGTTGAAAATAGAAAAGAAATTGAAAAATCTTTTTTTTCCTAAAGAAAGAAATGAATTTGACGCATTAAGATTAAATGACTACCTTATTAACATAGTAACTGAAAAAGAAAAAGGGGAAATCAATATGATACGTTCAATAGATTCTCTTTTTAGTTTTGGAGGACATGAAGATAGAATTGATTTTTTATATGAAACTTTATCCTTACAAAATAAAAAATTTCAAATAGTTCCAGGAGCTTATTTTGTTCAAGGACATCAAAAATACAAAAATAATGAACTTGTTGTTTCTACACATGACTTATTATCCAAATGTGATTATCACAAAGGAATTCGATCAGAGAAACACAAAGATATTTTAAAAAAATTATTCACTTCAAATGTTAGTGATAAAAAAGTTATAGATCCAAAAGAAGATATTTTTGGATTTATTAGAAAATATAAATTAATTTCTAGGGGCAAAACAACTTTTTATAGAGCTAAATTAGGTGAGAAATACGAATCAAGTGATTTTGGTCATTATCTTATATTAGTTCCTTGTACTTATAAAAAGTAATTCTAAATCTTAGATATTTTTATAAATAGTATTTTTTCTTTTGATTCTATGGATTCAAGAATAATAAAAGAAATAGATGATTTTTTATCTTCAAATATTAATCTCTTACGAATATTTAATACTAAAAAAAGTAAAAAATTAAATTTAAATATTTTATTAGAAGATTTAGAAAAAAATAAATATGTTAATAAAAGTAGAAAAGATTATTTATGTAAGAATATAAGGGGATATGATGGAAAATCAAAATTCTATATACCTCTTATATATGGTTGTTATCTTGAAAAACAAGATACTGATTCAACATATCCTCATGGTGTGAATTATGAATTATTCAGACAATCTCATATTTTTATTTCATCTGCATCAATAATTGCTAAAGAAAATAATCCTTTTGTATTACATAAATTATTTGATAATCAAAATAATAATATAATAAGATTTGATTTTCCTGAAGCATTAAATGACTATATTATAGATTATAATGATAATATTTATTATTCTCCTCATTTTTCAAAACTAAAAAATATGAAAAATAATTATAAGAAAATAAATTATCTTGGAGATTTTAAATCAGTACTTATTCCTTCAACATGGGAATAATTATGTCAGCAAGTAAAGATATATTTATATATAATTTAAAATGAATAAATTGTTATGGTAGAAAAAAATTATTCTTCATCACTTACAGATAGAATTAGGAAATTTGATGCATTTAATGAAAATCTTAAAGATTTAGTATCTGGAAAAAAAGATTGTTTTGATAAGATTAAAATTTCTTATTTAATTTCTGAAATAAAAAATAAAGATTTTGAGATTGTGAAAAAATATGAAGAATATTTTTCTGACAAATCAAATAAAGATATTTTTTTTGCATATGCTCTATTTAATGGAAAACAAATAAAAGATATGAAAAAATTAAATTCAGATGAAAAAAATCCTATTTTAAAAGATTATTATTCATTATTTCAATTGAGTAAATATTTTATAACTCCTTTTGATTTTATGTTAAAAAATAAATTCAGAGATAAAGATATATTAGATAAATTAATAGATAATAAAGATAAATTATTTACTATTTTTCCTCCAAACCTATTAGAAGGTTATATCCGAAAAAATAATCATGAAGTAAAAAGGTTTGGTAAAAAAGGAAAGATAATATCTCATAAAATCTCTTTTGAAAATCCAGATTATCTAAAAAATATGAGTGGTCCTTTTATATTAGTGCCCCCTTCTAAAAAAGAAATTAATTTTAATTATAAAAAATGGTAAATAATATATCAAAAATTCTTAAAAAAAGCATATCTGAAATAAAGAAAGATTATCTTATTGATAACAATTATAAGATTGACTCAAAAGAAATATATCCTATGAAAGATGATTCTAATTGTATTTTTATAGATGGTGGACAAGCAGATGTTATTGTGACTCCTTCTTTTATTGTAAGTATTGTTAAAATAGTTGCTTTAGAAATTCCTTCCAAAAAAATATACGAAGATGCTGGAATTATATTATTGACAAATCCCACAAATCCCTTTGCAAGATTTTATTCATTTGAATCAGATGAAATAGAAGAATTTAAACTCAAAAAAACAAATTCAGACGAATTTATCTCAAAAAAAATATGTGAAGTTAGAAGAAAATTGGAACTTAAGATGGCAGAGAGATTTAGAAATCATAAATATGTTTTTATAGATGGAGATCTTGATGATATCTATCCCACTATTTCAATAGATCAAAAAAATGTTACAGGAATAAGTAAAAAAAGTACATTGACAAATGAAGAAGGAATATCATTAAATGCAATAGCCAACATAAATATGAAAAATAAAATGTTCTTTTCCTATGTATGTTCAAATGATTTAATCAAAACATATATTTGTCGACTATATCCTTCCAGCCAATATGTTTTTAGAGTAGATACCCTGGATGAATCTGTATTTGATTATCTTGCAAGTATAAGTACAGATCCTGTGTTTTTAGGATATCCTTTTTGGATGATAAGAGTAGATAAATTAGCTAGAATAAGTTTACAGGAAAAAAGAAAATGGTATCATAAAATAAAATATTCTTTTGGAGAAGAATGGGGTTTAGTTGAGAAATATATGAATTCATTAAATGCTCATGATATTTTAGATTCCATGGGATTCTAAGATGTCTTTAAGTTCACGATATTTTGCAGGCATTCTTATACCATTTCCATTAACATTTTCTTCAATAATCTTAAGATAATTATTTGCAAATTCATATTGTTCTTTTTTAATATATTTTTCAACATAATTTATACATGAATTCACTAAAACAATTTTGTTTATCTTTTTTATTTCTTTTATCTTGTCTGAAATGTCTCTTTTATTTGTCTTTGCATATTTTTCTAATTCTTCAATACATTGCATCATTTTTCCAGTATTTGCTTCTTCTGCATAAGTTCTCGCATCAATTAGATAGTCGTTTATTTTTCTTTCAATATCTATTTTTGGTTTTTTTATAATTCTTTTTCTTGGTTTTTTTCTTTTTTCTTCTTTTTTCTTCTCAATAGTTTTTTGTATAATTTCTTTAGTTAAGTATGTGTCTTTTTTCTCTCGATATTTTGGTACTCTTCCTTCTTTAAAACAATTAAGAATTTTTATTGTTTCTAAACAATCTTTTTTATAATTTTTATTTTCAGTTTTTTTACGTTCTTTTTCATAAAAGTTAATTAAATCACCATATACTTTATTTTTAACATTTTTAAATTCATATAATTGCTTTTTATTAGAAATACTATCTTCAAATTCACAAAAAATTAGTTCGATTCTTTCCCAATCTCCTACTTTGATGAAATTATCTATTCTTCTTTCTAAATCATTTAGATTTGAATCCATTTTTATTTAATATTGGCTTTTGTTTTTTAATATTATTATGATGCCATATATAAAAAGAAAAACCTTTAAATAGTGATTGTTAAATCAAATTAATATGCCGTGGTCGCATAACCTGGTATTGCGCCAGACTTGAAATCTGGTTCCTCCGGGAATTGCTGGTTCGAATCCGGCCCACGGCGGTTTATTATTCTAAATATTATTTAATTCCTATTTTATGCAATTAATATATATTTATACAATATGTATAATTCATCGGTGAGTTAACTTTGTTAACTCGCCCTAGGTCGTAAGGGCGTAGCTTTTACGTGGGAATCAGCCCACGGCGGTTTATTATTTATATTTTTGAATACAATTTATTATTTAAATCATTGATTGATTCTTTTATTAATAAACGGAGGAAAGTAAAATGGCATTAAAAGGAGAAAAAAAATTCAAAGCAACATATACTGGAGAAGTATATGAAAAAGATTGTGGACCACATATTTTTGAGGATAAAAAAGATAATATATATGATTGGCTTCGAGAAAACGCATTATATCAAGTATATGAAGGGCATGTTGTAATTGATGAAAATTCTACTTGTATTGTAACAGTGGGCTCAATGAAACCTAAAGAATATTTAGATGATGGAAAAGCAAAATACACTAGAAATGTAGAAATTAAATATTCTCCACCACATTTAGGAGTTCCTGAAGAAATTAAAAGAGAATTCAGCAAAATGGGTTTAGAAGAAGTATTAGAAAAAGAAAATTAATCTTTTACCCTTACATTTTTATTAAAAAACACAATATTTATATATATGTAAGGGTATAAATCTTTATGAATATTATAAAGAAAAAAAATTATTACTATCTAAAGCATTCTTTTAGAAAGAATTCTAAAGTT
Source organism: uncultured Methanosarcinales archaeon (assembly GCA_964384425.1). Lineage (GTDB taxonomy): Archaea > Nanobdellota > Nanobdellia > Woesearchaeales > JAGLXL01 > CAYLKE01. Next base: position 15,675 of record CAYLKE010000010.1, on the reverse strand, counting down.
ATAACTAAAGAGATTTATTTAGGAAAAGAAATTCCTAAAAACATAGAAGATATAAAAAAACACCTTCTAAAAGATATAAAAAAACACCTTTACATTAAACTTAATCAAATAAAAAATAATTTTAAAAAAGAATGGAAAAAATATCCTTTATCTATTAAAAAAGAACTATTAATAGATTTTTCAGTTGAGTTTACATACAATACCAATGCAATAGAAGGATCCACTATTAACAAAGATGAAACAGAAGATATTATCAAAAGAAAAATATCTCCCAATAAATCATTGCGAGATGTACAAGAAACCATTAACCATTCTAAAACTTTTCTTAAAATGCTTAATGAAAAAAAAGATTTATCTTTGTCTTTAATTTTAAAATGGCACAAGGAAATATTCAAAGATTCAAAGTCAGATATTGCTGGTAAAATAAGGGATTATTTAGTAAAAGTAGGAAATTATATTTGCCCAGATTGGCAAGATCTTAAGAAATTATTAAAAGAATTTATCATATACTATAACAAAAATAAAGAAAAGGAACATCCTGTTGAGTTAGCTGCCAGAATACATTACAAATTTGTTAAAATTCATCCTTTTGGTGATGGAAATGGGAGGATAGCTCGTCTAATAACTAATTTTATTTTAAATAAAAAAAGATTTCCTTTATTGGTCATAGAATATAAAAATAGAAAATCATATTATCATGCTTTAAGAAAAGCAGATAAACAAGGAGAAGAAGTATTTATTGATTACTTTGTTAAAAGATATTTAAATAAGTTTAAGAAATATATAAAAGAATAGTTTTTTATATCTTTTATGATTATTTTTATTTATTTTAATACAAAATTCTCCTTTAAGTTTTATTATGAAATAATCTTTGTTTATATATGTCACATTGTAGCATTCTCTTTTATATTGCTACATGCTTATTTCTAAAAAAGTGTAAACCTAACTGTGGATAGCACAAGGAGAAATTACCCAAACATTTAAAAACATATAATCAAAATTAGGCATTGTCTTATTATAAGGCAAAACAAAAACAATATTATCGGAGGAATTAGTATGGAAGGAAAAGTTAAATGGTATAATAGAAAAAAAGGTTATGGATTTATTATAGGGGATGATGACAAAGAGTATTTTATCCACTATACAGCATTAGGAGAAGGTACATTCATAAGAGATAATGATAAAGTCTCATTTGAACCTACACAAACAGATAAAGGTAATCAAGCTAGAAATGTTAAATTAGTTCAAAAAGCAAGTGAAATGGAAGGAGCAGAAACATCTGCAGCACCTGAATCACCTGCACAAGAAGAGTCTCCAGTAGCTGAAGAACCAGCACCTCAGGATTCTGAAGATTTTGGTGAAGAACCAAAAAAAGAAGAAGCTCCTGCAGAAGAAGAACCTTCTGAAGAAAAACCTGCTGAAGATTCAACTGAAGAAAAAAAGACTGAATAAGTTTTTTATATAAAATAAGTTGATTTACTGATTTAAATTTATTTTTTTCTTTTAATTTATCAAAAAACATAAAAACCCTTGTTCTTAACTAGTAATATGAAAATACATTTTTTCCCAATTTCCTATTCTTATGGTTTTAAGAGTGGAGAGTTGTATGTAGAAGTTATAGGTAGAAGAATTCCTGAACTTTCTGAGAATATTGAACTTGACTCAAATAAGATAAAAATTAGGTATTTTAGTTTCAAACCCTATATTCTCGTCCAATTAGATAATAAAAAAACAAAAGAAGAATATGCTTCACAAATAGTTGATCATATTAATTCCTTAGGGATTAATGTAAATAACCAGTCTGTAAAGATAATAGGTACAGAATTTGTAAAAAAAAGATTATATAATAAAGAATATGAACTTTTGAAATTGTATTTTAATATTCCTAAGGCTATTCCAAAAGCAAAAGACGAACTTGTAAGATTAAGTTATGTAACATCTTGTTTTGAATATGATATTTTATTTACAAGGAGATTTATTGTAGATAAAAAGATTTTTCCTTTTATGCCTTGTTATGCAGAAGGTTCTCTTAATAAAGATTATTTTTTTGCAAATAAAATTGGTCTAGATGATAAAGATGTTTTTTATGAACCAAATATTCTTGCAATTGATATAGAATCTTATTCAAAAAATAAATATATAATTGATTATGAAAAAAATCCCATTCTCATGATTTCATTGTATGGTGAGAAGATAAAAAAAGTTATTACTTGGGCGACAAAAAAAGCAAAAGGTGTTGAAAATTACAACACTGAAAAAGAGATGCTTGAAGCATTTTGGAAAAATGTTATTGATGAAGATATAGATATTATTAGTGGATATTATTCTGATAATTTTGATCTCCCTTACATATTTGCAAGATGTAAAAAATTTAATATTGAAATTCCTTACACTATAAGATCAGATAATCGGGGGAAAACATTTGATGAAATAGTACATTTAGATCTTTACAAATATATTAGAAGAATTATGAGAACATCTTTAAAAACATATTCTTATAGTTTAGATGATGTAAGTGAAGAGATATTAGGTGATAAAAAACACACCATAGATCTTTCAAAATTACATGAAGTTTGGGACAAGAAAAAAGATGATATTGAAGAGTACTATAAATATAATCTAAAAGATTCTGAACTTGTCTATAAAATATTACACAAACTTTGGAATAATATAGAAGAATTATGTAAGATTACTTCTCTTGATCCTTACTCATTATCTCGTTCTGGATTTTCAGTACTTGTTGAAAATTTTATAATAAAACAATCTGTAGACGAGAAAATATTAATGCCTCCAAAACCAAATAAAGATCAAATAAATAATAGATTAAAAAGAGTGCTAAAAGGAGCATTTGTTTACGAGCCAAAACCTGGAATGTATGCAAATTTAGTAGTATTTGATTTCAAATCTCTTTATCCTACATTAATATGTTCTCATAATCTTGGAAAAGGAGCATTATTGCAAGGAAGTGATGTAAAAGGGGATGTTTATCAAGTTCCTGGACAAAGTCATGCTTTTGCAAAAAAACCAATTGATTTTCTTCCAAGTATATTACAGGAACTTATTGATAAAAGAGATGAAGTAAAAGAGAAACTAAAACAAAAAAAAGATGATGTTTTTCTTAATTCAAAATCAACTGCACTTAAGGTTTTAGCTAATTCATTTTATGGGTATCTAGGGTTTTATGGTGCTAGATGGTATTGTTTTAAATGTGCAGAAGCAACAACTGGCTTTGCAAGACATTTCATAAAAGATGTAATAAATAAAGCTGAAAAAGCAGGATTTAATGTAGTTTATTCTGATACAGATAGTATATTTGTTATGTTAGGAGATAAAAAACTTGAAGATATAAATGATTTTGTCAATGACATAAATAAAAAACTTCCACATCCTATGAAACTTGATTTTGAAGAACTTTACAAAAGAGGAATATTTGTTTATTCACGAGAGAAAAAAAGTGGTGCAAAAAAGAAATATGCTATGGTTACAAATGAAGGTAAATTCAAAATAATGGGTTTTGAGACAGTAAGGAGAGATTGGAGTATTATTGCAAAAAATCTCCAGAAAAAAGTACTTGAGATACTTCTTAAAGAAGATGATGTAAAAAAAGCAGCGAATTATGTAAGGGATGTTGTAGATGATCTTGTAAAACATAAGATTGAACCAGAGAATTTAGTTATTGTAACACAATTAAAAAAACCAATAGATGAGTATGCATCAATATCTCCTCATGTAGCAATTGCAAAGAGAATGAAAAAGAAAGGGATAACTGTTGGGCCTGGAAGTATGATTGAATATGTTGTTACAAAAGGAAAAGGACCTATAAGAGATAAAGCGAGAATGGCAGAAGAAATAGACAAGAAAGAATATGATGAAGAATATTATGTGGAACATCAGATCATTCCTGCTGTTGCAAGTATATTTGATGCAGTCAATCACGATATAAAAGAAGATCTTTTGAAAAAAGCAAGAAAACAAAAGACATTAGATGGTTGGGCATAAATACTTTTTCTATACAACAATCTTTTTATAATGTAATTGATATTTTCTATTAAAATGGAAACACTATTTTCAAAATTAAAAAATTCAGAAAAACATCTTATTGTGCATGGTGAAAAGTCTAATTTAGCAGTTGATGATTTATGTGAACTGTTTGGTCCTTCAAGTACTCAAATACTTGCTGAAAAATATGGTGTATATACTTTGGATGCACACTTTAATCCAGAAAAATATATTGGCAAAAAACAAAGTGATATAATTATTGCTAAAAAGAATAAAATAGGATTTTTCTCATCATTTTTCAAAGCATTAGGATACAGTAATAATTATATAGAAGATTTAACAAATCATGTCAAAAAAAATATTTTCAAACCAGAATGTTTTGAATATGCTCCTATTCTTTTAGAAGAATATAAAGAAGGTCAATGTAAAAAACAGAAAGTCTTTTTGAATATAAAAAATTCAGAATACTTTTTTACAGGATTATACGAAAAACAAATAAAAGACCTTTCTTATTGCATAAATGAAATATGTAAAGATAATGGAAAAAAATATCCTCTAAGAATATGTTTTGCAACAAATAATGATCTTAATACTAATCCTGAAAAGAAATTAAATAAATTAAAAGGAGATATAGAAAGAGAAAATTTAGATGTTGTTGATTCATATAGTTTTTGTCTTTAATTAAACTATATTTATCTATCTATTTATTTTTCTATTTTTAATTTAAAAAAAACAAAAAATAGTTTTATCTATTTAACTATCCATACATAGAATCAAGATCTTCTTTCTCTTCTTCAATTTGCTTTATCTTATTTATTGCTTTTTCAAAATCATCTTGCTTTATTCTATTTCTTTTATTTCTTATTGCAAAATAACCTGCTTCTGTAACAACAGCTCTAATTTCTGCTCCTGAAAATCTTTTTGTCATCTTAACAAGTTTTTTCATATTAATTTTACTTACACTCATATCTTTTATATGTATGTTAAATATTTCTTCTCTTCCTTCTGCATTGGGATTATCAATAAAAAGATGCCTATCTAATCTTCCTGGTCGTAAAATAGCATCGTCTAACATATCTTTTCTATTTGTAGCACCAATAACTTTTACATTATCTAGATGTTTAAATCCATCAAGTTCAGCAAGAAGTTGCATAAATGTTCTACTTACTTCTCTTTCACCTGATGTTCCCATTTCAATTCTTTTACATGCTAATGCATCTATCTCGTCTATAAATATAATACTTGGTGCTTTTTTTCTAGCTAATGCAAAAATATCTTTTATTAATTTTGCACCTTCTCCAATAAATTTTTGAACAAGTTCTGATCCTACAACTTCAATAAATGTTGCATGTGTAGAATTTGCAACTGCTTTTGCCATTAAAGTTTTTCCAGTTCCAGGAGGACCATTTAATAAAATTCCTTTTGGAGGTTTTATACCTATTTTTTTGAAAAGTTTTGGTTTAAGAAGTGGAAGTTCAATAACTTCTTTTATTTCATTTATTTCTTCATCTAATCCTCCAATATTTTCCCATTTTTCTCTTGGCTTTTCAACTATTACAAATTTTTCTGCCATATTACTTTTGGATGAAAGATCCACTTTATCCATTATATTTAGATTTTTTTGGTCAACCACAACCCAATCGCCCACTAAAAGATTTTCACAATCTTTTGAAATTCTTGACATGAATAAATTTCCATTAGGAATTTTAATTATTGCTTTTTCATCATCCATTACTGAGAATATCTCACACATCATCAGTGGAGGTTCTTTCATTTTTCTCATTTCATCTTCTAATTGCATAATTCTTTTTCTTAGAAATTGATTTTCTTCTTCAGAATAATCAACCCCATATGAAAATATTGCTTCAGCAAGTTTATCTTTATCTTTCTTTTTAGTTGTCATATCGCCTATATAAAAGAGCAAGTTTTTAAATCTTATTGTTAATATAATTAGTATTAAAATGGAATATAAAGGACTTACATTAGATAAATTTCAAGAAGATGCAATTCATTCAATTGAAAATAATAATTCTGTTGTTGTATCAGCACCTACAGGAAGCGGAAAAACACTTATTGCAGATTATATAATAAATAGGGATCTTAAAAAAGGAATTAGGGTAGTATACACTTCCCCTATAAAAGCACTTTCAAATCAAAAATATAAACAATTTTCAGAAGATTATGGTGAAAAAAATGTGGGCTTATTGACTGGAGATATTGTAATAAATCCTGAAGCACCAATAATAATTATGACTACAGAAATATATAGGAACATGGCAATTGCAAATGATATATCTATTAAAAATATTTCTTATGTTATTTTTGATGAAGTACATTACATAAATGATAAAGAAAGAGGTTATGTTTGGGAGGAATCTATTATATTTTCACAATCACATGTTAGGATGTTATGCCTTTCTGCTACTATACCTAATGCAGAAGAATTTGGTAGGTGGATAAGTAAGATAAAAAAACATAAAGTGGATATTATTAAACATCATGAACGTCCAGTACCTTTACATTTGAATTTCTATGATAAAGATTTAGGTATAACTAATCTCAATAAAATAAAAGAAGATATTGATATGACTGAAACACCAAGGATAAGGGGCAGAAAATCAAGAAAAAGATTTTTAAAAATACCTCGCCATTATAATCTTATTAAACAAATAAAAGATAAAACTCCTTGTTTATTTTTTTGTTTTTCTCGTAATATATGTCAAAGAAATGCAAAAGATCTTTCAACTAAGAATATTTTTAAATTTAATAAAGATATTGTTTCATATGTCAATGGCAAACTTAAAGATATACCTTCTCAAATAAAACAGCTCGAATCAACAAAAATACTTAGAAATACTCTTCCTTTTGGTGTTGGATTTCACCATGCAGGACTTTTACCTGCAATGAAAGAAATCGTTGAAGAACTTTTTTCACAAGGTAAAATAAATGTACTTTACACTACTGAAACATTTGCAGTAGGTATAAATATGCCTGCAAAAACAGTATGCTTTGAATCTTTGAGAAAATTTGATGGTATAAATTTTAGAATGCTTAATTCAAAAGAATATTTTCAAATTGCAGGAAGAGCAGGTAGAAGAGGAATAGATAAAGAAGGATATGTTTATGTTATGGTTGATAGGAATAATCTTTTTTATCATAGAACAAAAGAAATTACATCAAGAGATATTGAGCCAATTAAATCTCAATTTAGACTTTCTATAAATACTGTACTTAATCTTATTGATATGCACACTGAAAACGAGATTCATAAAATTTTACAAAATAGTCTTTATTCATTTCAAAAATATGGCAATCTAAAAACTAGTTCTAAAATTGTAAATCGTTTTAATAATATTAGAAAACAACTTTTAAAAAAAGATTTCATAGAAAAAGAAAAAGATAGTTATGTTCTTACACATAAGGGAAAATTTGCATCAAAAATATACTCTGATGAAATTCTAACAAGTGAATTATTTGCATCAGAACATGAAATGGATTTTAATGAATACCATATATTTATGCTTGTTGCAGTACTTTCATATGAACCCAGAGAAAGAACTATTTTTTATAAGAAATATCAATCCCCTCATCTTTCTCATCTTAAAACAATATTAAGAAAGTCAGATATTTTGGGAAAAGATGATAGATTTAAACATATGAATAAACTTACTGGAATAGTTAATCCAATATACGAAGGAAAAACAATATTTGACGCTATAAAGAATACTAATTTACTTGAAGGAGATATTTTTAGGATATTTAGGCAAATGTTAGATAGATTAGGTCAGATAAAAAATGCAACAGAAAGTGATAATCTTTATAGGTTAATAAAAAGTGTTGAACAAATTATAGGTAATTCTATGGAAGGAGTAGATGTCATCTAAAATAACCTCTTTCACCAATATAATTTTCAGGAAGTTCTAATGTAATTTCTTGGTTTTCTTGATATTTACCTTTAATAATTTTAACAACTTTCTCAAAACAATCTTTTATCTTATCTGTTAATTTTATTTCATGTTTTTCTTGTTTTTTCATTCTATAAGCTGAAATAATCTTTTCATGATTAAGAATCGAATTGTATGTCTTTTCAGTCATCTTATTATCCATTAATCTCTTAAGAAGAACTTTTGAAAAATCAGCAAAAACATAAGAATCATTGTTTTCAAGAAATGTTTTTTTAAAATAATTTATTCTTTTTAATTTAACATAAACTGGATCATTTTCTACTTTTTCTATTTCTAAGCATTGCCCCTTCATAATAGTAAAATATACATAATATATTTAATATTTATTATTATTTAGAATATAAATTATAGTATTTATTAAAAATAACAAGGATAATATTGAAAAAACTAACCATAAAAAATAATTTCCTCCATATAATTGCATTAGGACACTATCAGATGCAAACATCCAGTTTCCTTGTGGAAAAAACACATAGTGAAAAGCTGCCCAAATATTTTCAAATCCAACTATTAATGAAATAGCCAGTGTTATTGAAATAAAATATATTATTATCTTAGAGCTTAATCTATAAATCTGTTTACAATCTTTTCTTTTTCTTATTGTGTAAATTAAAAATCCTCCTATCAGTAAAAATAAAGTAAATGTTGCAAATAAATAACTTTTAACATCTTCTATATGCCTAATCTCGTCCTTTGACATAAATGAAATGTTCTCAGAAGATATAAATGGATTAAATAAATAATTCAAAACAGCTTTATCCATTTCACTCTGTTCGTTTGAATGTGTTGGAATAAACATTAAAGAAGATGAAACAATTAATATTGAAAATAAAATACTAAAAATAACAAGTAATAAACTAATAATTATTTTTTTATTCATTTTTTGGTATCCTCAAAAATATCTGATTCAATATCAATATTATTCCTAAAACAATTATACTAAAATACATTGAATACAAATCTGCTAGGTATCCTATCAAAGGAAAGAAAACTACTCCTACTAATGCTGTAAAAAATGCTTCTATTGATAAAATTGTTGCCCTTTTTTTTGAATGAATATTTTTGTTCAGTTCAGTTATCATCGGAGGTCTTCTTACTGTTTTTAAGAAGATAATAATAAAGAATAAACTAATTCCAATAATTGAAATAAATCTAAAACCTAAAATAAAAAAAGGAATAATGCCCACAAAACCTAAATAATTGATTATCTGGTATCTCTTAAACCTTTTTTCAAAAACATACACATATCTTGATCCTATTGCAGTTATTATTAGTATTATAAAGTATATTATTCCAAATAATTCTAATGGTAGACCCACTGATTTCATATATGGTTGAAAGAATTTTTCTGCAGCTTCCATACAGAAAACAAAAATTGCTGTGTTAAAAATCAGTCTATAAATGATTGGATTTGTAAATATTTCTTTTAATGTTTTTTTAAGTTCTCTAAACTCAATAAAAAAATTAGAAGCTTTTTCAATTCCTTTTTCTTTTATTTTTTCATAAGTCATAGAATTTATGAAATTTAATGATGCGGGTAAACAAGTAAACCAGAAAACTGCATTAAAACCTAATCTTGCAGCTATAAATCCTCCAATAAGTGATGCAATTGCTTCCCCAATTCTTGCCCAATATTTACTTTTTCCAAATATTTCTGTTATAGATTTTTTTATATTTTTTTGTTCTACATATTCATATATGTATGCTTTATGTGTTCCTGATTTGAAAGCTTTACTTATCCCTCTAAGAGTTTGAGCTCCTAAAAAAATCCAAAAAATGATTCCTTGTGGAAAAATATTTGATATTGCAAAAAGAACTAATGCAGGTATTAAAATTCCTCTTGATAACATAAGAGATAATTTTTTTCCAAATCTATCTGCAAACATACCACTAGGAATTTCTAGAATAAAAACAATACCTCTCATTACTGCTTCTAAAATAAATATTTGGGTAAATGAAAGATAATTAAATTGTAAGAAAAGAATCATAACTGGTAAAAAATATCTTTGTGTTTTTAGAAATTCTGTTAGATAAAATTTATTTATTTGATTCATAACACCTCTTTAATAAAAAATAAAAAAAATTTATTGTTGTCTTTTATTTGCTCTTCTACTAGGTCGAGCTTTTTCATATCCCTTACCTTTTCCTCTCAGGCCTCTAGCTTTTCTACCTGCTGAAGTTTTACCATGGAAAACTCTTGAAGAATGTTTCTTTTCTGTTGCCCAACTTACATGTTTGTCCTTTTTTATTTCAGGTGCTTTTGGATCAATTAAGATGACTTCATACCAATAGTTTTTACCATCTTCTGCAACATAATAAGAATTCAATACAACTAAATTAACAAATTTTTTCTGTACTCTTTCTTCAGCGATTTGTTTATAATTTTTTCTTAAAGGTAGTTTATATGTTCTTCTTGCTGATCTTCTTCTTCCAGCACTATGAGGTCTAGTATGTCCTCCTCTTCCAATTCTTTGTCTTACAACAATAAAACCTTTTTTTGCCTTATATCCCAATGATCTTGCTTTATCTAATCTTGTTGGTTTTTCTATTCTTTTAGTTACTGGTTCTTTTCTCCATTCCAGTAATCTTTTTTTCCATATTTCTCCTAAATTCTTTTTAGGTTTTTTCCATATTTCTCTTAGGTATTTGTATAATCCCATTTTTTAGCCTCCGTATTTGTTTGTTTATTTTTGCGTTCAGGTAAGCTACTACCCACATTCGCGTTTTGTTGTTTTGAATATTTTGTTTTGAATGGGCCTGCCACGGATCCCACGTAAGGACTTTGTCCTTACATCCTATAGCGAGTTAACAAGTTAACTCACTTGACTTTGCCATCATTTGAATGGGCCTGCCCAGGATCCCACGTAAGGACTTTGTCCTTACATCCTATAGCGAGTTAACAAATTAACTCACTTAACTTTGCCATCATTTGAATGGGCCTGCCACGGATCCCACGTAAGGACTTTGTCCTTACATCCTATAGCGAGTTAACAAATTAACTCACTTAACTTTGCCATCATTTGAATGGGCCTGCCACGGATCCCACGTAAGGACTTTGTCCTTACATCCTATAGCGAGTTAACAAGTTAACTCACTTGACTTTGCCATCATTTGAATGGGCCTGCCCAGGATCGAACTGGGGATCTCCCGCGAGTCAGGCGGACGTCATAGCCACTAGACCACAGGCCCAAAAGGGCGATCGGGGGGAATTGAACCCCCGTCCCAGGTTCCACAGACCCGAATTCTAACCATTAAACTACGATCGCCATATTATTTATTATAATATATTGTATTTTTTAAGTTTTATTTATAAATGTTTTTCTATTTTGTTGAATAATATTTATATTATTTAAAGCAAAAGATTTAAAAATCAATTATATTTAATTTCACATTATGCCTCAATAGCTCAGTGGTAGAGCGACAGCCTTGTAAGCTGTAGGTCGGGGGTTCAAATCCCCTTTGAGGCTCCAGTACTCTATTTTAAGCCTCATTATTCTTTCTTGTATTTTTCAAATACTCTGTTGTGTTGAATGTAATGAAACACGACCATTTTCCTGAAAGTTTTTAGAAAACTTTCGTTTACATCAAATTTGAGGCTCCAGTACTCTATTTTAAGCCTCATTATTCTTTCTTGTATTTTTCAA
>CAYLKE010000010.1:0-3967 GCA_964384425.1 uncultured Methanosarcinales archaeon | reverse complement strand
CCATTTTCCTGAAAGTTTTTAGAAAACTTTCGTTTACATCAAATTTGAGGCTCCATTACTCTATTTTAAACCACATCACTAACTCATTAATCATTTTATTTCTCATGATTTATTAGAACTTTTTTGGAAAAGTTTTTCTCTTTCCATAAATGTTTTTGCTTTTAGCAACCAACATATCTTTTCTGTAGAACAATGTAATTTAATAAGGTCTTCAAATATGCCTTTATTAAGATTTTCAATTTCATTTTTTGATATAAAATCTTTAAGTTTTATTTTTAACTCATAACTCAGTTTTTGCCATTTTATATTATCTTCATGTTTATTACTTTCATCAATATTTGTTTTTGCTTGACCTATAAAATATTGAATTATCTTACGATTTGAAACACACTCAGATTCAATATTATTGTTATACATTTCGTAAACCATATCAATACCTTTTTTAATTATCTGATAAGTATTTGTTTGATGTTCTTTATTTTTTCTATGAAGATAATTATTAGCTTTTATTATGTTAATTATGTGGTAGTTAAGATAAGGAGCATTATTCTTTTTATCATCAAGAGCTTTTTTTGATACACCTATTAACTTTTTTATGTATTTATCATTATTTGTTCTTCTATGAAGAATATCTATCAATTCACTAGATTTTTTTAAATTAAAAGCAGTATTATCATTGGTTTTAACTATGTTTAAATATTTACATATTATACTTGACTTTTTGTATAATTCAGAAGCTATTTCTAACCAAAATATTTCTTTTTTTGTTGAGTAATATCTTGAAGATATTTTTTCAGCTATTTTCGCATTATTTTTTATTAAACTGTGTTTTGCATTTAAATATAAATTACTTATTTTATGTTCTTTAAAATAATCTTTTTTTTGTTTTAAATCTTTTAATAAATCAATATTATTTTCATAAGTTGTAACCAGTTCTTCTATTGAAAAACAATCTTTATATTTTATTATATTGTTTGTTTTTATATCATTCTCATATATTTTTCTATTAAGGTATTTTAAGTTCATATTTTATTGATTTTTGCAAATCATTTAAAAATATTATCTTTTCTATAATATACAATGAAAGAAAAAACCATTTCTGAAGGAAAAGTAAAGATTCATGCATTTGTTGGTGAGATTTCCAGAAAACTTCCTGTTTTCTATAATCCTGATATGGAAACAAATAGAACTATTACAATTGATTTACTAAATTCTTTAGAGAAGGCAGGAATGAAAATAGCTCTTCCAATGGCAGCTTCTGGAATAAGAGGAGTTAGAATGTTAAAAGAACTTTATTCCGATAAAATTGAAAAAGTATTTTTTAATGATATGAAACAAGATGCTATTGAACAAGTTATGAATAATTTAGAATTAAATAAATTAAATATGAATAAAGTTTCATTATCTGTTATGGATGCAAATGCATTTTTATTAAATAACAAATTTTTTGATTATATTGATATTGATCCATTTGGGTCTCCAAATCCTTTTTTAGATTCTGCAATTAAAAGACTAAAACATAAGGGAATCTTAGCTGTAACCGCAACAGATACAGCTCCTCTTTGTGGGACGTATCCAAAAGCTTGTCATAGAAAATATTTTGCACAACCTGTTAGAAATCATATGATGCATGAAACTGGTTTGAGAATCTTAATAAGAAAAGTTCAATTAATGGCTGCACAGTATGATAATGCTTTAATTCCAATTCTTTCATATTACCATTTACATTATTTTAGAATATTTTTTGTTATAAAAAAGAATCAAAAAAAGATGGTTGATGAAATTATTAAAAAACACAAATATATTGTTTTTGATAAAAATGAATTTAGAATTAGTGAAAAACCAGAAGGAAATTATGCAGGTCCTTTGTGGATTGGAAAGCTTCAAGATGAACTTATTTTAAAAAAAATAAAAACAAAAAACAAATTATTAAAACAATTACAACAAGAAATGGATATTCTGGGCTCTTATGATATACACATGATTTCTAAAGAACTTAAAACAGAAGTAAAAGCAAAAAAGAAAGACTTGTTAAAGAAATTGAATGCAACTAGTACTCATTTTAATGATCATGCCATAAAGACAGAGAATTCTATTGATAATGTAAAAGAATTGTTAATGTAATTTATTAATATTCTTCTTTTTTTAAAAAAGTTTATTATTTTTTAATAATTTTCGTATTACAAAAATAAAACTTTTGTTAAATATTGCAAATAAAATTCAGAAACAATTATATACTTTTTTTAATTATTTAATAAACATATGGAGATGTGGACTTTATTTGTATTGGCAATTTTGCCTTTGTTTTTGATATTTCTATTGATGGTATTTTTTAAGAAATCTGCATTATTTTCTTTATTTTTAGCATGGGTTTCGTGTTTATTTATTTCTATTTATTTCTGGAAAATTAATTCTAATTTCTTACAAGGTGCTTTATTGAAAGGTGTGTTTCTTGCCCTAGAAATTTCTCTAATATTATTAGGGGCATTAGTATTATTAGAATCTGTTAAAATTACTGGTTGTATGAAAAATATTAAGAAAATATTAAAAAATATTACAAATGATAAAAGAGTATTAGCCATTATAATTGCATGGTCATTTGGTGTGTTTATAGAGGGAACTGCTGGGTTTGGAACTCCAGCTTTATTGGCAGCACCATTGTTAGTGGGGTTAGGATTATCTCCCTTAATTGCAGTTGTTGTTTCTCTTATTTCAAATAGTACTCCTGTTGCATTTGGAGCTATGGGTACGCCTGTTTTATTAGGTTTAAAAAATCAAATAAGTAATTCAATCATGTTATCAAATGTAACTGTTACTGTCGCATTAATTCATGCAATTATTGGGACGTTTATACCTTTATTAGTAGCTTGTATTGTTTCTAAATACGGAAAAGAAAAAAGTTTTTTAAAAGGATTTGACGTATGGAAATTTGCTATTTTTGCAGGATTATGTTTCACAATTCCTTATTTTTTATTAGCATATTTTATAGGTCCTGAATTTCCTAGTTTTTTAGGTGGATTGATTGGTTTAATCGTAGTGGTTTATTCTGCACATAAAGGTTTTTTACTTAAAAGAAAGAATACAAAAATTAAAAAAATAAATCTTAAGTACTTTTTACCATATATTATTGCAGCATCTCTTCTTTTAATAAGTAAAATTCCATTTATAAATAATTTTTTGAGAAATATAAATTTTGGATTTACAAATGCATTTAGTTCAGGAATTGATTATAGTTTTTTATTTTTATTATCTCCTGGATTTTTATTTGTTTTAGCTAGTATGTTTACTTTACTAATATTTAAAAAAAGACTAAAAGAATATTATTATACTTTTTCAAAATCATTTCCTAAATTTTTTAGCACTTTTATAGTTCTTTTATTTGCAACAACTCTTGTTCAAGTTTACATATATTCGGGTAACAATTATTCTAATTTATTATCTATGCCAGAAATTGTTGCATCACAAATATCTGCATTTTTTGGAAACTTTTATACTTTAATATCTCCTTTTATTGGTATTTTTGGATCTTTTATCACTGGAAGTAATACAGTAAGTAATTTATTGTTTGCTCCTTTTCAATATCAAAGTGCAATTAAATTAAGTATTTCAATGTTTTTAATATTAGCATTGCAGAATATTGGTGGGTCTATAGGGAATATGATTTCTCCATATAATGTAATTGCTGCTTCAGCATCTGTAAAATTAAAAGGACAAGAAGGTAATGTAATAAGAAAAACATTATTGCCTTGTTTAGTTTATGGTATTTTAGTGGGTTTATTTGGATTATTAATTCATTTGTTTTTATAAATAAACACACAACAATAGAATTATACTATGGTGTATTCTTATAATATTATTAAATTATTTATCTAATATAATTTTTTTGAAACATTGTATTTACGCATAAAAAACATATACTATCCGCAGTTAGGTTTACACTTTTGTAGAAATAAGCATGTAGCAATAT
>CAYLKE010000009.1:40957-45586 GCA_964384425.1 uncultured Methanosarcinales archaeon | reverse complement strand
TTGAAGTAAATCAGGGATATATTTAATTTTTATGAAAAGTTTTGGGACAAACCCCAAAATCCAAAAGATATAAATACTCATTATTTATTATCATGTGTAAATAGTTAATAATTATTAAAAAGAGGTGATAATATGGTTTCAAAACCTATTGGTTCTATTACTGGAGTTGGTTGTACTAAATTTGGAAGTGTACTTGAAACTCCAGAAATTAAAGAACACACATTCCATGAATTAGCAACAAAAGCTGCATTTGAAGCAATGGATGACGCTAACATGGAACCAAAAGACATAGATGCATTTTTTGTAGGAAGTATGCTTTCTCATGGATCTCATTTATACAGCCACCACACACAAATGGCAGATTGGTTAGGAATGCAAAATAAACCTGCTTTTCATTTTGCATCAGCATGTTCTACATTAAACACTGGACTTGGTCTTGCAAGTATGGCAGTAGCTTCTGGAAAATTTAATTCAGTTCTTGTTGTAGGAGCAGAAACACTTTCCTCACATCCGACTGATAATCCATTAAAAAGACAATCAATAGATCCACAAGATCTTTGGTATTATACAGATTTCGGAGTAGATCAAGTATATGGATATCAACATTGTTATGATATTGCAACTGCATATGGAGCAATTCCAACAATGGGTTATGCAAAAAAACATAGATTAAGTTCAGATAAAATGGATGAAGCAATGTATCATGTTCATAAAAACGTAAGAGAACATGGAAAAAGAAATCCAAAAGCATTTGTAACAAACAATTTAAAAGATGCTGCAAGAAAAAAGAAATTTAAAGATGATTTTAAATTTTGGCAATCAAACAATAATCCTTATTTTGCTTATCCAACAAGATTATTAAGTGCATTAAATACAGTTGATGGAGCATCAGCATACATAGTTACAAAGCCAAGTATTGCAAAAAAATATCATAAAAGTCCTGTTGATATAATTGGATTTAATTGGTCTGCATCAAATTATCCATGGTATAAAAAAGATCCAACATCCTGGAAAATAGATGAAATAGCTTTTAAAAAAGCATATCAAATGGCAGGAGTTAATGGGAAAAAACTAGATTACCTATATGTCCATGATTGTATGCAAATATATCAATTAATTCTACCTGAAACTGCAGGATATTTAAACAAAGGAGAAGCACACAAAGCATTTGCAGAAGGAAGAACTTTGTTTAATGGAGATAAACCAATGAATACATCTGGTGGAAGACATGCAAAAGGACATGCATTTGGAGCATCCCCTGGAGCTGAAACATATGAGATTGTTAAACAGATGAGAGGAGAAGCAGGAAAAAGACAGTGTAAAAAAGACATAAAAATAGCAGCACAGCATAATCATGGTTATGGTATGCAGACAGCAGTGACTGTCATGAAAAAGAGGTGATTATAATGAAAAAGAAAAACACCAAAGTTGAAAGAGTTGCAAAAAAATTTTATGATAATGTCAAGAAGGGTAAATTCTATGGTATAAAATGTAAAGATTGTAAAAAATGGTCATTTCCAGCAATTACAGCATGCAGAGAATGTGGAAGTAGAAATATTACATGGAGACAAATTAGTGGAGATGGAGAAGTTTATTTTTACTCAACAAGTATTCTTCCACCTAAAAAATTTGCAAAATATTCTCCTTATGCTTATGGTGAAGTTATCTTAAAAGAAGGCCCATCATTTTTTACAATGATTCAAGGATTAAGTGCAAAATCACCAGAAGCAATAAAAAAAGGTAATGAGAAACTACCATTAAAAGCAAAAGCAATTAAGATGAAAAAAGCAGGCATGGATATTGTAGGATTTAAAATAGTGAAGAAAGGTGGTAAATAATGGATGTTGCAAAAAAATTTAAAGAAATTGTTTCAGACATATTTGGTATAGATATAAAAAAAATAAAACCATCTACAAAATTTGTGGATGATCTTCATGCAAAATCAGGAGACATAATGGCACTTATTGCAGCTACAGAAAGTGCTTTTGGAATAAAGACAAATGCAGCAGATACTAGAAAAAATAAGACAGTTAAGCAGTCAATTGATTATATTAAAAAAAAGATGAAGTGAAGTTTTTATTTTGTTTTTTTTATTTTGTTTTTATTTAATTTATAGGTTTATTTTGTTTTCAGTTATTTTATTCTTATTATTTGGTTATTTTTATTATATTCTTTTGATTTATAGATTTATTTTGTTTATGTTTGTTAATTATTATTGTAAGAGGTGTTTTCTTTGATTATGGTTTTGGTTTTTTACTTAATTATAACCCCTATATTAAAAAAGCCAGATTATTAAAGAAGTTTTGACATTTAAAAAAGAATTATATCTATCCACTGGACACACTGGACAAGTACCAACATAAGATTTATATACAAAATGATGATTATACATACTAAAATGAGGTGCGTCGATTTATTTGCTGGTGTTGGAGGTATTAGGTTAGGTTTTGAAAATGCGGGATTTAATACTGTATTTTCTAATGATTTTGAACCTGCATGTAAGGAAACCTTTGATTTAAATTTTGATAACTCTAAATTAATTATAAAAGATATAAATAAAGTAGAAATAAATAAAATACCTAATTTTGATATATTATTGGCTGGATTTCCTTGTCAACCATTTAGTATTGCAGGACATAGAAAAGGATTTAAGGATTCAAAAGGAAGAGGAAATCTTTTTTTTAGAATTGCAGAGATTATTGAAAATAAAAAACCTAAAGTTGTTTTTCTTGAAAATGTAAAGAATCTTAAAACACATGATAAAGGTAACACATTCAAAGTTATTAAAAAAACACTAGAATTATTAGGATATTATATTAAATCAAAAATTGTTAATTCTATGACTCATGGTAATTTACCTCAAAATAGAGAAAGAATATTGATTGTGGGCTTCTTAGATAAAGATGTTTCAGAAAGATTTTCATTTCCAAAAGAAGTTAAATTAACTAAAAAAATAAAAGACTTATTAGAAAATAATGTTGATGAAAAATACTACTACTATGGAAAACCATTATATGATAAAATAAAAAAAGATATTAATAAAAAAAATACTGCATATCAATGGAGGAGAAGATATGTTCGAGAAAACAAATCAGGAGTTGTCCCCACCTTAACTGCGAATATGGGAACAGGAGGACATAATGTTCCGATAATATTAGATGATAAAGGTATAAGAAAATTAACACCTAAAGAATGTTTTATTTTTCAAGGATTTCCTAAATCTTATAAATTACCTAAAATAGCAGATTCAAAATTGTATAAGCAAGCAGGAAATAGTGTTTCAGTAACAGTAATTGAAAGGGTGGCTAAAAATATCAAGAAGGCATTAAACTATGACAACAAAAAGAGAGCATGATTATTATAAGAAAATTCTGAAGATATTGGGTTCATTAACAAATTTATTTTCTGAAAGTAAAGTTCCTTATCTTAATTATAGAGTTACTGAAAATTTATATTGTAAAGCATTTACAGCAAAAAATCTTTCTAGATCAGACGTTTCTGCAGATGCTTCATTAAATGAGGTTGGTGTTGGTATAAAGACCTTTGTCAATGGTAATGGTAAAACATTACAAAAAGTTGCAGAATTTAATAAAGATAATATCAAATTTAGAGGCTTACAACCTAAAAATCTTGTAAATCAAGTTGCAGATTTAAGAAATGAAAGAATTAAATCAACAATGAGGATTTATGGATTAAAATCTATGATTTATCATTGTATTGTTAGAGATGAAGGAAAAATTAGAGTTTTTGAATGTGATATGAATCTTATCGATAAAGATTCTATAAAATTATTAAAGTCGACAAAAAATACAATTTCATTTAAAGATAAATTTAATGAATATTCTTTTAATATTACAAAAAGCACATTATATAAAAGATTTATTACAAAAAATATTATTGTTGAAGTTGATGTGAAAATATTAGAAGATCCTTTTGAAGTATTGGAAGATAAATTCTTAAAAATTAAGAGTGTTTATTATAAAAAAGGAAAAGATAAAGAAAGACCTTTTGTTATTTTACCATTGTATTCTAAAAAAGATGATGAAAAAATAGTTCATCAAAAAAGTGGATTAAATCAATGGAATGCAAGAGGTAGAAAAAGAGATCCAAATGAAATTTATATTCCAATTCCTAGTTGGATTCATAAAAGATTTCCTGCATTTTTCTTGAAAAGAGAAACTCCTTTTAATCTTATTTTACCGGATGGAACTATTTTAGAAGCTAAAGTTTGTCAAGATGGTTCAAAGGCATTAATGAGCAAGCATAATGCTGACTTAGGAAAATGGTTGTTGAGAAAGGTTCTAGATCTAAAAGAAAAACAATTGTTAACTTATGAAAAATTACAAGAAATTGGACTCGATTCTGTTATTGTTGAAAGATTAGATAGTAAAACATATTCTATTGATTTTAGACCATCTGGAACTTATGAAAAATTTATTCAAGAGAATAAATAATTAAATTCCAATAATAAAATGAGTATGGCAAGGATAATAATGTGGATAAATTAGTAAGATTAAACAATAATTTATTTTGTATTTTATTTATGATTGTTTTATTTTGTTTTTAGTTATTTTATTATGTTTATTGAATGTTATTTTATTCTTTATTTTATTCTTATTATTTAATTAT
>CAYLKE010000009.1:0-40857 GCA_964384425.1 uncultured Methanosarcinales archaeon | reverse complement strand
ATTATGTTTATTGAATGTTATTTTATTCTTTATTTTATTCTTATTATTTAATTATTTTATTTTGTTTTTTTAATTTATTTTAACATTACAAAAGCAACAGCATATTCTTCTTCGTACGACATAGAAACAAATATTTTCTTATCAGTTAAATTAGAATTAATAATAGGTTTACCATTTTCCATACGAACAACTTGAACATGTTTCATATCAGTAATTCCTGTTCCAATTGCTTTAAAAAAAGCTTCTTTTGCAGCAAATGTTGTTGCAAAATGAAAAACATCTCCTTTACAATATTTCTGTTCATCTTCAGTAAATACTTTATTTAGAAATCCCTCATTATTGATAAGTCTCTTCATTCTTTTTATAGAAATAATATCTGTTCCAATCATTTTTTAATCAATGATGCTGCTTCTTTAGCAATTATAATCTCTTCATTTGTAGGTATAGCTAAAACTTTTAAATTAGATCTTGATGAACTTATATTTTTCTCTTTCCCGACTGCAGATTTATTTTTTCTTGCATCTATTTTAATACCCAACACACCAAGATATTCACATATCTTTTTTCGCATTGAAAAAGAATTTTCACCAATACCTCCTGTAAATACAATAGCATCAATCTTTCCAAGAACAACTGCATAACTACCAATATATTTTGCAACCCTATAACAAAACATTTCAAGTGCAAGTTTGCATCTTTCATTTCCTTTTTTAGCTCTTCCTTCTACAACACGCAAATCCTTACTTACACCTGACACTCCTAAAAGCCCACTATGAAAATTAAGTTTATCAAAAAGATCAGAGTATTTCATCTTATATTTTTTAACTAAATATTCTAAAATAGCTACATCAAAATCTCCTGCTCTTGTTCCCATCATCACTCCTTCCAAAGGTGTCATACCCATTGATGTGTCAATAGATTTATTATTTTTTATAGCAGTTATACTAGATCCATTTCCTAGATGACAAGTAATTAGATTAACTTTTTTCTTTCCTAATATATCACATGCCCTTAACATAACATACTTATGTGATGTCCCATGAAAACCATATTTACGAACAGCATATTTATCATAAAAATTATATGGTAATCCATACATATATGCTTTTCGAGGTAAAGTATGGTGAAATTCAGTATCAAATACCATTACTTGTGGAATATTAGGCATTATCTTTTTTGTTTCATTTATTCCAATAATATTTATGGGATTATGTAATGGAGCAAGTAATTCAAATGAATGAATATAATTTAATGCAACTTTAGAAACAAGAGTTGGTTCTTTCATCTGTCCACCATGAACAACCCTATGCCCCACAACACTTATTTCAGTAATTCTTTTTATCCCACCCCATTTTTCATCGTGTAAAATATGAAGCATTTCATCTATTGCCTGTTTATGATTTTTCGCAGAAACTTTTTTACTTAATGATTTAGATTTACTTAATTTACCAGAAATTCCAAATTTCTCATGCACTAATTTACTTTTTTTCTCTCCTATCTTTTCAATCCTCCCTTTAAGAATTGAATTAAAATCTTTATCAAATAGATTATATTTAAGTGAAGAACTTCCACAATTCATAACAAGAATCTTATCCATTTTTCCACCTTTTTGCCATAAGTGCTATTGACGCTATTGACCCAATTATATCTTCAACTTTTGCACCTCTTGACAAATCACTTACAGGTTTATTAAATCCCTGTAATATTGGCCCATATGCATATCCATTTGTTAATATCTGTGTAAGTTTATAAGATATATTTGCTGCATCAAGATCAGGGAAAATAAGTATATTTGCTTTTCCTGCAACCTTACTCTTTCCTTTTATCTTTTTCTTTGCAGTCGATAAAACTAATGCAGAATCTGCCTGAAGTTCATATTCAATATTATATTTAGATTTTCTCTTTGCAATCTTTCCTGCCTCAATAACTTTATTAACATCTGGATGATCTGCACTTCCTTTTGTAGAAAAAGAAAGCATTGCAATTTTTGGCTTCCAATTTAATAATTTTTTAACACTATTACCCGTACAGACAGCAATATCTGCCAATGCCTTACTAGAGGGATTTGGATTTACAGAAGGATCAGCATATATCAAAGTCCCATTCTCTCCCCCATTATATCGTGGAATGTCCATTATAAAAAAACTAGATACATTTTTTATTCCCTTTTCCATGTTTAATATTTTCAGACAAGATGTAATAAAATCACCTGATGAATAAACACATCCTCCAACCATTCCATCAACATCACCATTAGCTAAAGCAAGTGTGGAAAATATCAAAGAATCTTTAACAATAAACTTAGCTGTTCTTAAAGGTATTTTTGTTTTTTTAGAATATAATTTTGCATATTTCTCAAAATTCTTATCTTCTTCAGGATTTATGATAATAGCCCCTTTTATCTTCTTAATATTTTTTCCGACAAGGACAGGAATTGCATATTTCTTTTTAATACATTTTTTTGCAGCTCCTATAATTCTTTTATCTTCTGCTTCTGGAAGGATTATCTTCTTCTTAGAATTAACTGACTTTTTTTTGATAATTTCAATTATTTTTTCAGATTTTTTCATTTTACCTCTTTTTTATAAAATATTTAATAATTTAAAATAATTTACTACAATTAATATTGATCTAATTAATCTAATTAATGTGATTGATATAAAGTAATTTAGCAAAATAACTATAAAAAACTTTTCATATTAATAAACAAATAAGGTATTTGATAATAATGCGAGTGATAGATATAATAGTAATAATAAAGAAGATCATAGTAGAAAGGTAACAGCAAGAAGTAACATCAATAGTAAAGTAAGTTGTCATAATGTAAATAAATTAAGCAATTGCCAAATTTAATTCACTTGGATTAATGAAATCAGGTTTTAATCTTTCAATATTAATAACATTATCTCTTATAGAATTTCTTACAAATAATTCAATATGAATCATAATATTTATTGCTTTCTCATTAACTTGTAATTCAATATAAATTTTTCCATGGTTTTTTAAAAAATATTTAGATGTCCTAAAAAGTTTAGAAGCATTTAGTATCTCCATACCAACAATATTATTATTTTTATCTAAATCAAAAATGAAATCGTCCCTTTTAACAGAAGTGTCATATTCTCTCTTTATAGGCCTAGCTACAAAAATGTCATTTCCAAAATCATATTTAACTTTTGCAGCTACAGTTTGTTTTTTCATTTTTTTGTTCTCCTTTTAGTTTGACAAGGGTAAATTGTAATAAGACGAACAATATTATCTTTTATTTCGACAATAATATTTAAATCTTTATCTTTTTGATATTTAAATGTAATCTTAAATCTACCATCATCTTGATTTATCAATGCTAGAACATCACTTTGCATACAAACAGATTTAATTTCACTTAGATTAAGATTTCTATCTTCTGCTTGTTCTTTAAAGTGTGTGCTAACTTGAACTTCAAATTTACTAAATTTTTTGGTTAAAAAATCCAATATTTCACTAAAATTCATATTTTATTAAATATAATTACTAATTTATATAATTATCGTTGCTTCTAGATTATGCTTCAAAATATAATGTAAAAAAACTTGTTTTTCTCTTTTTGACTATATTTCAAGCATATAACAAGTACAGAAATATTAAACACAATATAAAAAGGCATTAAAATTTAAATACTAAACAATTAAATAAATAATATGTACTTAATTAATATTTATAATACCTTATTAAAAAAATATGGAAAACAAGGTTGGTGGCCATTGACAGATATAGATGGATGTAATCCCACAAAAACAGGATGTATAAAAGGATATCATCCTAATGATTATTCTTATCCAAAAAATAAACAACAAATATTTGAAATATGTATGGGGGCTATCCTCACTCAAAACACTTCATGGGCAAATGTTGAAAAAGCAATTCTCAATCTAAAAGAAAAACAACTTCTTAATCCAAATAATATATTAAACACAAAAAAAGAAATAATCTCAGAATGTATAAGACCTGCTGGATACTACAACCAGAAAGCAGATTATCTAAAAAACTTTTCAAATTTTTTTATCAATATAAAAAATAATGTTCCAACAAGAGAACAACTATTAACTATAAAAGGTATTGGAAAAGAAACAGCTGATTCAATATTATTATATGCTTACAATATCCCTAGTTTCATAATAGATACATATACAAAAAGAATTCTAAAAAATATCAATCTGATAAATCAAGAAGATAATAATTATGATAAAATTAAGGAAAAAATAGAGAATGAATTAAAAAAAGATACAATAATTTATCAAGAATTTCATGCACTTTTAGTAGAACATGCAAAGAGATATTACTCTAAAAAACCATATGGAAAAGAATGTTTTTTAAGAAATATATGAAATATAATATATGAAATAAATTAATTATATAAAGAAATAATAGAAAAATAATAAAAAATAAAAATAAAGAATACTTATTCTTTCTTTTCTGGTGTTTCTTTTGATTCTTTTTCTGAATCTTTTGATGTTTCTTTTGATTCTTCTTTCTTTTCTTCCTTTTCTGGTGTTTCTTCTGAAACATCAACAACTTTTAATGTAAACAAAAGTGTTTTTCCAGCTAATGGGTGATTTAAATCAATAATTACAACATCATCTTTAACTTCTTTTACAAGAACAGGTACTTGCTGACCATTTGGAAGTTGCATTCCTAACATCATACCTTTTTTAATTTCTTGTTCTTTTGGAAGCTTGTCTTTTGGAACTTCTTTAACTAATTGATCATTATAATCTCCATAAGCATCCTTAGGTTCAAGAGTAATATCTTTCTCTTCTCCTTTTTTCATACCTATAAGTGCATCTTCAAATCCTTTTATGACTTGTTTTGCACCAACTTCAAATTCAAGAGGTTGCCCATGTTTTTCTGAACTATCAAAAACATTTCCATCTTCAAATTTTCCAGTATAATTAATTTTTACTTTACTTCCTTTTTTTATAATCATATATATCAACTCCTTAAATTATATGTAAATTAAGTAAGAAGTACTCACTCAATACTATGTTTTAAGGTAATCCCTTTATAAGTGTTTTGGTTATCACTTCAAAACTTTGCATCCACCAGTTGGAATAAATACAGAAATATCATCTGAAGATTTATGTTTAAGTTTATGTGCTATTTTCTTAGCAGTTTCAGATTTTTTCTCTTTTCCAGGAATTATTTCAACATAATTATCTGTCTTTGAAGAAATAGCAGATACAGGTCCACCAATAATTGTTCCATTATTTTTTATTTTACCTATTGCAATCTTACCTTCTGCTCGAATAAAATTTTTATTTCCATAAATCATAAACGCTCCTCTTGTAAGATATTCTCCTGATTGTGCTTCTTTTGTAACTTGATTAGGAGAAACATAAAAAACTTCTCCACTAACAATTCCTGCTCTCCATGCACGAGAATAAGAAAAAGTTGCTTGTGCAGCTTCCTTTTTTGTTGCATCCCCACATTTAATACCATTTTTTACAACAAAAAATGGACTACCTGCCATTTCAGTATGGAAAACAATATCATTATTTTCTGTATGTTTTTTAATAATTATTTCATTAGAAGTAGCATCTTTTCCACCTATAACAAGTAATCCTTCTGATGAATAAAACCAGTGATACTTTTCATACCATTCTTTTTTTCTTACAGAAGAAACTTTTTGTTTTTCTTTTTCTTTTAATTCTTTTTGTTTTTTATCAAAATTCTCAAGATCTTTTTCAGCTTTCTCAACAACTTTTTTTATAACAGGAATCTTTTTCTTCATCTTCTTGGCTTTATCATAATAAATAGTAGCATTATCTCCCAATGTTTTTGTCACATCTATTTCTATTTCCATCTTTAAATTAAATATTACAATCCCTTATAAAATTCTTAGTTATTGAAAAATCATCACAAAATACATCTTTACCACTATCTAATTTTATTTTAGGAATTATCTTTATCTGCCTTATATTCCCATAATCTGATTTTGAATAAGGTAAAAACTTCATTATTGTCCCCTTCTTAGGCATGTCTTTATCTATATCTTGTTCAAAAATATCTTTTTCACCAATAATTCTTACAAAAACACCATTTAAATCAACAAGATTCCCATTTTCCACAATAAAGAATATTTTCTCTTTTTCTGTATCATAGCAAAATTGTTCAACACTATTTATTCTTACAACATCCATTCCTGGATTCGCCATACATTCTGCAGCTTCCTCTATCTGAGCCCTTCCAAAATTTATAACAAAAATTCCCATTATAATTGCAATAACAACTAAAATTATTGTAGAAATCAATGGTTGAAGCCCTCTTTTATTCATAATAAGATATAATAATATATTATTTATAAATATTGCTAAATTATGAATATTGTGGTTGAAGTTAATTTATTGATTTTTATGTAATTGTTTTGCACCAGCATAATTATAAAGATTAAGAATATTTGATATGAACTAACAACAATTAAAGTCCAGAACAAGTAATAAACAGAAATTTTAAAAATAAAAATAATATAGAATTTTTATGGGAGATATTATTTCAAGTTTAGGAAATTCAACAATAATGATTATTTTGAGTATGGATATAACATGTCTTGAAATATAATAGGATAAGTATGAGAGAAATACAATCTGAATCAAAATTTATATTAAGATTATTACTAGATATACTTCTCATTCCTGTAACTCTCATTCAAATATTAATGAAAAAGAAAACATGGAGAGATCTTCTTAAACCCATGAAAGACATATCTAATTTCATTACTCAACCTAAATTTACACTTTTTATGATTATTCTAACAACAGCAGTAACTATTTTTACATGGTTTTTTGTTAGTGATAAATTTTTTGAAATATTGATTAATTATCCTAATGATTTATTTAACACAAGTAGATGGTTTTCATTCATAACAGCAGGATTTCTTCATGCAGATGTAATGCATCTTGTAAGTAATATGATTGGGCTTTTTATATTTGGAAGGATTGTTGAAAAAAAGATAGGAGCATTAAAAACAGCTTTATTCTATTTTCTTGCAATGGCGATAGGTAGTGTAGGACAATCTCTTTTTGGAATAATTATAGGAAATAATATTGGAGGAATAGGTGCATCTGGTGCAGTTATGGGAATGACAGGTCTTGCACTTTTATTACATCCATTTTACATAACTTATGATTTTTTAATACCTCTTCCAGTAGTTGTTGTTGGATGGCTTTATGTTTTAGGAGATGTTTTTGGAGTATTTAACCCTACAAGCAATATAGGACATTTTGCACATCTTTTTGGATTCTTTTCAGTTACAATATTATATTATCTATCATCTAAAAAAGAAAAAAGAAAAAACCTAAGAAAAGGTCTTATTATAAATGCAATAACTGCAATTATATTATTTATTATATTGTTGTAAAAAAATAAAAAATCAATAAGGTAAATTATCTTCACATAATATTGAATCAAAATAATCTTTATTTCTTTTTTTAAGTTCTTTTTGGTCTCTTTTATATTTTTCTTCTACACAATTGTAAAGTTCAACAACAGCATCTCCATTAATTTCTTCTAAAGTAAATGGTTTCTCGGGCATTGTACCTTTTATTTTAAAATAGAAAAAATCAGAATCATTTTGATTTTGTGTAGGAGATCCATTATATCTTCCAATTTCAAAAGAAATATGTGCATTTAGTTTTCCAAAGTATATTCCCTTTCCAGGACCTTCTTGTTTATGTTTCCATTCAATATCTTTTGAATAAGCAATATTTATTATTTTTTGAAGATTATTTTTATTTTCCATAAAAAACAAATTATTTAATTTCATTTATAAAATTTATTGAACTAGAATAAAAGATTATATGTAATTAATAATTTTAATTAAATGATTTTTGATTTACTCTTTCTTGCCAAGAACTATAAGGGATAATAAGGGTTTTTAATGCTTATTGAAAAACATAAAAAAGAACATGATAAAATGTTTGGAAAGATCCTAGGAATTCTTGAAATAATCACAATTGTTGTTTCTTTAGTTATTTCTGCAATATTTAATTTTATTAAGAAATAATTTCTCTAAAAGTTGGACTTGACACACTTGACACAGGGACACAAATTCTTTATAATAATCCTTATTTGTTGTTCTAAAGGAAAACATTTATATATAACTAAATAGTTATCACTTGATAACTAAATAGTTATATAATAAAATGTTGACAAAAACCCAAGCTAAGATAATGCAATTGTTTACTGGAAACATTGCAAAAGCAATTTCCATAAGGCAAGTAGAGAGAGATTTGAGTATTTCATATCCTCTTGTTCACAGAGCAATTACTCCATTAATCAAGTCAGATCAATACCTTAAACTCAATCAAAATAACTTAGTACAATTAAATTATCAAGATCATCACAATGTACTGGCTTATGTTGAATCACTACGAAGAAATAAGTTACTCGATAAACCTCATGCAAAACCAATTAAGGATTTTTTAGAAGAAGTTCTTGATAAGTTTGACCAAGAATATTTCATCATAATTTTGTTTGGCTCTGCAGTAGAATCAAAAACACCAGGAGACTATGATATCCTATTTATATTTGAAAACAACAATGTGGCTTCTGAACAAGAAAGAGCCCTTGATGTTATAGCTTCAAATCACAGTGATAAATTCCACATACAATCACTTGGAACTGAAAGTATATTTGAGATGGCTTCAAAAAGAAATCAAAAGAACGTGCTTAATGAGTTACTCAACAAACATATAATACTTTACGGAGGAGAAAACTTTTACAGATTACTAAAAAATGCTAGACAATAAAAAAATCAAGGAAGCTGAAGTTAGAGTTAAAGGATACATTAGGGATGGAATCATTAATAAATAAACAAAAATTTATTTTGCAAACATTATCAGACATTTAATTTCTTCATTCTAATGAAAGACCAGATAGATAAACCCAAAACTACCACAAATAAAGCAATACTAAGACCACATGATCTCATATTACGTCCACCTTCATTTTGTATCCAACATTGATCACCAGAATAAAGAAAAACAATGATTAATGCAATAATAGTCATTACCTTACCAATTAATAAAATATTTTTTCTATTCATATGATAAATGAATTATGAATCTTAATAAATTTTGTGTTGAATTTATTAAATAAAAAAGCAATTTAAAAAACTTTATTTCAAATCTTTTTTGTTAAATATAAAAAGTTCATCAATACTAGACTTCAAAGCAATTGCAATTTTTTTTGCAAGTTTTAGAGAAGGATTATATGTTCCTTTCTCTAAAAAGACAATAGTCATTCTTGTAACTCCTACTTTGTCTGCTAAATCTTGTTGAGTTAAATCGTATCTTGCCCTAAATTCCTTTATCCTAGTTTTCATTTATTGTTCCTCTTTTTTTAAGAAAATATTGAAAAATACTTGCAGACAAAATCATTGTAAATAACATTATTCCTAAAACGTGATTTGTACTAAGTACAAAAACACCAGTATAATCAATCCAATACAAAGCATTGACAAGTACAAAACTCAATAACCAAGAATATGATAATGCAATTGCCCCTATTGCTCTTGTTCTTTCATCCTGAGTTGTGCCTGCACCATACCTATTATGAGATATGACTGCAATAACCACTAATATTGTCCCTGCATTCATAAAAACTAAAGGAATTATTCCTTTTGCAAGATTAGATATCTGAAAAAATATTCCTAAAAAAACCAATATCATTCCTGCAACAATTGTAATCAAATATTGTTTTTTTATCATTTTAATAATCTCTCCTATTTTTTATTGGTATAAAAAATATAAACCATATAAACCATATAAGCCAAACTAATAAACCTAATTTATTTTGAAGTATCCCCACCACACCATAAAATCCAAATAATCCAAAAAAACCAAGATACCAATTTTTTCTCATTTTTTTCTTCATTTTAAACACCTTTCTTATCTAGATATATATTAGATATTGTTTTAATTAATGCTCCACCAAATAATGCAACAACCAAAAACCAGTTTATCTGAAAATCCTGATTTAATGCACTACTAAGTATCTCATATATTAATCCAATTACTAAAACCATTACCATGAACCAAGCAGCATTTCTTTCAGCAACAGCTTCATTCTTAAATTCTCTTTCATCTCTTCTAAGAGTTATCATTATAGGTAAAATATCAAGCATTAAAAACACAACCCATCCAAGAGTTACATATACTCTTATTTCAGTACTCCAGTAAGGCAATATCTGAAATATTATAAACGGCAAAATTACTAAAGCAATATACAGCCATCCTTGCCATGACTTAGGCGATACTCCCCACCCACCATATTTTCTCCTCTTAAACCATGATTTTTTTGCAATCATTTTTTACCTCCAGCATATTATTTTATCTAAAAGTATATTTATTCTATCTTTATGATAGAAATAGTAATCATTATAAATATATAAATATTTCGTTAATTAAAATAAAAAATTTTATTATCTCATGAAATAATGTTATTTAATACAGAAAAATTATTTTTATTCGAAAGTATTATTAATATAGAATATTAAATACATAAGAGGTGATAATATGGCAAAACTAAATATAAAATCATTTGCAATTGGATTCGGTTCAGCATTTGGATTAGGTGCATTCTTTCTAGGTATTGTATCTATGTTCGGATGGGGTACAGCTCTTATTGAACCTATTTCCTCACTTTATGTTGGATTTGCACCAACTATTATGGGTAGTATAATTGGAGGAATATGGGGATTTATTGATGGAGCAATAGGAGGACTGATAATTGCTTTTGTATATAATCTAGTAATCAAAAAATAAAAATATTTTTTTATTTTTCTTTATATTTAATATTTTAAAAAATCTTAAACAAAAGATATAAAAAATATCACTCATTTGGATTCGTTGTTATTATCTTATGTGTTTCTGGATCAACATGCACATTAATCTTATAATGTTTATCTTCCCAGACGAGAACTCCTTGTCCAGGTCGTGCATTAGCTAATATGTCTTTCTCAGATTTATTCAATCCAAAAAGATTGCATGTCTCATCAAGTACAACATTTTCAGTCTTAAGTAAATATCTAAATGAAGTATTAGCTAAAACAGCTTTTCCTTCAGGTGAATCTTTTAATTCAGCAACACTCTGTGTTATCAGCAACATTCCTCCATTTCTCTTTCTAAATGTTCTTGCAAAACTTTCAACATAATCAGCTTCCTGTTTACTCTTCAACATTCTCCATGCTTCATCTAATACAAGCATCTTCTTTTCTTTTCCTTGATTAAATTTTGTTTTGATAAACTCTAATAAAATTAGCATCATTATTGGACGGATTTCTTCAGTCATTTCAGAAAATTCAAATACAATAACATCTCCTTTAAGATTCATTTTTCCATTATGATTAAGAAACTTATAAATTCCTTTTGTATATCTACTTAACTTACTTATCAATACCTCGTAATTCTCTCTTATTTTTCCATCTGTACATTTTTTCTTAAATCCTATCAAAACATCAATAACATCTGATAAAATAGGTGCTTTCTTTTTCCATGTTTTTGGATTTTCAGTTATTCCTTTTTTTCTGTATGTTTCAATAAGTGCTTCTTCCAGTAATGGTTTTTGAATATCTGAAACACCTTCTAAAAGAACATCAAATACTCGAGATAAAGAAGATAATTTATCAATCAGCTCACTTCCCATAAGATCCATTATATTGGGGATAGTTTTAGATTTTCTATTTAAAGATATAATCTGAGAATTATCTAAATTCCTTGCCATTTCAAGATATTCTCCTTCAGGATCAAGTATAAACATCTTAGTCCCATGCACCATCTGATCATTCAAAAGAAGTGCTTTTGCAGCATATGATTTTCCACTTCCAGTAGCTCCTAAAACTGCACCTATATATTTAGGTAATTTCCATATACTTTTTCCAATAGGAATCCCATTATCATTAAAACCTAATAGTACTCCATCTTCTTCATCTACCTCATAAAAAGATGAACTAAATGGAAATGATGCAGCAGCTGCAGGACCAGGAACAAGTATCTTTTGTTTAAGATAATCATCCCCTACTGGAATAAGTGATTTCATGATCTGTTCTTGATAATTCACACATCCATCGCCCTCTATTCCGTCTGCATGTAAAGAAGAAAGAATTCTTTTTGATATTGTTTCTGCATCTTTTAAGTTTCCTGCTTTTCCTGCAAGATAAAGACTCATTCTATAAAGTTTATAATCTCCCCTAATAAGAGAATTCAATTGTTGCAAAAGTTCTTTTTTCCTATTTTCAAGAGAAGGATTATGAAGACCTTTCATTCTATATTTGTAAAGATCATTTTCAACTTGTTTTAACTGGCTATTGAGATAAAGTTCTAGACCTCTTATTGAACTTGGTTGGAGATGAAGGGTAAAATCAACATTACCTTTTTCCTGAATAAGTTTTCCTAACCAATTTTTTCTAACTTCTGCTGGAAAACCAGTTGCATGAATACATTGATAAAATTGAGCTCCCATCTGAATGTGTGAACGATGAGTGTTTATGTATTCTGGACGTATAAGATATGAAAGTAAATCTTTTTCTTTGATAGGATTATTGTTTATTTTATCTTTAAATAATATCATGTTCTCTCTATATTCAAATCCTAATTTTTGAATATTTTTTATTATCTCTTTTTTTTCTTTTTTAGAAAAATCAGTAGTTGCATGTTCAAATTCATCAGATATTACAACTCCCTTTTTTCTAGCCATATTACTTAATTTCATAACTGCAAAATCAATCTCCGAGTTATTCCAAGCAGTATTTTTTGACATTTTAGACCTCTCTAAATGGAAATCCCATTCTTAGTGTTTTTGGTAGAGTTATTATTTGTCTTGCACATATATTATCCACTCCAATTGGTAGAAGAGAATTAAAAAGTTGTTTCTGGTAATTAGTTGTGTATTTAGCTTCAATTCCATCTGAATTCATTAAGGAAATTATTTTTTCAGATGTTTTTCTTGTCTCTTTTTCACTAACTCCTTTAGCCATGGTATAAAAAGAAACATTGTAAAGATAAATATCTTCTTTAGATAGAAGTTTTAATTTTTCTTTGATATCTTTTTTCTTTCTCTCTAAAATATTATCACTTATGTTTTGTTTTGCTAATAAATAAAGTTTATCTTCAATGTATTTTAATTTTTGTTTCAAATATTTTTCTAGATTGTAACAAGGTTCAGGTACAACAAAAAATGAAAAATCCATATTCATATTATTAGATATTATGTTTTCAATCCAATCTTCTTTACAATATTCTGGAAAACCAGTTCCTACAATTCCTCTATAAAATCTAGTTCCTGTTCTAAAAACATCTGCATTAGTAATAAAGTTTTTATCATTACATAATAAATGTTTTAATTCATCAACAATTAATATATTTTTTTTATTATGAAATTTGGAATCATATTTTAAAATATTGTCTGAATAAATAATTCCTTGTTTTTTTAGTTTTTTTAATACTTTAGATTTATTAACACCTTTACAAAATTCATTTAATTCTGAACTTAAGATAATATTTTTTTCAAAAACATTTTGACTAAGTTTAAATGCAACTATGTCTTCTTGTTTTTTATTCTTTGACAGCATTTTGCCACCTCCTTATCAAACTTTCTACATCCACATATCTATCTTGTTTAAAAACATACAATGAAAAATAAGAATTCAAAAGATTATTTATCTTATTGGTATTTAGTTTTCTACACGTGATACCCATATTATTAAGTGCATTAATACATTTCATTATTCTTTTATTTAATATATTGATAGGATTTTTATTTTCTGATTTTTTTATAATATTATTAAAAAAACTTTTATATCCGAGATAAGGGATTACAACATAATATTTTCTTTTTGTTTTTATATTGACAATATAATTTTCCAACCACTTTGCAAAAGATAAATACTGTTTCATAATCTCTTTAGGATTTTCTTTTTGTTTTATTTCGTGTTCTACTTTATTTTTTACAATTTTTATCCTTTCGTGAATATCTGAATTTACAGTTCTTCCAATTATCTGAATAGGAAAAGAAAGAGAATTTATCCACATCTCATATTTGTCTAATAATAATTTTCTTTTATTTTTTGTTAATTTGTTTAAGTCTATTGCATCCACTTCAATAATTGCCATTATCTTATTATTTTTAAGATACAAAACATTATCCTTTATCTCTCTAACAAAATCAATATTTTTCATATAATCTTTTTTCATAATTTCACCTCTTTATTAGGCCACATTACTGGAGTAAGATAAGATTTTCCCCCTCCTGATGCATTTGTAAAATAAGAAGAATATAGTCCAAGAAGTTCATTTGTTCCAACTCTTTTAAGATCTATTCCAGAAGGAGAAAGTGTTTCAATACAATTATTTATTTTATCTTCTAATTCTCTAAGTGCATTTTTATAAGACTCATCTTCTTTATCTATTAGAAAAGATGAACCAATTAATATATTTTTTAATGAAAATCTTTTTTTCTTTTTTATGACTGCATGCAAAGGAATAGTTATGTAAAAAACCCTATTTCTCACTTTATTTTTTTCAATAAAATTATTCATCCATTTTTTCATTGAATTAAATCGTTTATTATTTTGTTTTACATTTTTCTTATCTTTTAATAAATCAAACCAAGTATCTACTTTAAGATCTACTGATCTGCAAGTTATCTGTACTTCTCCATCTAAACTTCTCAGCCAATTACGATAAATATTAAGAACATAATCTTGTTGTTCATCTGAAAGTATTGAAAAGTTTATAGGAAGAGCTTTTAACACAGCAAGCATCTTTCCATTCTTTAGAAATACAACATCATCAGATATCTCTTTTATTGGTATAATTGAATCAATTTTAGGATTATTATAACTAACATCTTTTAAACTATTTCTATAGTTTTTCTCCTTAAACCATTTCTCATCTATCTTACCAAAAGACAGCAACATTCCTAAAATAAATACAGGAACAGATAATAATATTCTATAAATTAAACTAACTTCTAATTTTAAGAAAATAAGCATTATTCCTAAAGCTGCTCCACCAATATATCCAAATTGTTTAAAACTTATTCCCCATAAAAATGATTCAGAATATTTTTTGAGATTTTTGGGAATTTTATATGACATCTTAATTTCCTCCTCTTATAGATTTAAGTATAGCAACACTTACAACAATCACATGAATTGCAACAGCAACCATTAGTGTTGCAGCAATTATCATAATACTTATCTCATTATCTTTTCCAGAAATCATAAGATTACATATTCTAAATAATGGGAAAAACATGAGAGGTAAAAAAAGTTCAATTCCATAAAGTATTGCAAGTATTTTTCCAAAAGATTTTGTAGGTTCAAAAAAGAATAACAATATTATTATGGGCGAGAGTATCATTAATAAAACAATAATTATATTCCTAAAATACATTGAACTAATATATAGTCCTCCACTGATAAACAACACAGGTGCAGTAGTTACTATTGAACTAAAAACATTGTAATTTCCTTCTAAATCTTTTTCATCTACTTTATTTGTTATATTATTCCAAGGTTGAGTATTAAAAAAATCATCACCAATCTCATCTTGTAAAAAATAACTAGTTTCAGTACTAACATCTAGTGCAATATTTGCTATAAGAAAACCAAAATTTATGAAAATTATCATATAGATGGCATTTGTGAGATATGATTTTGCTTTATCTCTTTTTTTTGGATCAGCAGAAGATGTTATCCACATATATCCAGACAACACCAACACCAATAAAACAAGTGAATTACCTAATATCAACATGAATTTCATCATCCTATCCAATCCATTTGATTTAAATCCATCTGAATCAATCTCAAACCAATCATAAGCAAGAGTACTGTCTTCTACACCTTTCATAACAAAATCACTTGATTTTGAAAGTATTCTCGACCACAATATAAATTCTGTCTGTTTTTCACATTCCAAAACTTTTGCTGGTTCTGAAGGATGTGCCATTCCACAACTACTTCCCAAATTTTCTGAAGCAGAAGAAAAAGGAATCAACAATAAAATAAAAAACATTATCATTATAAATTTAGATTTCATATCATATACCTCCTTAAAAAATAAGCTAGTGAAAAAACTATACTTAAAATTAAAATAATTTTAAAATAAAATATTTTATCAGTATTTGTTGAAAAAATATTTATTCTGTTTTCTGAAGAACTTCTTTTGTCATCTCCTTTAAATCTGACAAATACATTGTTGTTTCCCCTTATTGTATTTAGCTTAATTGTGCCTTTATCTTCTATTGAAATATTATTGATATAATCCCCATATTCTATCTCTAAAATTGCACTTTCATTGTTATCTGAACTTTTAAAATCAATTCCTAATTCAATTGATTCATTCACATCATATTGTTTATTATTAAGATAAATTATTATGTCTGTTTTTGCTTTTTTTTCAACATTACATTTATGTAATTTATTTTCAAAAGGTTCTAAAAGTAATAATGAACAATTTTCATTGTTATCAGTAAATAAGGAAAATAATGTTTTGTTTTCTACTTGCTCTACTTTCATCATACTTGAAAAAAATGTTTTATCCAGATATCTTTCAACAGACAATACATTGTAAGGATTAAAATTATGAATAATTTTATATTTATATTTTGACTGATGTAGTTCAGCATTATCTATAAATAATTTATAATTATCTGCATCTGTTTTAATCTCCCCTACGATATCTCCTTTTTCTTCTGAAAAAAGAATATTGTTTTGAGTATAATCTGAAGAATATTTTTTTATATAAAATGGAAAAACATCTATTATTTTTATATTTTCATCAACATAACTCTCCCCCACATATTCACACTTCCAAGTGTACTTATATTGACAACATCCCCCAAAAGCACATGATCTTGCACATCCACACACACTCCCTTTTTCCCATTTCCAATATTTTTTGTAAACTCTATTTATTATATTAAGTTCTGCACTAAATTCATTTTCATCTGAAAAAGTTTCAAAAGGAAAAAATAGATTGTTATTTTTATTTTTTAAAGTGTATTCATTTATTAAATAAACATTATTTTGTTTTACAGATAATGTACTAAAATCTTCATGTCTAAATTCAGATCTACAATCTCCATAAATATTAGTATCTGGTTCATAAGTTTGACATCTATCTCCACCTGCAGAAATATCTGGAGGATGTGAAAGATTGTAATTGAATCCTATTTGTACAGATCCATTATTATTTATGTAAAGAGTATTTTTTTCAAAAAAAGAAGGTTTTATACTAAAAACACTAACCCATGCATTATCTATACATCTTTTACTTCCAATATGTGTGCAAAGTTTATTTGCTTTTGCTTTATTATCAGGAGAGGATGTATCAAAA
Source organism: uncultured Methanosarcinales archaeon (assembly GCA_964384425.1). Taxonomy (GTDB): domain Archaea; phylum Nanobdellota; class Nanobdellia; order Woesearchaeales; family JAGLXL01; genus CAYLKE01. Next base: position 23,479 of record CAYLKE010000009.1, on the reverse strand, counting down.
ATAAGATTTTTATTCCAATTATAAACATCATCATATTGAGGAGTTATTCCTCCTTTTGAAAAATATTTTAGGATTTCTTCTTTTTGTTCTACTAAATTAAAATTCTTTTTTTCAGATACAGCTTTTATTTTATGACAAAATGCAAGATCAAGTTTCATTTCTTCACAATTTTCTAAACTTAATGTATCTCCTATTGCATTCGCCTCTGCAAAAACTATAACTACAAAAAATAAAAAAAGAATTATTTTTTTCATCAGTTCACCACTGCTCCCAATGTAAGATCTGTAGGCAAGACTAATTTTACAATCTGTGGTGCTACTGCAATTATTATAAGACCAATTATTATATACTTTAATCTTTCTTTTAACATATCTTTCTCAGCAGGATCATTTGTCTGCATCATCATTATACCTACAACTGATGCTGCTAAAACAGCAATACCTCCCCCTATTAATGATACAAGATCAATAACTCTCCTTATTGTTCTTCCTATGTCTTGCATATCTTCATTGTCTTTTGTTATTTGTTGTCCCTCTTCTGCTAAAACCATGGGGCTTATGAATAACACCATCAACAAAAATACGAATATTGTTTTTCCTTTCATGTTTACCTCCTAATATATTATCTTGTAATGTTTAACACTCTCATTTTCCTTAACAAAAATAATTCTAATATCTTGTTTAATCCATTCTTGTATATCAAAAAGAACCTCCATCCGATTTTGATTTACTTTATCTCCATATACCTCAATAAGTTTTTGTAATAATAAAGAAATATTGAATGTAGGACTTTGAATAGATAAAGCAACATCTGTATATATCTGTCTTTTATTATATTCTAAAAAGTTAGGATATTTATTTACTATATTTTTTATAGATAAATTATTCTTTTTTATAATATTAGAATTATTACTTTTGTTATATTCTTGTTTTTTAGAACAGAAATTTTTTGCTTTGTCTTTTGTTGTTGCTTTGTTTTGTTTTGTTGTTGCTTTGTCTTTTGTTGTTGCTTTGTTTTGTTCTGTTGTTGCTTGGTTTTGTTCTGTTGTTGCTTTGTCTTTTGTTGTTGCTTTGTTTTGTTTTCTTGTTGCTTTGTTTTGTTCTGTTGTTGCTTTGTATTTTGTTGTCTTTGTTTTCTCATTTAAAATATTCTTTTTTATTATATATTTAAAAGAATTTTTGTTTTGTTTTTTTGATAAAAATTTATTATTTTGAATGTTTTTTGTTTTTGTATTATTTTGTTTATTTTTTATTTTAAAATTATATCTATATGAAGAAATACTATTAAATACTTTTTTTAGAAATAAGTCTTTTAATTTTATTTTATTATATTTTCTATTATTTATTTTATTATCAAAAAGAAAATAAAATATAAAAATCAATGATGCAGAAACAAAAACAAAATATACTATGTAAGCCAATATTTTTGATTGTTGCATTAGATATCTTTCTACAATATGATTCATTATCTTAAATAAAAAAAATAATATAATGTATGTTAGAAATATTTTTTCTAGTTTAATAAGATAAATATTTGAAAACAAAACATTTCCCTTATTAAAAGAAATTTTATTTATCACCCAATTTTTATTTTTCATATTAACCTCAACCACATATAAGTTCTAGGAAAAATCTTTTAAAAGCTTTATTTTCAAAAATCCGGAATATTTACAGAATTAATTTTATAGACGAGAAAAAAGCGTAATTATTTCGGTTATGAGATAAGAGACTTATTAAAAGATAAAAAAACAATGAACATAAAAAATAAAAATAAAGGGTGATAATTATGAAATATAAAATAATAATTTTTTTTATAATATTATTGGCAGGGAGTAGTTTTTGTTATGCAAAAAATATACAAGGATGTGAATATAACAACTCAACAAATTTTTTTGAATGTACTGAAAAAATACATATTCATAATATTAATATAAATAAATCAATACATATATTTAATGCAACAATATATGGTAATGGAACAAATAATGATAATTCTTATTTGAAAATAAATACAAGTGGGCAGATAATAGTAGAGAATTCTATATTAAATGGATATGGTATGAAACCCAAAGTTAATGGGAATATTGATTTAATTGCTAAAGATAATATAACTATTATAAATTCAACATTAAATTATAAAGGAGGAAGAGGGATTTCATATCAATGTTCTGGTTCAGGATATCTTAATATAAACACAGATACAAATCTTAATGTGTATAAATCTAATTTTATAGGATATGGAGTAGGTATAAGTAAAACAGCACGTTATTCATCTAATTATTGTCATGCAGGAGGATGCAACAGCTTATTACATGCAAATAATATAATTCTGAATAAAAGTAATATTCAATGTTATGGTGGAGATGGAACTCCTGCTAGACATGAAAGTGGAAGTGGGGGGCATGGCAACATAATTATTAATGCAAAAAATAAATTTGAAATGATTTCTGATAATGTAAAAAGATATCTTAATGCTTATGGTGGGAGGGGTGCAAATGAATAAAAAAATATTTTTTATAATTTTAATGATTTTATTTTCATTCAATGTAACTGCGTATCATTATGCTGGAAATGGTGGAAGTGGAAGAATAGAGATAACTGCTAAAAAAATAATCTTAACAGGAAATATAACTTTAGATGGAAGTGGAGGACATGCAGGAAGTAGTAGTGATTCAGTAGGAGGATATGGAGGAAATGGAAAATTAATAATGAATTCATCAAATGTTTTAATTGATGGTGATGTTGATATGTTTTTTGATGCAGGAAATGGAGGCTATGGAGCATACAGATCTCATGGACCAGGAAGTACTGAAATAGATATATTATCTAAAACAATAATCTCATCTGGAAAAGGTGATAAGATATGGGATTTTAAAAGAAGTAGAAAAACAAATATTATTGCAAATACTTTGATGTTTGAAAATACAATTATCTCATTAAAAGAATCAACAACAGATGCAAATATAATAGAACCTAAAAATTACAATGAAAATATGCACATAGGATTTTTTAATAATTCAGATATTCAAAATGATTTTCATGTAAAATGTGGATATGAAACATTATACTATGGGAATGACAATACAACACAAAAGCCAGACAATAATCTCATTTGGGATGAATGTCCTGCTTATGAAAGTATAGATTATGAAGAAAGAGAATTTATCTATAATCCTCCTCATATCAATGTATATTATCCAAATGACTCAGAAATAGTTTATTATGAAGAACCTTTTATTATAAAAGCAATAATTAACAACACACATAATATTTCAGCAAATTATTCAGTATTTGATGGAAATAGAAATTTATTATGTGACTATAAAAACAAAAATCATTCAAATATTGTTGAATGTGAAATAAATGTTGAATCTCCTTCAAATTTTGTATGGTATACAAACACAACAAGTATTAAAGGAAGTGAAATAAGTGGACCTTGGTTTTTTAGTGTAATAGAAAGACCTGTAAACAAAACAAATTCTTCAAATACAAATACAAATACAAATACAAATACAAGTAAAAACACAAACAATACAGACTTTTCTAGAAAAACAACCACAACAGGAAGTAGCTCATCTAGTGGAGGATCTGGTGGAGGATCTGGTGGAGGATCTGGAAGTTCATCTAAAGAATCTGATAATATTTTAGATGAAACAATGTCTTCTACATCTAATGTATCAAACAACACAGCAAATATCAATGAAATAAAAGAAGATACCCTATATTTAAAACATAAAATAGAAAACAACAATAAAATTAATACAAATATAAACCAACATAACAATAAATTAAATAATAATAAAGAATCAGAAAAAAATACAAAAACACAAAACACAAAAAATATACCTCTTTCTACAAACACATTAGCAAGTGTTATAAGTAGAAATCTCATAACAGGAGCTTCATTTTCAGAAACACCTATTGAGATAAACACACATGAAATAGTAAAAATATTTACAGGACTATCTGTTTTAGGATTGACATTTTATCTTACAAAAGGAAATAGATAAAGATATGTAAAAAAGATTTAGACCAGAAAATTATCTAAAAAAATTAGTAGGATTAGATGCATATAAATTTCGTGTTGCAGATTATAGATTAATAATAGATTTAAACAAAAACAAACTAGTTGTCCTTGTTATAAAAATTGGACATAGAAAAAGTATTTATAAAAAATAAAAATTAAATTAAATTCCTCCTCTTGGAGAGAATCCAGAATCTTCATTAATATCTATTTCTGCAAGTTCAGCATCTTGCTCCTGCTGTTCTTGCATAATCTTTTCTGCAGATTTAAATTCACCTAATGGAGAACAAATTGATTTCAGTTCTTGATTATTCAAATTACCTGGTTGAGAAATACGTGGATTTCCTTTAAGAATATTTATACATGCTACATCATATTCATTTCCATTGTATCCGTCAAAAACTTTGTTAAATAATCCTCCTAATTTTTCCTGTTGAACTTCTGCAACAAATATTGTATTCTGAACATCGACATATTTTATCTTATTGATTTTTTCCTTATCAAATTCATTTCTATCTTGTATCTTCCCCAATACAAGACTGAATTTAAACTTATCTGTAGGAACTGCCATATAATCTCTTCTAGGAGTTCTTATACCTAATTCCAATAAATAATAATTCTGATAAAGAACTTGTTCTATCCCACTAATATCATCTCTATAACAAACATTATTCTTACAATATGAAGCATCAACTTTTGTATCATTTTTACATTCTTGATCAGAAAAACATTGAGCAGGATAACCTTTTTCCTTAAATCCAAACAACATTCCCATTGGTTTCTTTACTCCATCTGGAGAAGTCATAACAGGAGCAACCGAATTTCCATTATCTATTGGAGGAAGAAATGCAGAACATATCTCATCAACCCATCTTCCAGGAGAAACATAGTCAAAACTATTTGCAAAAAACGCATCAACATCATCTTTGTAATCTTGATAATCATCTCCTCCAAGATAATCACTCAGTGCCTGTCTTGAATCAAATTTATATTTTTCAATAATAGCAATATTCTCTTTAAACTTCTCAGCATCAGATTTTTCTTTTTGTTTTAATTCATCGAGTTTTTTATTTGCAGTGTCTTTTGTTACTTTCTTTTCTGCTTCATCTTGTTGTTTTTCTGCGAAAGCTTTTCTCTTATCATAATCTTTTGCTTTGTTTGTTACTTCTTTAGGGACTTCATTTTTTGGAATTGAAAATTTATCATCAGAACTAAAATCTACTCCATCAAAATAATATATTTTTCCATCATAACTATATTGTTCTTCATAAATTACAGGATCATATTTTCCAACCACATTATTATCAAAATCAATTGTTGTTGATCCGAATTCAAAATCAAAATTTTCTTCATATCCAACATAAACATCAGTCTTTTTCTTATCGTCCCCATATTTCGCCTCAAAATTATACTTTGCACCAGTAACTTCATATTTATCTGAATCAAACTCATACACAACACCAGAATCCTTATTATTTTCAATAATATTTAATATACCTTTTTCTCCATCATTACTTTTAACATTATATCCATCTCCATCATACTTCTTATAATAAAAACTACCATCTTTTGAATCATAAACAAAATCATTTTTATCTTTTGTAAATTCATCATAAAGTTGTTGTTCAGGTATTTGTGAATAAACATCAATATCTTCTCTCATCTCTGTAACTTCTTCTTCTGTGAGATTCAAACTTACAACTTCTTCATCTTGTGCAAATACAACTATTGAAAACATAAATACAATCATCATAAATACAAATCCTAATCTTTTAATGCTACTTCGCATATATCCTCCCCTTGAAGTGCCTTCCATTGATTCATTAATCCCATAATATCATTAGTTATATCAAATGTTGAATAAACAACAAAAGTCAATCTACATACACTATATGCACCAGGTGCATTACAAGTTGAACCTGAACAAATTGAATTTTGAAGAATTTTAAAAACCCAATTTATAATACCTGCATAATCAGTCACAATATCTTTCATAAGATCTATTAACCCTTCTAATGGACCAAGAAGTAACATTGCGGCAGGTCCTAGAAAGTATTTGCATAATGAATAAGTTCTTATTGAAGAACATGTTGCAGGAGTTGCTATATTCTCTTTAACATCATTCTTAAGACAATATAATTCTTGACAATATATTTGTCTTAATTTCTCAGCATTCCATGCAAGTGCAGGTAAACAAAACTTAGCTAAAGCCATATAAACATTAGAATAGGGATCTGTTTGAAAATTCATTCCTGCTGCTTTTGCATAAGCACCTGTCTTTCCCCATATTTTAGCTTCTTCAACATTTTCACTAAATACTTCTGAATTTTTCTGTATTCCTTCACCTCTTCTTTTCAACCAACTATCTCCTCCAATTTTATTTTGAAGTTGTTTGATTGTATCAGATTTTGAAAAACCAAAAAAATCAGAAACTCCCTCGAATGTTTCAAGAGCACCATATTCACATGAAACAAATTTACAGGGTTTATCTAAAAGAAGAATAAACTCATCTACCATACCTTTTTCTGCAGAAGAAACAGACATACATGCACTAACAGCACCAGGATAAGTATAAGGAATATATTTAAGACCATCAAAAAGTGATTGAAGAACTTGAAGAGCTATACTAACTTTCTTTAAGGTATTTCTAACACTGCAAGCAAAACGAGCATATTCAATCCATTCTTTCAAAGTCCCTAACCATTTAAAATCCTTTATTTGAGATTCCAAATCGTTTATCTTATCATCCACACCCACTAATTCTTCATGTGCCACAAATTTATTTATAGGTATTTCAAAATTAACAGACAAATCTTCTGGTTGTGAAAATACTTTTGTACGAGATGCACTATAAACTCTTATATCGCAAGTAATATTAAGATTATCAGGTAGTTCAGAACTTGAAAAAGAAGTTGGATTTGTTTCAAATAATAATGAAGCAGAATTATCTGATCTAAAAACACTAGGTTGTGCAATAAAATAAGATATATCTCCTGAACATCTCCTAAGTTCAACTGAAGAAACATCATATCCACCAATTTTTTTATAAAGATTAATCTTTGCTAAAACTCTTTGAGGATATTGACCCACTATTTTTTTATCTAATCCTTCTGATGGAGTTATATCAACATTATCTAGTTCCCAAACATCAATAGAACTGCTATCTCTTTCAACAACATCCACTCTAACAGAATCTTCTACACTATTTCCAACCTTATCATAAACAATAAAATTAAGATCATTATATCCAGATTCTACAAAACTACCTTTGGTTGTAAAACTACATCTTGAATTTTCTCCATCCATAACACATACATCTTCAAAGGATTCTTCAAAATCAGGAAGTTCTATTTTCCACACTCCACTTCCAGTATCATTTGCAACTACAACAACTCTCATCTTTTCTCCTTGCCCAACTACTTCTAAGCCAGTTTCAGAATAGATGTCTGCATCTCTTACAATCTGAGGACTAGTATCATCAATAACAAAATTTCTTGTTGTATCTTCTGGACCTATACTATTCCCAACATTATCTACAACTTCAGATATATAATATTCTGTATTATCATCAAAATTAATATTTTCCCAAACACATAAGTAATTTGTATCTGATCTTTCACATCTTGTTGAAGTTATTGATGTGCTTCCAGAAACATCTTGTATTGTTGCACTTGCAACACCTGAACGAGAATCATTAAATAAAGCATAAAGAGTATTTCCATCTCCTTTTTTTACATAATTTATAGTTTCATACTGCCCATTTTCAATTAAAACAGTGCTTTCTCCTTGACTATAAAATTTATCTTTAAATATAGGGGGTTCATCATCAACAGATAAATCAATATTAAGTGTTCTTTTATTTGAATTTCCAGAATCATCATTAATTGTAATATCAAGATTATATGTTTGTTGTTCAACTAATTTTACCTCTCCTTTCCATGAACAAGTATAATTTTTTAAAATCATGTCCTTGCATTTATCTCCATCTTGACATTCACATATTCCATACTGTTCTTCTCCTTCTTTTCCAGGAATATTTTCTAGTTTCATCTCAAGATTAGGTGAATCATCTTTAACATCACATATAATTTCTACATCACCATCTCCTACAGAATAATAATTTCCTCCTCTTCCAAATTTACAATCAACAATTTCAGGTGCATCAAAATCCATATAAACAGTTTCAATTATTTCTGTTTGAGGATCATGTGAAAGACCATCAGAACATAATGTTTTAACATTATAATATCCTTTTTCAGGAGGTTGATAATATATTGATTCATCTAAAAAAACACTTTCTTCTCCCCCATAATTTCCTTCAAATTTTTTAATCCAATTTTCAGTTCCATTGGGAGCTACAGATACAATTATATTTCTTATACCTGAATGTTCATCTGAAAAATTTGCTTTTATTATAATGTTTCTATCAAGATAATCAAATTCATAAGTTCCTGCTTCTAATGCAGGAGCAATATCATCAACAGTTATATTAACATCTGTTTTGTAAAGTTGCCTGTCAGAACCACTTCCAACAATTAATCTTGCTTCATATTCATATACTCCATTAGTAACACCCTCAACATTATCAGAAAAAGTACAATAATTTACAGGATTTCCTCCTTCTTGAACAACATTGCATTCATCAACAGTTATATCAGAAAAAGAAAGTGTTGATTTTCCTTCTTTTGCATCAAATATAATATTATTAAGATCTGAAGAATCTGCTTGTGTTGTTGAATCAACTCTTACAACTCCTGTATAAGTATCAAAAGATTTTATGTATCCTTCTACATTATCTTCACCATGACTTTCAGTAATTTCAATAAATGAACTTGCTCCAGCAATTGGAATAGTAAATAATAGAAATGCTATTAATAGGGGAATTATTTTCCTTAACATGTAAAACCTCTTTTTATTGTATTTATTTATAGATACAATAATATATGTTTTATATATAAATGTTACTATATGTTCTATAAACTACCACAAACAACTACCACAAACTAAATCTTTTTTTCTTTTTTGTTTTTCTAGAAACAGAATTTACAAAATTAGTTACTTTTTCATCAGGATTAGAAAGATGAAACAATTTTTCCAACTCCTTAAACTTACGTGTATGATATTGTTTTCTTTTTCTATAAGGATTATATTTCATAAATTTATGTAATAATTCGTGATACATTATATAATCAATATAATCTAAGGGAGCGTCTTTAAGAAGAGAACTTATAGTAAGAGTATTTGCTAAAAAATCAAATCCACCTAATTTTCTCTTGCTTTTCCTGCCCCATTTTATGTTTGGCATTCTTATCATGCCTTTAAAATATTTTTCATTTACTCTGTCAAATGATTCCTTAAGTTCAGGAACAACTGGTTTTTTTATAGTATAATAATCAATTGCAAATATAAACTCATCAAAATTATTTAAATGAATTTTAGGTGTTTTCCATCCCAAAACATCACAGATTATAGAATGAATTGCAGCATCCCTATACTTAGAAGGAACTTTCCTCCATAATGAACTCATTTTAACAGATATGTTTTTCCATTTTTTAGATGCTGAAAAATAATAATCTTTTACTCTATTTGAGAATTCAATTTTAATAGAATGATTATATATTTCCTGTAAATTAATTATTAATTCATTCATCTTAGAACTAATGTATTGGATAACGTAATATGGCTGCTATTCCACCCATCTGCTTTAATTGTACACCTTCTCTTGTTTCTGTTGATATTATTTCCACATTAGAACTCATAGATTCAGCTTCTTCAGAAAATTTCTCAATAATTTTATCATCAATATCTTCAGATAATAGTAATGTGTCGACTGCTCCCATTCTTAATGCTTTTTCAACATCATCTTTTCCATAAGCAACTTTTTCAATTTCTTTTCCAAGTATTGAGAAAAATTCTTGCATAATCTTTTTCTCGTCTGCAATCTCCTCATTAGCCAATAAATCTTGACTTTTATCTAATAATTCCTGCAATCCATCTTCTCCAGTATAACTCAAATCTTTTGTTCCAACAATTTTTTTCTTCAAATCGCCTGTAAGATAATCTTTATTCATGAAATCATTTACTGTTGTACCAGGACCTCCAAGAATTATTCCCTTAATATCAGATTCAAGAAATTCTTCTTTCATATGTTCTGCAACTTTTTTAAAATGTTGGATTACAGCCCCTTCTCTAAGACGAGAGAATCTCTGAGCTGATTGTCCGCCTGCACGGAATTTTCCAGGTACTTCTGAATGTGTTTTTTTAACAACATTAATTGATTTTCCTTTTAGATATGCTAATGTTGCATCTCTTCTATCTAAAACAACAAGAGCATAAGAATTATGAGCATGCAAAAACTCCTCAAGATATTCTGTAACAAAATTTTTATCACACCTATATATTCTAATATTCATAGGTTCAGGTGGTTCTATATCCCACACTTGAATATCTGTTTTACCATCCATACTTGCAACATTTCCAGCAAATATTGCTAATCCATTAGGAGGAGTCTTCTTAACTAATCTTAATCTTTGAATCATTCTTTCAAGTGCATCTTGAACATTCTGACGAGTAGAACGACTTTTAATATTTGATGCAGTTCCTTGCTCATCTTGTAAGTGAGCAATTATTTTATTAAGATCATAACCAGAAGGAACATAAACAGATACAAATTCTGTATGCATCGCTTTTTGGTCTTTTAGATTTTTGACAAATTTCTTCAATACATGTCTTTGTTTTGCATTTAATACCATTTTATATAATTTAGATATAATATAAACATAATATGGGTTTTTTAAATGTTTTCCTATTTATGTAAATAACAATTAGGTACTACATTAAATAAAATAAATAGTTTTTAGGTACTACATACTTATTTAGGATTATCCCAACTAGAAAAACCCCATTTTGAAAATATTTTATCATAAGTATTGATAATTTTTTCAAAGAAAAAATCTACAATTTTTTTGTAATTTTTGTCGTCTATAGAAAATAATTCTGCTTTATGTCCTTGAGTTAAACACCCATAATATTCTTTTCTATCTTTATTCTTAATTAATAAAGGAGGAAAATCATTTTTTAATAAAATTAAAAGAGACAACATTCTACCAGTTCTCCCATTTCCATCATAAAAAGGATGTATTCTTTCAAATTTTTCATGAAATAAAGCTGATAAGATAACAGGATGCAATTTCTTTTTATATTTGTTATACCATTTCATTAAAAGGTCCATATCTGTCTTAACATATTTTGCATCTGTTGTTTTAAAAGTTGTTCCAAAGACCCTTACATTATGTTTTCTAAAATTACCAATTCTTTTATCAATATTTTTCAACAACATAGAATGTATCTCAATTATTGAATCATTATTTATTTCTATTTTATTTTTTAAGATAAAATTAAATGTTTTCTTTTCATTTATTTGATCATAAATTTCTTTTAGATCTTTACCTTCAGGTGTCTTATTTTCATTCAATAAAAGATTTGTTTCTTCTAATGATATTGTATTGCCCTCTATAGCAGTAGTGTTGTAGATATAAAATGTTTTAAAATCATCAAACATATCATTAATTAATTTTTGATCTTTTATTTTTAATCTTTTTTTAAAATCATGTTTTAGATTAGTTAAAATAGTAAATTGTTTTTTTGTAAAAAATAATTTGTTTATGTCTTCTGACAATTCTTTTTTTGCATTATTTATTTTTGATTTTGGGATTTCATTCATTTTCTTTTCTAATTCTCTTTTACTCATAGGACTTTTACCAAGATATGCAACGGTTTTTGATTTTACTTTAGAATCTTTTCTAGATGAAATCTTTGCATAATAGTATTCTTTTCCATTGATTTTTTTCTTTACAGCATACATAATTATGTTTAGGTACTACATTATTTATAAAACTTTTGTTTTTAGGTACTACAGATACTATCAACAGTTAGTTACACTTTTGTAAAAATAAGTACTGAATAAGAAAAATTCGACGATAGCTAGCTATCCCAACCTAAAAGCTGAGTTATTACGCTTGGCCATCTTTGATAGTAGAATTTTTGGAATTGTAAATTCCGTCTTAAAGATTGGGGCATTAAACCCATATGAAAATTCCTCTTGATAGACGGAATTTCCAATAACGTAAATAATTTTAAATATTGAAAGAAAAGTTTATAAATAATAAATAACAAACTTTATTATCTGAGATAAGGGGTGCCATACTGATTGTGAGAAAGTTTGACTAGACTCGCTTTAGGTATGAACTATGCTTAGCTTCCCTCTTATTTCAGAAACTTTTTTATCTTATTCTTAGGCAGAATTTTATTTATATTCAATTCTTTTTGAGTTATAATTTCATTAGGTTTTAATTTTCCAGAAAATGTTTTATATGCAATTTTATGTGAAAGATCTTTTTTGCCTACACAAGAAAAATTTATTTGGTATTTTTTTAATTTTAAATTTTTTAATAATAATGATTTTATATCTCTTTCATGACCATAATATTCTTTATCAATAATTATCTTTGAATTTATGCTAATTTTATTTTTTAATAATAAATACAGACAATAAGCAAACAATCTTAATGTTATGTTCTTTTTATATCTCTTTCTGCATTTAGAAAAGATTTTTTTCTTAATATTTTTAGGAATTTTTATAGAATATTGTATCTTTTTTGAAGCAAGAGCTAAAATTGTATCTTCATTTATATGTTCTACCTTACCTGATTGATCAATTGTAAAATAATCCATAAAAATTAAAATAGAGTGTTATTTATAACTACTCTTAGTTAAAATCCAAAATAATTCTGTTAAATATAATCTAAAAACAAAAAATATAAAAACAATATATAAAAGAAAACAATATGGCAGAACAAAACAACAAGAAAAAGAAACAAGATGATTATTCAGAAGAAAGTATTATGGATTTCTGGAAAGATAATGAAATTTATAAATTTGATGAAAACTCAGATAAACCACTCTATTCAATAGATACTCCTCCCCCTACTGTCTCTGGAAAAATGCATATGGGACATGCTTTTGGAAATAGTCAGCAAGATTTTATTGCAAGATACAAGAGAATGAAAGGATTTAATGTTCTCCAGCCCTTTGGGACGGATGATAATGGACTTCCAACAAAACTTCTAATAGAAAAAACAAAAAAAGTAAAGGCATCTAAAATGCCAAGAACAGAATTTGTACAATTAGTTCTAAAAACATTAAAAGAAGATCTCCGGCCGAGGTATTTACAAGATTGGAAACGATTAGGGATAAGTTGTGATTTTAGTATCACCTATACCACAATTAATGAACATTCTCAAAGAATTTCTCAAAAATCATTTATTGAATTATACAAAAAAAGTAGAGAATATAGGGCAGAAGCAGCTGCTATGTACTGCCCTAAATGTCAAACAGCTATTTCACAAGTTGAATGTGAAGATAAAGAAGTGCATTCTCATTTTAATGATATTATATTTAAGACAGAAGGAAAAGACATAATAATAGCAACTACTAGACCTGAACTTCTTCCAGCATGTGTAGCTGTTTTTGTAAATCCAGAAGATAAAAGATTTACTCATCTTGTTGAAAAAAAAGCAACTGTCCCTCTATTTAATTTTGAAGTTCCTATTATTGCAGACGAGAGAGCAGATCCAGAAAAAGGAACTGGAATTGTAATGTGCTGCACCTTCGGAGATTTAACAGATACAGAATGGCAAAAAGCACATAACCTTCCAATTAAAGAAGCGATTAGTAGACATGGAAAAATGACTGAACTTGCTGGAAAATACGAAGGTATGAAAATAGATGAAGCAAGAAAAGAAATAATCAATGATTTAAAAGAATCTAATCTTTTAGTAAAACAAGAACCCATTACTCATACTGTGAATGCACACGAAAGATGTGGAACACCAATTGAATTTGTACATTCAAAACAATGGTTTATCAAATATCTTGATCTTAAAGATGATATGTTAGAATGGGGAAATCAAATGAAATGGCTACCCCATCATATGAAAAATAGATATGACAATTGGGTAAAAGGATTACAGTGGGATTGGTGTATTTCTAGACAACTACCTTATGGAGTTCCATTTCCAGTATGGTATTGTGAGAATTGTGATGAAGTTATTTTAGCAGAGGAAAAACAACTCCCTATTGATCCAACTGAAAACTCTCCTCTTGTTAAAAAATGTCCTAAATGTGGACATGAAAGATTCCGTCCAGAAACAGATATTATCAACACATGGGCAACATCATCTTTAACACCTACAATTGTTAAGGAACTTTTTAAGGGTAAACCAATATATGATAAACTTATCAGTAAACCAATGGATTTACGTCCACAAGGACATGATATTATTTCATTTTGGTTATTTAATACTGTTGTAAAAAGCCAACTTCATTTTAATATGAAACCATGGAATGTGTGTTTTATTAATGGATGGATGCTGGATCCTAAAGGCAAAAAAATGGCCAAATCAAAAGGAAATATTATTGAACCTATACACACTATTGAAAAATATGGTGCAGATGCATTAAGATATATGGCAGGGAGTGTTAAACTTGGAGAGGATCTTCCATTCCCAGAAAAAGATGTAGTTACTGGAAAGAAAACTATTACCAAATTAAAAAATGCATCTAGATTTGTTTTCATGAATCTTGAAGATTATAAAAATGAAAAGATAAATATGCAAACATTAAAAGGATTCAATAAATGGATGTTAATTAAGTTATCAAATGCAATAAAAGAATCAACAGATGGATTTGAAGAATATCAATTTTCAGTCGGAAAAATGGCTACAAATAATGTATTCTGGCATTCATTCTGTGATAATTATTTAGAAATTGTTAAAGACACATTATATAATGGAACAGATGAAGAAAAAATACCTGTTCAGTATGTTCTTTATACAACATTAAGAGATATAAATAAATTATTTGCTCCAATCATGCCTTTTATAACAGAATACGTATGGCAAAAACATTTCAGAGAAAATGAAGGAGTTAAGTCTATTCATATTTCAGATTGGCCAGAACTTTCATTAAAAGATGAAGATGTTGAAAAGAAAGGAGATGAGCTTATAGAACTAATCTCCAATGTCAGAAAAGAAAAGAGTGACAATAAAAAATCATTAAAAACATCTATCAAACTTACAATACCAAATATTGAAAAGTATGAAGAATTTCTTCCAGCATTAAAATCAGTTACAAAAGCAGAAGAAATTGTTGAAGGTGAGTTTAAAGTTGAATTTCTAGAATAATTTTATTTTACTTTACTTTTAAGAAATTCGGAATTGATTCCGAAAATTTTATATATTCTAATATATTAATTTGATATATGGATGAAGAAAAGATATTAAGAATATTGAAAGAGAATATTGATCTGGCAAAAAAAGATAGCTTTAGAAAAAGAGATATTTATAGAAGGATAAAAAAACTTTTACCAACAAAACATATATTATCAATTGTAGGTGTTAGAAGATGCGGAAAATCAACTTTGATGAAAGAGCTCATAAAAGACATTCTGAGAGAAAATAATGAAAAGAATATTTTTTACCTAAATTTAGAACATCCTTTTTTTAACCAATACAAAGATGATGTAAACAACCTACAGAAAATATATGATATATTCAAAAAACATGCAGATAAAAGAAAAAAGATATTTATTTTTTTAGATGAAATACAGTTCTTTGATGATTGGCAGATTTTTATAAAGAATATTTATGAGAAAGATGAAGCTAAGATAGTTTTAACTGGATCAAATTCAAGATTACTTTCATCTGAATTTTCAACATTGTTGTCTGGAAGAACAATTCCAATATATGTTTACCCTTTTTCTTTATCTGAATCAAAAGATAAGTTTGATACATATTTAGTGGATGGAGGATTTCCTGAAGTTGTACTTAAAAAAAATGAAAAAAAACTACTTGCAGAGATATATTATAAAAACATACTTTATCAAGATGTAATTCCTAGATTTGGTATAAAAAATTCATTAGCTATGGAAAACTTATCGTATTATCTGATATCAAATATTGCAAAAGAAATATCTTACAATACTCTTAAATCAATATCTCAGCTAGATGATAAAACAATAAAACAATATATATCTTATTTAGAAGATGCTAATCTATTATATACTATTCATAATTATGATTTTTCACTAAAAAAACTTATTGGTAATAAGAAAAAGATATATCTTGTAGATCCCTTATTTACTCATCTTTCTTTCAGGCATTCTCCAGATAAAGGCAAATTATTTGAGAACTTCGTTTATATGTCTTTAAAAAGAAAACGAGAAGAAATTTATTTTTATCAAAATGGCAAAGAATGTGATTTTATAATAAAAAAAGGCATAAAAATAGTTGAAGCGATACAAGTATGTTATGAATTAAATAAAAACAATGAAGAAAGAGAAATAAAAGGACTTCTTGGAGCAATGGAGAAATTTAAATTAAACAAAGGATTCATTGTAACTAGAAAACAGAATAAAATATATAATGTAAATAATAAAATAATACAGATAATAGACTTTAAGCAGTTTTATCTTAAGAAATTCGGAATTGATTCCGAGAATCTATAAAATTCCAAATGTTAAAGGAGAATTTAAGTTTGAGTTTCTAGAATAAAAAAATAAGAAAAAAGAAAAATTATTTTTTATTTAGGGAAATAAGCTTTTCTTGCTTTTCTATCAGATAAACGTTTATATCTTATTTTTGGCAATAACATATCAAATGCTTTTCTTATAGCATAGTTATGTGCAAAATGAATTTGTTCTGCCATTCTTTTACCATTTTCATTATAGTTTAAATGTTCCATAGAATGCATTGGTAAATAATCACGATGATAATTATTCTTATTATCCCTATTTATTACTAATTCTTTTTTACCATATTTTCTAAAACCCTCATGATTTAAACAAGTTATTTTACCTGGAACTAACTCATGAATTGAATCTTTACTAGAATCAAAAATACTTAAATCCCACTGAAATTTTTTATCCTTATCATTTATTGTTTTTAAACTAGGTTCTGTTTCATAAATAATATTTCCATGAGTTAATTTAATCAGATGTTGCTTAGAATACATACTATCTAGGAATTCCATTGCATTTCTGTCATAATAATCTATTTTTTCTGCTCCCTCATTGTATAAAAACACATTTAATGTATTGTCATCCTTTAAAACAGAGATTTTTAAAAAACTTTGATCATTACTAAAGATTAAAGAAGTATCTTTATTATTTGAAATAGCAATTCCGTGCCCATATTCTAAATTTTCTCCATCTAATTCATTAAGACTCTCATTTTGAAAAATTAAATCACTATTGATTGTTTTAAACACAGGTGACATATGACCCTTTGGAAAACTAATATTAATAGTATTTCTTATCGCATGATACATAATATCATTATTTAAAGATAAAGTTTTATTAGAACAATTCAACCCTTCACTTTTTGGTCTTTTAAAATCAAATACATTATCAAATTTTTCAATAAGGCTTAGTTCATCAACCAATAAATCAACATAAGAACTAACAGATTTTTTATATTTGCTATTGTTATCTCCGAATCTCTCATTATTTTGATTTGATTTGATTTCATCACTTAATGAAACATATCCAAGTAATTTTTTAATCAAACCACCATTATTTTTATCTTCTTTAATTAATTCTTTTATTTTATAATCTAATTCATCACTTAAAACATAATCACTATTATTTTTTACATCTTTAACAAAATCAATTAAACTATTTTCCATTTTTGCCCCCTAAAATACATATTTAAAGATATATGATTCAAATAACTTATAAATGTTTCTTTTTTTACTATTATATAAAAGTAACTCATATTTAAAAGTAAGAATAATTATATAATAAGCATATGGATTATTTATGGATAATATATCTTGTAGTTTCAATATTAGCAGTTTATCTTCTTATTAAATTATTCAAAAAAGCATTTAAGATAGCAATTGTTGTTCTTTTGGCAATGGTTGCACTTTCTGTGATATTTGGATATCCTATTTTTGATGACTTTTTAAGTATAAAAGATAATCTTGCAGAATCAAACAAACTTTTTTTATTAGATGACAAGGGAGATATTGTTGCAGGTTTTGATGGAGAACTTTCAGATGATAATCAGCCTGAAGCAATAAATGATTTAGGAAATATGAATTCAGCTTATGAAAATGATTTTAAATCACTTGAAGAACAATATTATAAGACATTTGTAGTGAATATTTCTATTTTTGATAATAATGATGAAAATAAAAAAATTGAAATAGGGCAATTAGAACTTGAAAATAAAAAAGTTATTGAAATGATAAGATCAGATAATGCACTTACAGAATTTTCTAAACTTCTCCTTATAGATGGAGAAAATAAGATTACAGAAAAAAATATTGAGCAAGTTAAAAAATCATTAGCTGAAAACAATAATCTATCAACAAGCAATGATATAAAAGCAATGTTATTTATGATGTTATTTTCACAAAAACAATTAGAAGATAACTTCTTCTTATTTAGGGAATTAAGAAAAGGAAATATAAAAGTTTATCCAAAAACTGCTTTTTTCAAAGCATTAGATCTTATTCCTGAATTTATAATAGAGCAGGTACCAACACAATGGGGATCCTTGACTGGTTTACAAAACGAAAGCAAAAAAAAGATGACGACCTCTTCTCCTTAGATGATGATGTATTTAAGGATGATCCTTTAAAGGATAATGAAGATATTAGTAGTCCGAAGAATGATCCAGCAAGTCCTACTTCTGATCCATTTGCTTCTCCACAATCATCTGAGCAACAATTTCAAAAACAACCAGGTCCTTCAAGTATAATGAATCAACAAAAACAACAATTTCAATCTCAACAACAACCCCAAAATCCTTATGATTCCCAACCTATTCAATCTCCTCAGTTCCAACAACAAAATCAACAGCAAACAGGTACAGATGAAAAACACATAGAAAACATAAACTTAAAGATAGATATGTTAAAAATGATGATAAATAATCTCGACCAAAAAGTGACTAATATGAATAATAATATTAAAAGATTTATGGAAAGTGAAAATAGAAGAAAGTATTATTAAAATGAAAATTGATATAATTCCAATGCAATTTTCATATAAAAAACAATTATGCTTTTTAGATTTCAAATCAATTAAATTAATTAAAAAAATCATTAATTGGAGATTAATAGAATGAATAAAAAATATTTCTACATGTCTTGGATTGTTGTTCTTGTATTTGTACTTGATCAGATAACAAAATATTATAGTGGATGGATAGCTGAAAATGTTTTCTCAAGTATTGTGGTGAATAATTCAGGAATAACTTTTGGAATACTTGATTTTCTACCTGCATTTGTCATAACAATAATACATGTAAGTATACTTGCTCTGCTTGTGTGGAAACATAAAGATATTTCCAACCACAAATATTCATTTATTTATTGGGGAGCAGTATTTGGAGGAGCATTAGGAAATATATTTGATAGGATATTTTTAGGATATGTAGTAGATTTTATTGATTTTAGAATATGGCCTTCATTTAATATAGCAGATACAGCCATTGTTATTGGAGTTATAGGGTTATTGTATTTGATGTGGAGAGATAGAAAGCAATAATTACCAAAACATATAAAAACAATTATTATTTCTTATTATTTATGAAATGCGATATTTGTAAAGAAAAGATTGAAGAAACATTCTTGAATAAGATAAAAGGCACTATAATTAAGATAGATGGTAAAAAGAAATATATTTGTAAAAAGTGCCAAAAAGCAAATTCAATAGATGAAATAAAAGAAAAATTAAAATAAATAAATAAATAAATAAATAAATAATAAGATGAAACCAATAAACATTTATTTTCTTGGAACAGGTAGTAGAATGCCTACTAAAGAAAGGAATCCCTCTTCTACAATTATTGAATATAGTGGAGAATATATTATGTTTGATTGTGGTGAAGGAACACAAAAGCAGATGAGAATATTAGGTCTTAAACCTTCAAGGATTACAAAAATATTCATAACTCATTGGCATGGAGATCACACTCTAGGACTAGGAGGAATGTTGCAAACTTTGAAAGCAGATGAAAATAAAGGCATAAAAATATATGGTCCAAAAGGTACTAAAAAATATATTAAACATATATTAAATAGTTTTGAAGGAAAAACAATTGTTAAGCATGAAGTTATTGAAATAAATGAGAAAAAAGTTTCAAGAGGAAAAGGATATTCAATTAAAACAACCCCTTTATATCATGGAGACATAAAAGGATTTGGATATATGTTCAAAGAATTTGATTCTAGAAGAATTGATAAAAACAAAATAAAAAAACTAAACCTTCCTAGCAGTAGACTTTTAGGAGATATACAAAAAGGTAATAAAATAAAATATGAAGGTAAAATTATCTCTCCTGAAGATGTCTGTAAAATTGAAAAAGGAAGAAAGATTGCATATGTTTTAGACACATCTTATAATGAATCTTATGAAAAAATATTAGAAGATATTGATGTTCTCATAATAGAAAGCACTTTTCATTCAGATGAAGAAGACAAAGCAAAAGAATATGATCATATGACTTCTAGAGATGCAGGTAAAATAGCACAAAAAGCAAAAATAAAAAATCTCATATTAACACATTTCTCAGCAAGATACAATGATGTATCTAAATTAAAAAAAGATGCTAAAGAAGTTTTTAATGGAAAAGTAATATGTGCAGAAGACTTTATGCATCTTGAATTAAAAAAAAGTCTCAGAATTAAATAATATTTTTATAAAATGTCAACAAAAAGAAAAGGTATTAGAGGAGAAAGAGAACTCGTAAAGATGTTTGAAGAAAACAATTGGGCAGCTATACGTGTTGCAGGAAGTGGTAGTTCTCGTTTCCCTTCTCCTGATATTCTTGCAGGAAATTCATCAAGAAGAATTGCAATGGAATGCAAAATGATAAATGCTGACAAAAAATATCTTTCTGATGCAGATGTAAATCAATTAGAAACATTTGCAATAAAATATGGGGCAGAATCATGGATTGGAATAAAATTCTCTAAAATGCCATGGTATTTTATTACGATTGGAGATATGACTAAAACAAATAAAAGTTATGTGATATCTAGAGAAGAAATAAAAAAGAAAGGATTTATGTTTGATGATTTGATAGGATTCAGAAAAAATTATTAAAATGGACAACATAAACAATAAATTAAACAACAAACACAAACAACTTTTTGATGAGATGTTTTCTTTAACACATTCTATCACTAAGTCATTGGAAATAACACTTCTCGTTGCTGGATTAAAAAATTGTGTTCGACAAGGATATTATGATAATGAAATTGAAAAAGTAAAAGATATCTGTAAAAAACATAACATAAATATTTCTTTTTCAAAATTTAAAGTTGGGATAAATACCAAAGACAATATTGAAAATTATAATTCAACAGGAATTATAGGGGATAAAGGAATAAGGTTTGTTTACTTTGCTGAAGATAAAAAAACAGCAATGCTTGCAAATTACTATGAAACAACACAGAATCATAAAGAGTTTGGAAAAATATTAAGTTATCCTGAATGTTGTACTGAATTTTTTACACAACAAATAAAACAAAACAATTTCCACCCAATACACCCACCCACTAATAAATTTACAGATCTTTCTCGTCTGCATAAAGATGTTGCATTGATAAGTCATTTTCCTTGTGATAGTAATTGTCCACATTCTATACTTATAGGTAAAAATAATCTTGAATTTATTGAAAAGAATTTACCAGAAATAAAACATTTTTTTAAATAATATTTAAAAGATTATTTACAAGTATTTAGACATTAACTATTGTGATTTATTATAAATAAACATTGACAATATGTCCAACAATATATGTTAATACAAGAACAATAACTGCTATTCCAGTATGTTCCAGAATAACTTTCCAAGGTGTTTTCTTATGTTTTTTTGCAATCTTATAACTAATAAAAGTTATAAGAAAAAATCCCCAAATAATAGCCAAAGCAATTGCAACTACTAAATCAAATAAGAAAAAGAATACTAAAAACATAATTGCAAAAATAAATTTAGATATAAATGTCTCAATTGTTGTCTTCCATACTGCCTTATTCTGTTTTTTCTGTGATTCTTCAGAAATATGTATCCCTAATGAATCAGATAACCCATCTGCAATTGCAATAGACAAAATACCCCCAATAATTACTTTTACAGAATAAGTACTTGAAAAAAGTCCCATTATCATACCTAATGTTGTGATAACACCCGATGTAAGTCCAAAACTAACCCCTTTTTTCAATAAAAACTTCATAATTTATTATATATTGATTAGTTTATATATTTTACTTAAAAATACCCACAATATAGGATTAATAGAAAATCAAAACAACTCAAAATACTTATCTGACTAAAAAAGATTAATCCAATGGACTTTTTATTTTTAAAATATTTTTATTTGAAACTTTTGTATAGATATGAGTAGTACTTATATTAGAATGCCCTAGCAAATTCTTTATATATCTTATATCTGTTCCATTCTCTAAAAGATGAGTAGCAAATGAATGTCTAAGAGTGTGAGGAGTTATTTTCTTTTTTATTTTAGCTTTTTTTGATAAATTTTCAATAATTTTTTGGATTGCTCTTGCTGAATACTTACTCCCTCTGTTTGAAACAAATACATAATCTGTTTCTTGATTTATTTTTTGAAGTTCTTCTTTAACTTTTTGTGAAAGCATAACAATTCTATCTTTCTTCCCTTTTGCTCGTTTTAAGTGTATTGTATCTCTATTAAAATCTATATCTCTCCATTTAAGATTAATAATCTCACTAAGTCTAAGACCAGCAGAATATCCTATTTGAACTATAAGCCGATGATTTATGTTTTTTGTTGCTAAGATTAGTTTATTTATTTCTTTTTTTGAAAGTACAACAGGAAGTTTCTTCTCTCTTTTAACATTAGGCAGATTATCAACAATCTCTTGTATCCCATCAGATTCTTTTTTTATAGTATTAAGATAAAATTTTATTGCAAAACACACAGCCCTAATTGTCTCATCAGATTTATTCCCCTCGATAAGAGAAAGCAAATATTCCCTCGGCTCTTTCTTCGAAGCAACAAACTTACCAATATGATGCAAATAACACTTAATGGTTTTCTGAGAATACCCTCTAAGCCTACATTCCTGAGTTACCACATCTTCATATCCCATAATAACCCAAAAGCATAGGACATTTATATTCCTTTTCCATATAACATCGGAAATATTCCTATTAAACGCAAGATGCATACGTTTAATAGGTGTTAGTTTCAATTGCAAATTCTCTAGATACAAAAAAGAGGACACTTTAAAATATGTGAATTAAAATTCAACTTACCGAAACACTTAAAAAAAAAGAGTTTTTTAGTTATTAATACAATGGCAAACCTAAAAAATATGATAGCAATTGTTTTGGTGCTATCT
>CAYLKE010000008.1:0-52239 GCA_964384425.1 uncultured Methanosarcinales archaeon | reverse complement strand
AATTAACAATTATCAATAAAAAATATAGAAATACATAAGTAATTATATAGCGAAGGGTGGATTTGAACCACCGGCCTCAGGGTTATGAGCCCTGCGGGCACTCCTGACTGCCCCACCTCGCTATAATTATGTGAATTTAATAAAGAAAAATCGTTAACTTTATAAATTTGTGGTTTCCTTACGTTAAATAGTTTAAAAAAGGGCCCATAGCTCAGCCTGGCTAGAGCGCTGCTCTGATAAGGCAGAGGTCGAGGGTTCAAATCCCTTTGGGCCCATATTTGTTTAAATTTTTGTTATTTTAATTCTTTTTTAAAAAGTGTTTATTGAGAATACTTATTTTCAATTATTTTTTCAATTTTACTTAGTGGTTTTCCAGGTAATGTATGGTGTTCTCTACATTTAATCATATAATTATCACCAACTTGAATTAAAGGGGCATTATAATGTGCTGGTTGTCCTTTAGTTATTCTTTGAGGAAATACACCATCTTTATCACATCTTTTTCCATCCTTTCCTATATGCTCACAAACACCATATAATTCTTCAACTTTTGCATAAGGTAATAAATCACATATTGGTCTAAATGGTTCTCCTCTAAAATCTAAAGTAAGACCACTTCCTAAAACACATATATTTTTCTTATCAATTAAATAATCAATAACT
Source organism: uncultured Methanosarcinales archaeon (assembly GCA_964384425.1). Lineage (GTDB taxonomy): Archaea > Nanobdellota > Nanobdellia > Woesearchaeales > JAGLXL01 > CAYLKE01. Next base: position 51,576 of record CAYLKE010000008.1, on the reverse strand, counting down.
TCAATAGTTTCATCATGATTATTAAAAATCATTAATTCATCGATAGCAATTATTTTTGTATCTTTTTTTAAATAATTAACAATATTTGTTGCTTTATTGTCTTTTACAATTTCAGCAGGGAAAAAATTTCCCATTTCTAGAAACAATATTTTCTGGTGTTAATCTATATTTTTCATATATTTCTTTTCTATATGCACTTTCTGGAGTAAATACTTGATAAGATTTGTCACTATACTTTATTTTATTTAAATTTTGAATTAATCTATCTGTCTTGCCTCCTTTCATACCTCCAACAAAAAGATGCAATGAACCTGGATAAAATTCTCTTATTTCTTTTGGCATATTAGAAAAATTTACTCAATTACTTAAAAATTTATCTTTTCTTTTTTTTAAATACTTTTTTATTCATGTGTTTTTTTGATTTTTTATTAGAATGTTTTTTTTGAATCTTTTGTATCATATTTTCATCTAAAAAGTATTTAGCAAAGAATCCCATTATGGATGATAAAATAATTGAGTATATAATAAACATAAATATTATTTCTGCAACAATACTTATTTTTGGATCTAATGAAACAATACCAAAAGCAACTACTGCAACAGCTATTCCTTTTGCAGCATTTAGCGACACAAATAATTTCTCTCTCCAATTAAAATAATTCCATAAAGAGAAGTGTGTTGCAATAATTCTGAGAAGGATATATATTGCAAATAACAAAAGTGTCATAAGTATAAAATTTGCTGTTAAAGGAATACTCAATGAAAGTCCTAACAATATATAAACAAAGATTTCAAATATATTTGAAAATAAATTTCCAAATGCTCTAAGTGTTCTTTTTCTCGTTATATAAACATTTCCAAATAAAAGACCTAATGTTGTAACAGCTAAAACACCATTTCCTCCTAAATATTCTGCAAGAATGTATGTTGCAAGAGCAGAAACAATTAAAGTAACAGGAGATAACATTTCAGAATATTGTTTTTTCATTAATCTGAATATTATCAAACCAATTACTATTCCTGTTCCAATACCTGTTATAATTTGTCTTGAAAAAGGAACAATATGTTGACTAAATGTTCCAATTATGCTTCCTTCTTGAAAAGTCTTAGATATTTGTAAAACTAAGAAAGGTAAAATAACAGTAAAAGGTGTATTTACAATAGATTCTAGTTTAAGAAATCTTGTTACATGATCCTTTATATCTGCAAGCATTGTCAAAACTGCACCTGGATCAGTTCCTATAAGTATCATGGATAATAAGAATGAATATGTCCAGCTTAATCCAAAAAGATATTTTGTAGCTACTGGAAAAATAGAAAACATTAATATTATGTTTAATAAAGTTATAATTACTGTTTTTGGTGCATCTCTTGAAACTGCTTTAAGATTAAATCTTGATGTTGAATCAAAAACAATCATTATCAGGGCAATTATTGCAATAGATGTTACAAAACTTGGTGAAAATACTAAATATTCTTTTGCAAATTTAAAATAACTAAGAATATATCCTGCTAATATTAATAAAATTACATTAGGCAATCTTAATTTTTTTGCAATGAATGTTAAAACTATGCCTAAAACTAATAAAATAGTAATGGTGGTTAATTCAGTAATAGGTATCATCTTTTTAATAATATAATAATTAACATTATATAGTTTATTAAGTATTGTAGAGTAGTTATACAATATTATATAATATGTTAAATAAGTATTTTTATGGCATTTAGTGGTTTAACTTCATTAGAGATATTTTATTTACTTAAAGAATTAAAAGAACTTGAAGAATCAAGAGTAGATCAAGTTTATTATCCTGAAAAAGATTATTTTATTTTTCAGTTTTATTCTCCTAAACTAAAAAAAATATATCTTCATATTTATCTTCCTAATTATATCTTTATTAGTAGAAAAAAAGGTGACATGCCACAACCAAAAGGTTTTTGCATGTATTTAAGAAAAAATTTCAAATTAAAAAGAATCAAAGAGATAAACCAATTAGGGTGTGAGAGAGTTATTGAACTTGTTTTTGATGATAAAAAGATTATTCTTGAGTTTTTTGGTAATGGTAATCTTATTGTTACAGATGCAGATGATAAAATATTATCAATGAAAAATAAATCTTCTGTATTTAAAATGGGAGATTATTATAAAAAATCAGATGAAATGTTTGATTGGAAAAATATTGATGAAGAAAGTTTTAAAAGAAGATGTTTAAGTTATAAAGACAATATTGGAAAATTTATGTCTGTAAAAATTGGATTGGGTAAAAAATATGCTGATGAAGTTTTATTTCGAGCAAGCATTAATCCTGAAAAAATGTCGGAAAATATTTCTGCAGACGAATTCAACAAAATAATTAATGTGTTGGAAGAGATTAAACAACAAAATATAAGACCTTTTGCTAGTAAAAAGATGCTTTCTCCATTTTTATTTGAATCAGAAATGAACTATGATCTGGGTTTTGTAAATTTCAATGCACTATTAAATTATCTTTTTTCATTAGAACATAAAGATACATTTCAGATAAAAAAAGAATCAAAAATAGAGAAAAAAAGAAAACAACTTGAAAATATAATAAAAAAACAAAAACAAGCTTATGAAAAATCTGTTAAAAAAGAAGAAGAAAATCGTATCAAAGGAGATAAGATCTATGAAAATTTTAATAAGATTGAAACTATATTGAATGAAGTAAATTCTTCTATTGAAGAAATTGGTTGGGAAGAAACAGCTAAAAAATTGAAAGATGGTGAAGTAGTAAAGAGAGTAGATAAAAAGAATAAAAAGATTGTTTTGGATTTATAATAATAACTTTTAAAAACTAATAATTCTAAATATTTTAGATGGAACATTACATGCATTTAAATCAGGGTCCTTTTGATAGGATAAAAAAAGGAATACAAAAATATGAAACTCGTCTTTATGACGAGAAAAGAAAACTATTAAAAGTTGGAGATTATATTATTTTTGACAAATTGGGAGAACAGAATAACACATATAAAACAAAAGTTCTAGAGTTACATGTTTTTGATAATTTTAAGGAAATGTTTGAAAAATTAGATAAAAAAGAATTAGGTTATCCTGAACATTATACTATTGATATGCAAATTAAAGCAATGGAAAAATACTATTCTAAAAAACAACAGAAACAATATAGTGTATTAGCTATTAAGTTGGAAGTTGTAAAATAAAGAAAAATTATGAAGTAGTTTATTATTCCAAATCAACAGATTCCCATTCTTTAGTTATTATAAAAGATTCTTCTGTCATTTCTAAATAACCTTTTTTCATTAATTTTTGCTTTTTTTTGTCGTCTTTAATTATTTTATTTATCATTCTTATTATAATTTGTTCATATGTTTTTTTCTTTTTTTCTTTTTTCTAATAAAGTTTTTACATTTTCATAAAGTTGAAGTGTTGTCATTCTATTTTTATAGTATTTCTATAGTCTATAAATTTTATGAAAAGAAGAATAAAATAATTATGAAAACAAAAATAAGCGCGAGAAGGGACTCCCACGAAACTTGTCAACAATTTGTGACAAAAATCACAAATTCTCGAGCACATCCTTTGTTTTGAAGTTACAAGGATGTTTCAAAAAAGTTTATATGAAAATTTAAAATTTTCAATTCTCCAAACAAGTTTGAAGACAGCAAAATGAGCAAGTTTCGTTACACTCAACTCACTTGAAAAAATAAAAATAAGCGCGAGAAGGGACTCGAACCCCCGATCGCAGGGTTGCAGCCTGCTGCCTTAGCCGCTTGGCCACTCGCGCTTAAGAATATGATGTTTAATCAATGAAAATGGTTCGAAAGATGAGGAATCATAGATTCCTAACCTTTCAAACCCTTCGCTTCGCTACGGGCCTGAAGGGATTCGAACCCTCGACCTTCAGCTTAGAAGGCTGCCGCTCTATCCAGGCTGAGCTACAGGCCCATTTTCTTGATAAAAATCATAACCTTTAAAAAAACTTTCGTTTTAATTCTATATATTATAATTTATATTTGTACTATTATAATAGATAAATTTATAAATAAACTACAGCTGAATACAATAATTAAGGGGCTGTAGTGTAGCTTGGCTATCATCCTAGGTTTGGGGCCTTGTGACCCCGGTTCGAAATACGGCGGGAAAACACTGCTGAACGGATGTCCGGGCAGCCCCATATTATATTAAAATTAAGGAATTTTTATAAAATGGCAAAAAAAATTGATAAATTAGGAAGTGCACGAAGATTTGGTGCAAGATATGGAAGAAAGATAAAACAAAAAGTTGCTTCTGTTGAAAAACAAAAGAAAGGATTAAAATGTCCTTTTTGTTTAAAACAAAAATTGAAAAGAAAAGCATCTGGGATATGGGAATGCAAAAAGTGTGAAAAAATATTCACTGGAAAAGCATACTCTATATAGGGGGAGAAAAATGACAAATTACAAATGTTTTCAATGTCAAAAAGATATAAATGAAGAACACATAAGAAGTAGAGTAAGATGTATTTACTGTGGTTCAAGAGTGTTATATAAAGAAAGATCTGTAACAACAAAAATAAAAGCAATATAATAATTAAAAAATAATATAAAATGAAAGACATACAAAAATTACAATTAATACAACAAAATATGCAAAATCTAATGATGCAAAGACAACAGTATCAAGCTAAATTAGATGAGATTGAAAATGCAATAATGGAATTATCTAATGTCGACACAGCACATAAAATTGTTGGCAACATAATGGTTAAGTCTTCTTCTGAATCATTAAAAAAAGAACTTGATGAAAATAAATCTCTTGTAGATACAAGAATAAAAAACATTGAAAAACAAGAAGAAAAACTTAACAAAGAAATGAAAAGATTGCAGGAAAATCTTGTCAAAGATATGAAAAAAGATGACAATACAAATAAATGATTTCTTAGATTTCTTACTTGATTTAAAAGAAGATGAAGATGTTGGAAAAAGCATAAGAGCTAAAATAGATCACATTGTAGAACTTTCAGAAAAAGAAGAACAATGTGTTTTTGTAGGTAAAAGTGCAAATATTATTGAAGAAATTCTTGAGAATCCTGATGTGTCTTGTTTTACAAGAACACAACTTATGGAAGGACTTACAATATTAGAACAAATAAAATTATAATTATTTATTATCTTGTTTTTTTATATGTTCTATTTTTAAGATTTTGTTTTTAACTCTTTCTACAAAAGCACCTGCTTCTTGATAATAATTATCATATTCTGCACCTGTGAAATCTTTTATTTCTCTTCTTGACACCATTTTACTCATTCTATAAAATTTTCTAATTAATATAGAATCTTTCTCTTCCATAATTTCTTTTTCAACAACAACTTTATCAAATATATCTGCAACATGTTCAGGACTTGGAGGAACCTCTCCTAATGCCATAAGTATTGCATGTGCTGCATCTATAACAGCCCAATATAAATCAACAACAGCTACTGTTATTCTCCATTTAGAATTAAGTATGGTTTGTGGTGCTCTTTCGTAATATCTCCATATACTTTCTTGTGTGGGTCTTATCCTTCCATGATGAAGAAGTTGTTGTAATGGTGCAAAAGTTCCTTCATCCATAAGTATAACTCCATCTCTTAATATATTAACAACAACAGGATCTCCATCTTTTGCATATTGCCAAAATGCACTTACCAACATTGTTGTAATATGAATTTTAGGTGAAATTTTTGAAACTAATTTTTGTGTTATTATTCTATATGCTTCAGTAAGTTCAGAAGTTATTTTAAAATCAAGATCATTTTGGATTACAAGTATATCAATATCTGATTTATCATTATTTGTTCCCTTACTACTACTTCCAAACAAAACCATTGATGAAACAAAATCCATCATTTCAGCTTTAACTTCTTTTGCAAATTCATTAGCTATTTCAAGACTTTTAGAATGATAATTCATAGTATTATATTGTTTTTTTGAATTTATTTTAAATTCCATTATTCACCTCTTATAATAAATTAATAGTAATGTTGGTCTGTTTTTATATTTTGCCATTTAAAACATCTAAACAAGGTAATTTTTCACTTAGTAGATATTGTAATGTTGCTCCACCACCTGTTGAGATATAAGTCATTTTTCTTTCTAGTTTTAACTTTTTAATGGCTTCAGCTGTCTCTCCCCCACCTATAATTTTTATACAGTTTAATTTTGATATGAATTTTGCAATCTCTTTTGTACCTTTTGAATATTTTTTTTCTTCAAACATCCCTAAAGGACCATTCCAAACTATTGTATTTGCACGTGCAAGAATAGAAGTATATAAAATAATTGTTTTCCAACCAATGTCTTTTTTATCTACATTATCTTCTGGAAATATAATATTTGTGGGATAATTCATGTCTGGTCTTATACCACTCCCAACTAAAACCATGTCTGCTTTTTTAGTTGCTTTTTTTATAGCATCTTCTTTTTCTTTTTTTACTCCTCCTAATATCCATACTAATGGTTTTTTAGGATTAAGTATTTTATTTAGATGAGATAATTCATTTTTAATAAGCAATCCTGCATAAGATGGAAGGTATTTTGTTATTCCATAAGTAGAAGAATGTTTTCTATGACATGTTGCAAATGCATCATTTACAAACACATCTCCTTGAGATGCTATTTTTTTTGAAAGTTTACTATTATCATCATTTTCTCCTTTAAAAAATCTGACATTTTCACATAAAATAATTTTTCTTCTTTTTTCTTTGATAATTTTTTCAAATTCATCTGAAAACAGATTAGTAAATGCAACTTTTTGTTTTAATTTTTTATCTAATTCTTTATGTATTTTTTTTAATGAATATTTTTCATTAACTCCGTCGGGTCTGCCAAGATGAGAAAGAATGATTATTTTCTTAGCACCCTTTTTCCAAAGAAGTTTAATGGTTTCTATACTTTTCACAATTCTTGAATTATCTTGTATTTTACCCTTATTTATGGGGACATTATAATCTGTTCTAAGTAAAACCTTTTTATCTTTCAAAGATTTAATATCATCTATAAATTTTATTTTATTTTTCATTTAAATCCTTTATTTTATCATCTTTAACATATCCATCATTCTATAACAATAACCTGCTTCATTGTCATACCAAACACTTATCTTTAATGTGTTTCCAATTATTTGTGTACGTAAAGAATCAAATATTGCTGAATGAGGATTATCCAATATATCTGTAGATACTAATTGTTCTTCACTATATTCAACAATTCCTTTATACTTTTTTTTACATTCGTTTTTCATAGATTTATTGAATTTTTCTACAGTTGTTTTCTTTTTTAATACTAAAGTAAAATCAGTTATTGATCCATCAACAACAGGAACTCTCATTGCAGTTCCATCAATTTTTCCTTTTAATTTTGGAAGAACTTTTACAACAGTTGAAGCTGCACCAGTTGTTGTTGGGACAATGTTGACTGCTGCTGCTCTTCCTCTTCTGAAATCTTTTGAAGGTCCATCAACAACTTTCTGTGATATTGTGTAAGCATGTATTGTAGTAAAGAAACCTTCTTTTATTCCATATTTCTCATCTATTATTTTAACAATAGGGGCAACACAATTTGTTGTACATGAACCATTTGAAATAACAAAGTGTTTTTTTGGATTATATGTTTTTTCATTTACTCCCATTAATATAGTTGTTTGAAAATTTGGACAACTTTCAGTGCATTTACATGGTGCTGAAACAATTGCTTTTTTTGCACCTGCTTCAAGATGCCATTTTGTTTTTAATGGATCTACAAAAAGTCCTGTTGATTCAATAACAACATCAATATTATGTTTTTTCCAAGGTAATTTTCTTGGATCTTTTTCAGAATAAACTTTAATTTTTTTATTGTTGATAATTATGCTATTTTTATCATAAGAAACATTTTCTTTAAATTTTCCATGAGCAGAATCATATTTTAAAAGATATACTAATTGTTCAATTGAAGCTAAATCATTTATAGCGACTATTTTAATACCTTTTGGTTTTTCATTAAAAAAAGCCCTTAAGAAGTATCTTCCTATTCTTCCAAATCCATTTATTGCAATATTCATTTATCCACCTCTTTTATTCAATTAATAAAAATATAAAAATAAAAGGTGTTTTATATTAATAAAGCTTTTGTTTTACTTATCAATCATATCCCAAACTGTTTTTATTGGGTGAGCAATTTGATGGTATTCTTTTTTCCATTCATTATAAAAAACATTTCCATGACTTCTGCCTTCTGTTATTCTTTTTATATATTGTGTAATATGTTCATTTTTTCTTTCTCTTGTTTTGTTTTCTTCAAACATGTCTTTTCCTTTCTCAAAACAATAAATAAAATCTTTTATTACTTCTTTTTTAAATTCATACTTTTTATGATCTATAACTTTTTTATCTTTTAAATCTGAATCTATTGTTCTTGGTTTAGTATATTTCCCAATTATTCTTTTCTCAAACACATTATTTACAAAATCATCTATTTTTTTATCAACAAAATTTTGTAATTCTTTTTTCTTATTAAGATCAATATCTCCATATTTTGTATTTTGTCGGTATGTAGTCAAAACAGAACCAAAAAACATACCATATGATAAAATATCTAACTTATCAAATAATAATCTTTGATTAAAAAGATTACTTTCTTTATTTTTCACATTATCATAACCTAATTTATTTTCTTCACAATATTTTAATACTCCATTTCTCATAAGATATTTTTCATCTCCTGTAATTAATTTTTGAATTTTTGGTATTTCATTAAGGTTTAGTTTGTATTTATTTTCAGGACTTTTTAATTTAGAAATAATCAATTTTTTGTATTGTTCTTCATTTTTAATTTTATTTTCTTTAGTTTCCTTTTCAATAGTTTTCTTATTCATTTTAACACCTCGTTAAATCAATTTTCTTTATCTATAAAAAACTTTTGCGATACAAAAAAATTAGATTTTTTTTATTTTTGAATTTACCCAATATATTTTTGCGATTATATAGGGATAACTAATGTTTATATAAATTATAGCTATTGTATTGTTTATGAAAATAAAATTTCATGGGGCAGCTGGAATAGTAACTGGTTCTTGTCATGAACTTACGATTACAAAAGGAAGAAAGAAGTATCATTATCTTTTAGATTGTGGTCTTTTTCAAGGTAGAAAAGAGACAACAAAAAGAAATTTTGAACCATTTACCTTTGATCCAAAAAAAATAAATGCTGTTATTCTATCTCATGCCCATCTTGATCATTGTGGACTTATTCCAAAACTCTATAAAAAAGGTTTTAGAGGAAAAATACATTGTACAAAAGCAACAAGAGATCTTGTAAGAATAATGCTTGAAGATTCTGGAAAAATACAAGAAAGAGAAACAGAATATGACAACAAACATCTTAAAAAAGAAGGAAAACCCCTTAGAAAACCACTTTATACAATGGAAGATGCAAGACAAGTAATGGACCATTTTATAGGATATGATTATGATAAAATAATTCATATTGATGAAAATATTTGTATTGTTTTTAGGGATGCAGGTCATATTTTAGGTTCTGCAATTATTGAGATTATTGCAAAAGAAGATGGAAAAAGAAAGAAGATTGTATTTTCAGGAGATCTTGGTAAATGGGATTCACAAATAGTTAAAGATCCTACTTTACTAAAAATGGCAGATTATGTTATTATAGAGTCAACATATGGGAGTAGATTTCATGAAACAAAAAAAGTTAGAAATAAAATTCTTATTGAAACAATATTACAAATTCAAAAAACAGGTGGTAAATTATTGATTCCTGCATTTGCATTAGAAAGAACACAAGAAATACTTTATATGCTTAATGAACTTATAGAGGACAAAATAGTTCCTGGTATAAAAGTTTTTGTTGATAGTCCTCTTGCAACAAAGGCTACAAGAATATTTGAAAGACATACTGAAGCATATGATGAAGAAGCACAAATGAGAATTGCAGATGGAGATAATATATTCAAATTTCCCAATCTTAAATTAATAGAAAAAGTTTCTGAATCTAAAAAACTTAATGATTTACAAGGACCTGCGATAATAATTGCTGGAAGTGGTATGTGTAATGCAGGAAGAATAAAACATCATATAATACATCATGCAAATAAAACTGGTTCCATGATGGTATTTGTAAGTTATCAAGCTCAAGGAACTCTTGGAAGAAGAATAAGAAGTGGTAAGAAAAGAGTTAAAATTTATGGAAGATGGATTAATCTTAAATTACAAATTAAATCAATAGGTGGATTTTCAGCTCATGCAGATCAACCATCTCTTATAAGATGGGCAAAATCATTTAGAACAAATCCTAAGTTTGTATTGGTGCATGGAGAAAGAAAAGAACAAAAAGTACTTGCATCAAAAATGAGAGAATTTACAGATAAAATACATATTCCTAATATTGGTGATGAGATAGAATTGGTTTAATTATTTTTATTATCTTCTTTTAACATATAGCTCATTATTAAACTACATCCTTTTAGAATAAAATTATTTCTTCCATGATCAATAAATACTCCACATATGGGGCCAGAGTATTCATATACAAATTCTTTTATATTGTCATTTAAAGTTATTTTAATCATAAAAACAATAGTTTTTTAGAATTTATAAATATATTGGTATACAAATATGTATACTATTGTGCAGAACAATAAAGTTTATATACTAGTTCGCATATCTATACATTATTCATAGTAATATCAGTGTTGGCTCCTGCCCAACTTCTCGGACTCACCCCTCTGACTCGTGCATAGGAGCCATCAACTGATTTATTGTGGGAAATAGAGGTGATAGAATTTTTTCTTTTATTTGTTATTTTTAAATTAAATAAAAAAATTATAAATACTAAAAATAATCTTTTATAATGTTTAAAAAAATATTAGAGTTGTTTAAGAAAAAAGAATTAATAATTGAGCAAAATATTGTGATAATAGAGGATATTATTTATCCTACAAAAGAAATGATTATTTTTATTCATAATTATTTAATTAATGCCTTTAAAGATATTAATGACAATGTCCATAAAGGTATTTTAAGTCATGGTAACATAGAAAACAATATTATTAAAGTAAAAATTTTTGTTGGTAATAGAGGAACTAAAAAAGAAAAAATTATGGAAAAGTCTTTTTATTTACTAAATAATTTTGTTACTTCTCATGCTTTTGTAGACGGGAATAAAAGAATTGCTTTTGTTTTATTTTTATTATTTTTAATGTTAAATAATATTGATTTTCATTTAGATTTATCAAATTACATGAAACATTCAGAATTTATTAGAAAAATTGCTATGAGAAAAACAAATGATCTTATCAATATAATCATGATTAAAAATTGGTTTGAAAAAAACAATAAAAATTAATATTTTCCTAATTCTTTTAGAAGTTGGTAGTTTCTTTTAATAATTCTTTTTAAAGGTCCACTAATGTCTATTTTTGAGATAGTTTCTTTTTTAGTTTTAAAAATAGTTTTTTTCATTTTGACCTCCTTTTTGTTAGAAGTATACATACAATATTAATAAAATTTTGTTTTTTCATTTTTTACTATATGGGAGTAATACTATATAAAGTTTATTATTAACTATTTTTATTTGTTATTTTTAATTATTTATAATAGAAAACTTTTTTAATAATACTAATTCTTTTTAAAATATGAAATTCGACAAATATAATGCAAAAGAACACGAACCATTACTGATTAATCATTGGAAGAATCAAAAAATAACAGAAAAAATAAGAGAAAGAAACAAAAAAGGAAAAAAATTCTATTTTTTACAAGGTCCTCCATATACTTCTGGAAGAGTTCATCTTGGAACTGCTTGGAATACAGCATTGAAAGATGTTGCAATTAGATATAAACGTATGAATGGGTTTAATGTGTGGGATAGAGGAGGATATGATATGCATGGTCTTCCAACAGCACATAAAGTTATGAAAAAACACAATCTTAAAGATAAAGAAGATATTCAAAAATATGGTATTAAAAAATTCATCAATGAATGTATAAAATATTCAAATGAACAAGCAGATGTAATGAATAATGATTTTTATAGAATAGGTGCAACTCTTGATTTTGAAAATTCATATAAAACAATATCCAAAAGTTATGTAAGTAATGAATGGTGGTTTGTTAAAAAAGCTTGGGAAAAAGATAGATTATACAAAGGAAAGAAAGTCATAACTTGGTGTCAGGATTGTGAAACTGCTCTTGCAAAACATGAAACTGAATATCAAGAAGTAAAAGATAATTCTATTTTTGTAAAATTTAAGATAAAAGGAAAAGAAAACGAATATTTGATAATATGGACGACAACACCTTGGACAATTCCTTTTAATTTAGCAATAATGGTGCATCCAGAACTTGATTATGTAAAAGGGGATGTTGATGGAGAAAAATGGATTGTAGGAGCCCCTCTTGCAGGACCTCTTGTACAAGGACTTATGGGAAAAGAGTTTAAATTAGAAGAAACATTCAAAGGAGAGAAATTAAAAGGAGTTGAATACGAACATCCTTTTTTCAATGATATTTCTCTATATAAGGAACTTAAAGACAAAAGTCCAAATGTTCACACAGTTGTTTTATCAGAACAATATGTTGATTTTTCAGCAGGAAGTGGATTAGTACATTGTGCTCCTGGGTGTGGACCAGAAGATAATGAAGTTGGAAAAGAAAATGATATTCTTCCGTTAAATAATATTGATGAAAAAGGAGTGTTTCCAAAAGATATGGGAATGCTTGCTGGTTTAAAAGCAAAAAAAGATGATAAGAAATTTATTGAAATAATGAAAGAAAAAGGTGTTATTGTTGCTGAATCAATTGTAGAACATGATTACCCTCATTGTTGGAGATGTCATAAACCCTTAGTATTTAGAATGACAGATCAATGGTTCCTTAAGGTAGAAGATATAAGGAATCAAATATTGGAGAACAATAAAAAAACAACAAATTGGATACCTCAGACAGAAGCATTTAATTCATGGATTAAGAATTTTAAAGATAATTCTGTAACTCGTCAAAGATTTTGGGGAACACCATTTCCTGTGTGGGAGTGCGATGAATGTGGAGAACATGAAGTTATTGGTGGAGAAAAAGAATTAGAAGAGAAAAGTGGAAAGAAATTGAATGAACTCCATATTCCTTGGGTAGATGAATGTACTTGGAAATGCAGTAAGTGTGGAAAAGGAACAATGAAGAGACTACCTGATGTTTTAGATGTCTGGGTTGATTCTGGAACAGCATCATGGAATTGTTTGGATTATCCTTCAAAGAATTCTGAAGAGTTTTTTAATGAATGGTTTCCTGCAGATTTTATATTGGAAGCAACTGAACAGACAAGACTATGGTTTAGTTTATTAGAAATATGTTCAAACATAACTTTTGGAAAAAGCTCATACAAAAATGTTTACATGCATGGTATGTTGTTGGGTGTTGGTGGAGTAAAAATGTCTAAATCATTAGGCAATATTATTTCTCCATATGAAATAATCGATAAGTATAGTGCAGATACTATGAGATATTATACTTGTCATATCAGACAAGGAAATAATATGGCATTTGATTGGAAAGAAGTTGAATTGAAATATCGAAATTTACAAGTTTTATGGAATACTCATAGATATCTTCTTAATTTATGTAAGGATAATAAAATAAATCCTTTTGAAATACAAAAAGAACTTATCGATAATATGTTGGATCTTCCTGAAAAATATATTCTTTCTCGATCACAAAATGCAGTTAAAGAAGTTACACAACTTTTGAATGAATATAAATTAAATGAAGCAATAACACCTATTGAAGAACTGTATTTGGATTTAAGTAGAACATATATTAAATTAGTTAGAGATAAAGCAACAGGTGGAGAAGAACTTGATAAAAAAGCAGTACTTTACACTATTGCAAATGTTCTTATGGATGTTATAAAAATGTTCAGTATATATGTTCCTTTTATGACAGAAGCAATTTATATGAATATGAAAAGTGAATTTGGATTAAAAGAAGAAAGTATACATCATTTTTCATGGCCATCATTAAAAGAGGAATATATTGATAATAAACTTGAACTTTCAACAGATAAAATATTGGATGTTATACAAGCGGGTTTAAGTGCTAGAGAAAAGACAGGATATGGTGTAAGATGGGCATTGCGTATGCTTGTAGTGGATACAGATGATGAAGACCTTAAAAAAGCAATTGTTGATTTTAACAATATGATAAAATCTCAAGTAAATGTTCTTAATGTTACAGAAGGAAAGGTTGATGTAAAGGTTGATGTAAAACCAGACATCCAAAAGATAGAAGATGTATTTGAGGATAATGCAAAAAAGGTTTTGGCAGAATTAGCAAATATGCCTTCTGAAGATCTTTATAATAGTATAAGAAAGCAAGGTAAATTCACTGTTCGAATAAATGATGAAGATTTTACTGTTCCAAAAGATATGTTTGTAGTGGAAAAAGAAATTCCTTCAAAATACAATGATGCAGAATTTAAATTAGGGGATGTTTACATAGATAACACAATGGATGATGAATTGGAAGCAATGGGTTTTTCAAGAGAAGTTGTAAGAAGAGCACAGCAGACGAGAAAAAATATGAACTTAACAAGATCTGATAGGGTTGATATGTTTATAAAAGTTCCAGAAGATAAAGAAAAGATGCTTGAACAACATGCAGATGATATCAAAGAAAAAGCTGGAGCTAAATTATTAAATATATCTCCTAATGAACCTGCAAAAGAACATGAATTTAGTAAAGAATATAAGATAAAAGGAGAACAAATAACAATTTATTTGAATAAAGTTTAATTTTATTTTTAAATTTTTATTTTTAACAATTATGAGATTAAAAGATGGATGATAAACAATTCAAAAAATTAATGAGAAAGAAAGCTTCACAAGAGCCAGATAAGTTTTATCCTACTTTTGTTCTAAAAGAAAAAGGATTTTCAAGAAAACAATGTAAGAAATGTAATAATTATTTTTGGAGTAAAAAAGATTCAAATATTTGTGGAGATGCAGAATGCATGGGTGGATTCACATTTATTGGAAAACCATTTACTTCTAAAAAACTTTCATACAAACAAAGTTGGGAAGAGTTTAAGAAAATTCATGAAAAACAAGGGTTTACTTCTATTGCTCGATATCCAATTGTAGCTAGATGGAGAGAAGATGTTTATTGGGTAAATGCAGGGATTTATAATTTTCAGCCTTATGTTGTTTCAGGAGAAGTAAAGCCTCCAGCAAATCCAGTTATTGAGCCTCAAACTTGTGTTAGATTTAATGACATAGAAAATGTAGGTGTTACTGGAGCACATTATACTGGATTTGTAATGTTGGGAGAACATGCATTTACATCTGGAGATTCCTTTAACAAAGAAAAATATATTTCAGATCATTTACAGTGGTTGGTAGATGGAATAGGAATTCCAGAAGATGAAATTTTTATTCAAGAGGATTTTTGGGCAGGTGGAGGAAATTCAGGGCCCTCGATGGAATTTTTTGCAGGTGGATTAGAAGTTTCAAATCAAGTTTATATGCAGTATAAAAATTTAGATGATGGGGAAGTGGAAGAACTTCCTCTAAAAGTTTTAGATATGGGACAAGGATTAGAACGAGTGCCGTGGTTGACAAATGGAAGTATAAATAGTTATGAAATTGTTTTTGAAAAAGTTCTTAAGAAGTTTAGAAAAAAGTTTTCTATAAAAAAAGTTGATGAATCTTTTAATGAATTATTTAATCATATGGCTTTAATGAATACAGATTTTGTAGAAAACAGAGATTTAACATTAAATTCTATTGCTAAAAAGATTGGAAAACCTTATGTGGATGTTGTTAAGTTAATTGATCACTTATCTGCACTTTATTCTGTGTTAGATCATGCAAGATCTGCATTATGGGCAGTGAATGATGGGGCTTTGCCAAGTAATTCTGGTGGAGGATATAATCTAAGAGTTATTATGAGAAGAGCAATTGATCTTCTTAAGAAAAATAAATGGAATATTAAATTAAGTAAGGTAGCAGAATGGCATGCAGATGATTTAGAATGGTTTTTTCCAGAATTAAAGAAAAATATTAAAGATGTTGTTAAGGTAATTGATTTTGAAGAAGAGAAATATAAAAATAGTTACGAGAAAAACATTAATGTTCTTAAGAAAGCTTTGAAGAAAAAATTAACAACAAATGAACTTCTTAAATTATATGATTCATATGGAATTACTCCAGATACAATAAAACATTATTCTAAAAAGGAAAATGTTGAAGTAAAAATTCCAGATAACTTTTATTCATTAATGGCTGAGAGACATGAAAAAACTCAGAAAAAGAAAAAGAAAAAAGATGATATTTTAATATCTGAGCGAGTACCTGAAACTGAAATACTTTATTATTCTGATTGGGAGAATCTTAAGTTTGATGCACGAGTTATTTACGCAAGTGATAAATTTATTGTATTAAATAAAACTTCCTTTTATCCAACTTCTGGAGGACAGGAACATGATCAAGGTTTTATTAAAGTTGGAAAAAAAGAATATGTGATTCATGAAGTTAAGAAAGTAGGAAAACATGTTCTACATTATTTAGATGATGCTAAGAAAATAAATATTGGTGACAAGATTATTGGAGTGATAAATAAAGATAGAAGAAAACAATTAACTCAGAATCACACTGCAGCTCACGTTATAAATGGTGTCTGTAGAAAATTGATTGGAAACCATGTTAACCAAACTGGTGCTAAAAAGACCTTAAAAATGTCCCACATAGATATTTCTCATTATGATAATATTGATTATGATTTAAAACAAGAAATTCAAAACGAAGTCAAAAACATTATTGAAAAAGATATTAAAGTAGAATCTTTGATGCTTGGAAGAGATGAAGCAGAAAAGAAATATTCTATGAGAATTTATCAAGGAGGGGCTGTACCTGGTAAGAAATTAAGAATAATTAAAATAAATGATTTAGATATAGAAGCATGTGGTGGGACGCATGTTCATTCAACTGCTGAAATTGAAAAGATAATCATTGGTAAAATATCAAAAATTCAAGACGGGGTGTTAAGAATCGAGTATACTGCAGGACAATCTGCTAATGAGATAGAAAAAGATGTTATAGAGATGGAACTAAATATTTTGAAGCAATTTAAGAAAATATCAAAGAAATTAAAAAAACATTTACCTGATTCCAATAAGATTTACAACTTAGCACCTTCTGAACTTGCCCTTAAATATGGTGTGAGGTTGGGTTTAGTAGGAAATAATTTATTGATTGGAGAATTCAATAAATGTGCTTTTGCCCTTCGGGTAAATTTAGAAAATTTAGCCCCAACTTTAGAGAGATTTATCATGGATATAAGAAAAGTTAACCCTTATTATCAAGCTCCTGGCCAAAGTTATTTTGATGTAGCCAATAATCTTTTTGAAGATTGGAAACAATCTTCTAAAGAAAGAGAAAAGAAAGAAGAAGAATTAGTTGATTCTTTCGAAACAAAAAATGTTTTTGTCGAGATAGAATTATCACCTAAAAACTTAAGAAAACTCTATGAAAGATTGGATGGAGAACACTTTATTGTGAATAAAGAAGGAAACTTTGTTTGTTCTAAAAAGATGTTTGAAAAACTCAAGAAAGATGTCAAGCTGAAAGGTGGAGGCAAAGACATTGTTCAAGGAAAGGTTGAAGATGTTGAGAAAGTTAAGGAATTGTTGAAGTAACTTATATTCTATCAGTTTCATTCAAAACCTTTCGGTTTTCAAAAAGTTTATATAGTTTTAATTGAAACCATTAAATATGAATAAAAAACTATTAATAATAAAAAACACTAAGCAAAAGAAGCAATTAGAATTAAATGAGGCATATAGAAAAGTTATGTTCTGGTTTTTTGCTTTTCCAAATAAAGAATTTTCTTTAACAGATATTGTCAATGCTGTTAAAATATCAAAAACAACTGCAAATAGAATAATAACTCAATTAGTTAAAGAAGGATTCCTTAAAATACAAGAATTAGGAAATTTATGGAGAATAACATCAAATATCGAACATTCATACACGATAACTAGAAAAGTACCTTATCATTTAACTTCAATATATGAATCAGGTATTGTAGATCATATTCTAAAACAATTTCCAAACGCTTTATCAATCACATTATATGGGAGTTATAGAAAAGGAGATGATACAGAAGAAAGTGATATTGATATTGCTATAGAAACATTAGATAATAAAGAAATAGAAATATTCAATTGGAAGATTTCCGCTTTAGGTTACAGAAAGAATATAAATATTCAAATTCTAAAATTTTCAAGAAACAAAATAGACTTAAATCTGTTTTCAAACATTGCAAATGGAATTACTTTGCATGGTTTCTTGGAGGTTAGACCTTGAGAATAAAAAGACCTGATATAAAAAATGCTCAAAGTATTTTAGAAGCAGCTAAAAAGAACATTAAATTTACATTAACATTAAAAGCTACTGATGAATCTTCTTCAACTATTATAAGGAATGTTTATGAATCATTTAGAATGTTAGGGGATGCTATTATGGTTTCTAAAGGTATTGAATCAAAAGATCACATTGCTCCAATTAATGAACTTATTTCTTTAAATATAAATACAAAAAAACCATTACAAACAATAGATCAATTAAGATCATTAAGACATAATATAAATTATTATGGATATCAACCAACTAAAAATGAAGCAGAATATGCAATTAGTATCGTTAAAGGTTGTTTTAACCAAATTTACAAAAAATTAAAAGAAGATATAATTATTAGTTAATCTTACCCAAACATTTATAAAGCACACCCAAAAACTATATACTATAAAATATAAATAAGTACCAAAGAGAAAGAGCACTTGAGCACAAATCATTTCGCTTTTTCTAACAATAGAGTGCTTAAGGAGAGTAAATTAATATGAAATTTGAAGAATTAGGACTTAGTGATAAAGCATTGAAGTCTATAAAAAGATTTGGTTTTGAAAAACCTACAGAAATACAAGCAAAAGCTATTCCTCACATTGTGAAAGGAAAAGATGTTATCGGAGAGTCTGCAACAGGTAGTGGAAAAACAATAGCGTTTGGAACTGCAATTGTAGAAAAAGTAATTCCTGGAAAAGGATTACAAGCAATTATTCTAACACCTACAAGGGAACTTGCAGAACAAGTTAAGGAAGTTATTAAAAACATGTCTATTGACAAAAAACTTAATGTTCTTGCAGTTTATGGGGGAGTTGCAATTAATCCTCAAATAGATAGACTTCCAAGAACAGATGTTGTTATTGCAACACCTGGAAGATTATTAGATCATATGGAAAGAGGAACAATTGATTTGAGAAAAGTAAAAGTTCTTGTACTTGATGAAGCAGATAGAATGCTTGATATGGGATTTATTGATGATGTAGCTAAAATTATATCTCAATGTCCTAAAAAAGAAAGACAAACACTTTTCTTTTCAGCAACTATTTCTAGAGATATAGATAGATTAGCATTAAAACATATGGATGATTCTGTCTCAGTTTCTGCTGTTAAGATGGTTGATCCTAAAAAACTAAAACAAATATACTATGATGTTGATAGGAATATGAAACTTTCATTATTAGTTCATTTATTGAAAAAAGAAGATTCTGATCTTGTTATGGTTTTTTGTAATACTAGAAATACTGTTGATTATGTAACTAAGAACCTAAAACATAATGGAATAAAAGCTATAGCAATACATGGTGGTTTTTCACAAAATAAACGTTCAAAAACACTTGATTTGTTTAATGACGCTAAAATAAGAGTTATGGTTTGTACAGATGTTGCAGCAAGAGGACTTCATATAGATGATGTTTCTCATATCTATAATTATGATCTTCCAAGAGATCCAAAAGATTATGTTCATAGAATAGGTAGAACTGCAAGAGCTGGTGAAAAAGGAATGGTCATAAACATGTTATCTTATGAAGACCATGATTTCTTTTCAAGAATAATCAGTGAATACAGAAAATTCCATATAAAAAGTGTTGATAAACCTTATGTTGAAAAAATAGAAACTGTTAGAGTAGATAATGATAGAGGAAGAGGAAGAGGTTTTTCAGATAGACGTGGTGGAAGATCACGTGGAAGAGGAAGAGATTCTACAAGAGATTCAGGAAGAAGAGGAAGAAGCAGTGGAGATAGAGGAAGAAGTGGAAGTAGGGGAAGAAGTAGTGGAGAAGGAAGCAGAGGAAGAAGTGGAGATAGTGGAAGAAACAGAGGTCCTAAGAAAGAAGGAAGTGGAGACAGAGGAAGAAATTTCAAAAAAGGTCCTAAAAAAGATGGTCCAAAAAAGGATTCTGGAAGAAAACCTGAAGGAAAAGGTAGAGGTCCCAAGAAAGAAGGAAAAACCTTTTCTAAAAGATAGTTTTTTATATTTTTAATTTATTTTATTTATTATGCCTAAAGATAGAAAGAATGATAGAGATAACTCTTTCATAGATAAAGAAAAGAATGGGGTATTAAAAGAATCCAAAAAGAAAAAATGCGAGATTAAGTTAGAACGTATTCTACCTAAAGATATTAAGCATCTTGAAGATTTTGTTAAGATAGGAAAATCAAAAGCAAGAAAAGAGGCAATTTTAAATATTGAATTTGAAAAATATTCTAGAAAAGATTATCTTCATAAAGATAAGTTAGAAAATTCTGAAGATCAAGAAGATGATAATGTTGAAAAAGTTATATCTCAGTTTAAACAAGACGAAAATAAAGCTATTGTCTCATATGGTGATAATGAATCTAAAAATAACCAATATGAAAAAAAAGAAGACATAATATCTTATGATGGATTTGGATATGATAAAAAGGAAGAACCTAAACAAAAACCTAATGAAGACTACTTAGCAAGATCTGTAAGTTATACAAGAAATCAGCAAGAAGAATATACAAGAGAAATAAAAAGATCAAGAGATCTTAAAGAAAAAGAACGTAAAAGAAGAGGTTATTGACCACCATAAAATATATTATTTAGTATATTCTTTTTTAAAACCATTAAATGATTAATAATAAAGTATATAAGTGAATTGTTTTCTATATTTCTTATGAATGCACAAGAACAAATAGAGGTGTTTAAGGAGTTTTTTGAAAAGTTTTACTATTCAGACCTTCTTGAAATATTTCGTAAAAAGCAGTCATTTATAATAGTTGATTTTGCAAAACTAATGATTTATTCTCCAGAACTTTCTGAAATGCTTTTAGAACAGCCAGAAGAGGTTATTGCAGCAGCAGAACATGCTGTAAAGGAAAAAGGAGAAAATGTTCCTGATGATTTTTTTGTAAGATTTCATAGTCTTCCTGAATCACAAAAAATGCTTATAAGAAATATAAGAAGTAAGCATATAAGAAAACTTTATTGGTTTATGGGAGTTGTTAGAAATAAGTCAGAAGTCCGTCCTGAAGTTTCTGAAATGAGGTATGAGTGTCCTGCATGTGGAAATGTAATAAGTATTATTCAGCTTGAAAAGAAATTAAAAGAACCTTCAATGTGCTCATGTGGGAGAAAAGGAAAATTCAAAGTTCTTTCTAAAAAACTTATTGATGCACAGGCACTTATTTTAGAAGAAGCTTCAGAAGATTTAAGTGGAAGTGAACAACCAAAGCGTTTGAATGTTCTTGTTAAAAATGATCTTGTTTCTCCTATAAATGAAAAAAGAGCTGCACCTGGAACAAAAATAATTGTTATTGGCTGGCCTATAGAAGTACCTAAGGAATTGAGAAGTGGTGCTAAAAGTGTCAAATTTGATTTGGTTATAGATGCAAATAATGTTGTTCCTTGTCAAGATGATATTGATGATCTTAAAATAACTCCTGAAGAAGAAGCTGAAATAGATAAGATTGCAAAAGATCCTTTTGTATATGAAAAACTTGTAAAAAATGTTGCTCCATCTATCTATGGGCATAATGAGATAAAAGAATCTTTGATTGTTCAGTTAGTTGGAGGAGTAAGAAAACAACGTCCAGACGGGGTTGTTACTAGAGGAGATATTCACGTTATGCTTATGGGAGATCCTGGATGTGGAAAATCCCAACTTCTTAAGAGAATATATGGTGTTGCACCTAAGGCAAGGTACGTTACAGGAAAAGGTGCGTCTTTAGATTATGAAGAACCTATCCTAATAAAAGAAAATGATATGATAAAAAATGTTTTTATTGGAAAATTAGTTGAATCTAATTGTAAAAAAAATATTGAAAATAAATTTTTGCCTTTTAAAAATAATATACAAACACTTGCATTTAATCCAAAAACATTAAAATTAGAATGGAAAAAAATAAAATTTGGATATAGACATAAATCAAGAAAAAAACTATTTCATTTATTTTTAGAAAGTGGTAGAAATATTAAGGTTACTGGAGATCATAGTATTTTTGTTCTTAGAAATGGAAAAATATCTTCTATATCTGCATCAAAGTTAAAATTAAATGAAACAATACTCATCCCCAGTAAGATACCTAACAAAGAAATATGTCCTATGCCAGAAGGTATAGCAACTTTATTAGGATATTATATTGCTGAGGGACATATAAGATGCAAAGATGCTTCATATAAAATAGAATTCACATTAAATAAAAATGAAATTAACATATTTAATAAGATTAATTCAATATCAAAAAAATTGTTTAACAAAGAAGCAAAAAAATATGCTCATGGAAAAGGTGGTATGAGGGTTATAATTTATGGTAAAAGAGCACATGATGAATTAAAGACCTATTTAAGAGATACATATAGAAAGAAAGCTAAGAAAAAAAGAGTTCCACAAATAATTTTTAATGCCTGCAAAAAAGATAAATTGGATTTTATCAAATCATATCTTGAAGGTGATGCTGGTGTTACAAAATCAAAAATACTTATCTCTGATATATTATATTTATTTCTAGAGATGAATAAAATAGCAAGTTTTAGTGAAAGAGAAGACAATAAAATAACTAAAATTCTAAATAGGTTCATAAAAAGTACAGGTAATAGATATGATCTGAAAACATTTTTAGGTAAAAAATATTCTCATAGGTATTCAAGAATACCTCTTGAAGCAATAGATAAAGAATTATTTAAAAAATATTGTAATAAATTGAAATACAATGATTATAAAAGGTTCAATTGGAATAAATTATCAAATAAATATTTGATAGATAAACTTATTTTTGTGGGAGACAAAAAAGAAGTATCTGGACCATTGATAAGAAGAAAATTTAATGTTGATTCTTTAGAATATTTTATTAATAATGATCTTTATAATATTAAAAAGAAAGGAAGAACGAATTATTATTCACTTACAAAAAAAGGTATAATATTATATAAAAAATTAAAATACCTTAAAAAAATAACTAACAGTGATTTTGGTTTTGTCAGACTTAAAAAAATAAAAAGAGTTAATTCTTCATCTGATTATGTATATGATGTTTCTGTTCCTGGTTATGAAAATTTTGTTGGTGGAGTTGGTGGAATTATTTGTCATAATTCAGGTGCCGGGCTTACAGCTGCAGTCGTGAAAGATGAATTTTTAGGTGGGTGGAGTTTGGAAGCAGGAGCATTAGTTCTGGCAAATAAAGGTTTTGTCATGATAGATGAATTAGATAAAATGGATAAGGAAGATCAGAGTGCTATGCACGAAGGTATGGAACAACAGACAGTATCTATATCTAAAGCTAATATCCAAGCAACATTAAAATGTGAGACAACTATTCTTGCTGCAGCTAATCCAAAATTTGGGAGATTTGATGCATACGAACCTATTATAAAACAAGTTAATCTTCCTCCAACACTTGTAAACAGATTTGATCTTATTTTTGTTATAAAAGATATGCCTGATCAGGAAAAAGATAGAAGATTAGCACAATTTATATTGGAAAGACATCAGACACCTGAACTTTCTGAACCTGAAATACCTACAGATTTATTTAGAAAATTTATATCTCGTGTTAGAAAAGAAACTCCTACCTTAAGTGCACAAGCATTAGAAGAATTGAGGGATTATTATGTAAGGATGAGATCTATGGGAAAAGGTGAAGATGGGCAAGTTAAAAATATACCTATAACTGCAAGACAATTAGAAGCTTTAATTAGAATGTCAGAATCGTCTGCAAAGATTAGAAAATCTCCTTTTGTAGAAACAGAAGATGCACAAAGGGCAATTCGTTTGTTGGAATTTTGTTTAAGTCAAGTTGCAAAAGATAGTGAAACTGGAAAGATAGATATTGATGTTTTAAGTTCTGGAACATCTGGATCACAAAGAGGCAGGATAAATATTGTAAAAGAAATAATTCTTGGTATGACTAAAGAAGGTCATAAAGAAATAGAAGTTAAAGAGATAACTAAGATTGCAGAAGCAAAAGGACTTAATGAAGATGATGTTAATGAAGTTCTTGAAAAATTAAAACGATCAGGGGATGTGTATGAACCTAAGAGAGGAAAAATACAGAAGTTGTAAATTTTTCTATAGTTTAAAATAATTTAATAAAAGATTATAATAAACAAACTAAAATAAAACAAATTAAAAAATAAAAGAAAAAGCTTAAATTATAAACTTAAGTAATACAAATAATATCCCTCCCATAACAACAACTATTCCTGCTCCTAATCCTAATAATACAAAAGTATTATCTTCTTTTTTTAATCCTGATGTTGATACAATCTCGGGCGTTTCTTCTTCTATAGGTTCTGGTGCTGGAGCAATAACTTCTGGAAGAGGTTCTATTGCTTCAGAACATTCAATAACATTTAAGACAAGTGCTTCTCCTGCTTTTTCTGTATTTCTAGTATATGCTCTTATTTGTATATCATGGGTTCCTTCTATAAGTTCAGTAGATATTCTTACTGTTTTTTTATATGTTCTACTATCACTTTCTACATCACTTTCCATTTCATAAGGTACAGTAATTCTTTCTCTTATCGAAAGACTGTTTGAATATATTTCAACATATACATCATCAAGATCATATTCTCCAATATTCATAATTTCAAATGTTAATGATGTTGTATCTGTACAAGATAATACTGATGGTGATAAACTTGCTTCTTTTATCATTATTTCTCTTGGTGGAATATCAATTTTTATTGTGAATTCTATTTCATCTCTGTGTTCATCATTGTATTCATCAATACCCACAACTTTTAATTTTACATTATATTCATCTTCTTCTAAGTTTTCAGGAAGATCAAAAGATACTGTAAATTTTTCTCTATCTCCATTATCTATTGTTTTTTGTTCAGTTACAAATATTTCTTCATCAAAATCACTTTCAACTTCCATTTCAACATATTCTATTTTTACATCTTCATTAAAATTATTGTATGCATATGCTTCAATCTCAACACTATCTCCATATTGGGCTCTGATTTCTTCATATAATTCATCTTCATTTATATTGTTAGTTCTTGATCCAACATTAAATTTTATATTTTTGATTTCAAGTTTTGAGTCTATGTCTTGTTGTGTTGTATCATCAGAAGATACATTATCACTTCCACTTGTATCTTGATAAACATTAGATGATGTTCCTGTCCATGAACTTGGTTGTATATCACTCACATCATCTGCATATTTTATTCTAATAGGTATTTGTAGAAGATTGTTTTTTGAAGAAGATGTTGAATAAATTGCATCTATTTTTGTAATGTATTCTCCTTCTATGTCTTTTGTACCCATAATTGCATAACTCATGTCAAATACTTGTTTTGAATTTGGTAAATCATTATATGTTACAGCAGAAATAACTCTTTTAAGTTCATTGTTTCCTTCTATAAATGGTTTTTTCAATCCAAATATAAACTCTTCATTTGAAACATCTGAAATTCCAACACCTTCCAGTCTATTGTCAAATTTTAAGTTCATATCTAAATGTGATTCCATAAAATTATATACTAATAATTTTGAATCTGGTTTTTCATTACATGTAAGATTTACTATGTAATCATATTTTGCCCATACCCATGCATTTCTAGGTTCAAAACCATAAGTTATTTTATATGTATTTTCCATATATTCTGTTGATTCACCTTTATCTATATTTTGAGTATCCTTTTTAAGATAAGTCATATCTTCAATGACATTACTCGTTGAATCACAACTTATACTTTCAAATGATTTTTTAAAATCAAATGGTGTCCATCCACGATGTATATAATGTGTTTTTGTTATAGAATTACTTTTGTCAACAGGATATTTTTCATAATAATCACATACATCTTCTCCTGTAAGATAACCTAATTTATTTGTATAATAAATATTAAAACTATTTATCTTATTGCCAGTGTTGTCAATTATATATATTTCACCATAATAAAACCCTTGATATGTATAATCATCACTTATTTTTGGAAATTCAAATCTAACTTCTCTATCAGTATTTCCTCTATAAACTAGATTTTTACTTATTTCAATATAATCTCCTTCTATTTTTTTATTACTTATTATGTCTCCATCAATACAAGAATCTCTGTGTTTATAGAGTTTACCTGTTACATTCACATAATATTTGTTTTCAAATTCTTCACAATTATTTTCATTATCATTATTACATTCAAAATTGAAATTTAATTTTTTTATTGTATTTTCTCCAGGTTCTGCATATACAACATTATTGCTTTGAGTTGAAACTCTTATTGGAAGTTCCTTAATGTCAAGTTTAATTTGTTTTTGTAAACTTTCTGTTGAACCATTTGAATATGTGAAATTCATTTCAATAAGAACCTCATAAGTTCCTGTCTCCGGATCATTCACAATATTTGGAAAAACAAATTCTAAGTCTGAATTTAAATATATTGAAAATTCTTTTTTTTCAAATTCGATCTCTTCAGATAAGTCTGTTATATTTATATCAACATCACCTGGAAGATTATCATCAGAAATCTCAAAACTAATTACAGGATCTATTAGAGTATCATCACTTTTTAATCCATAAACTTTTCCCATTGATTCATAGGTGATAAGATCTTTAAAATCCATTGTAACATTTACTTTTGTTGATGCAAATCCCATATCAATAATTCCAATAAACAATAATAGAAATAAAGTTGCGAATAATATTCTCTTTTTCATCATATCCATCTCCTTTTTTTATTTTTGAATAATAATTATTATTCTATATATAAAGTAATACTATTTATAATATTTTCCCTGTAGTGTATGTATAGTGTCTTGTTAACTTATGAGTGATTATAAAGTTTTTATAAAGAAGAGATTATATTAATGGTTTATATGAAAATAAAATACTTATGCGGGTTATTATTAGTACTTATTATATTTACTTCTTGTACTCATACAGATACTTTTGAGACAAACGATGAAGAGTATGATATTTATTATGAAGTTGATAAAGTTAATAATTTAGGAATAATTATGCTTCATTCCTATAAAGGCAATAGTAATGAATGGGATTCATTATGGGGAAAGATTGATAATGCAACAAAAGCAAGAATGGATTTTAGAGGCCATGGAAAAAGTACTGGAACTATAGATTTTTTGTCTGAAGAAGATATATCCAGATTCACAACAGATGTCAAAATGCTTAAATCTACATTAAAAGCTTTTCATAATGTAACAGAATATGTATTAATAGGATCTAGTTTAGGAGCAAATGTTGCTGTCAAGAGTGCTATTAATGATAAATATGTTAAAGCACTTGTTCTAATATCTCCTGGAGAAATGTATAAAGATTATGACATAAGAACTGATTATGAGATAATAAAAATTCCTGTTTTAGCTATTTCCAGTAAAAAAGATTTTTACTCATTTAGAACAGTTGAAAAGATGGCTTTTGAAAATCTTGATAGAATATATGTTGATGGAAATGAACATGGAGTAGATGTTTTGGATAGTGAAACAAAACAAAAGATAGTTGATTTTGTAAAAAAGGTAACAAATCAAAATATAGATTAATTCTGTGATTAAAATGAAAGACAAAAAAAGAACAAAGAAAACAAAGAAAACACACACTACTAAAAGAAAAACTAATGAATGGTTGAAAGATAAATATTATGAATTCAATAAGAAAAAAAGAAAGACAGCAAAAATATATTCTAGAACAAGATTTATTGCTGGTCTTATTAATGGCATAATAATTCCTATTGTTGCATTATTCTTACTTTTACAATATGATATAATAAACATATTGTCCGATATGTTTCAATTTAATTTTTCAGTATGGGTAGGATTACCTCTTTTTATATTAGCAATAACTATTATACTACAATTAATAGAACTACCTTTAAGTTTTTATTTTGGATATATTTACGAGCATAAATATAAATTATCTAATCAATCTATAGGTGGGTGGATATGGGATTATACAAAAAGTTCAATTATTGGTTTTATATTTGCAGTTATAATTGATTCAGTAATATTTGCTTTGATAATATATTCTCCAACTTATTGGTGGATATGGGCATGGTTATTTATGTTTGGATTTGAATTTTTCATTAGTTTTATTTATCCTGTAACTTTGTTTAGACTTTTCTATAAATTAAAGCCTTATGATAATAAAAAGATGATAAAATCAATAAAGGCACTTTGTAAAAAAGCAGGTGTAAATGAAGTTAAGAAAATATTAATTGCAGACGAGAGTAGTAAATCAAATAAACCTAATGCAATGTTTACTGGTCTTGGAAGTACTAAGAGAGTTATTCTTTTTGATACACTTGCTGATAATTTTACAGATAATGAAATAAAGACAGTAATAGGTCATGAATTAGGACATTATCATCATAAAGATATATTATATGGATCAATAATTTCAGGAATAAGTTCATTTGTAATGTTATTTTTAATTAATCTCTTATTAGGATTAAATCTATTTGGAATAACAAAAAATATGTTTGCAGTACTTGTGTTGATAACATTCTTTTTCCAATTATTTGGATTGATAACAATGCCTTTATTCAATATCTACTCTAGGTGGAGAGAAAGACGAGCAGATTGGTTTGCATTAGAACTTGTTAAATTGCCTAAGGCACAAATATCAACAGAAAAGAAATTAGCAGATATGGCATTAGGAGATGATAAACCTAATAGATTTATTGAATGGGTTTGGTATAGTCATCCAGCAATTTGGAGAAGAGTTGAGATGAGTGAATCTTGGGCAAAACAAAATAAAAAGAGAACAACAAAGAGGAAAAGCAAATGAGCACAGAGATTCATTTTACTCATTTTATGAAGCAACTTAAGAAAATTATTGATGATATGGAAAGTGTTTCTAGACATAGAAACAATGAAACTAATAGAGGAAGAAGATCTTCTGATTCTTTAAGAACAATAAAAAGAGAAATAGAAAACATATTGAGAGATACTCATCCTCCTTCAAGATTTTCTGATGAAGATATTGAAAAAGAGTTTAAGTCCAATCCTTTAATATTTACAAAAGTTCTTGTAAAAGCCCCTCTATTTAGTCCAATATTATTGGATGTTAAAAAGATTGATAAGAAAAAGATTAACAGATTTATATGAATTAATTATTTCTTTTTACCATTTTTTATTTTTTTAAGAATACTTTCATTACCTTTCCAATCTAATGCTTCTTTAAGAGCTTCACTTAGTTTTTTAACAGGAATAAGTTTTATTTTACTAAGTTTCTTTTTGTCTATGACAATATCATTTATATTTGAAGCAGGTAAAATAACTTTTTTGATTCCAGCATCAATTGCAGCCTCTACTTTTGCTGAGACTCCTCCAACAGGTAAAACTTCTCCTCTAACAGATAATGAACCTGTTATTGCAACATTTTGTTTTACAGGTATCTTTTTTAGAGCAGATATAATTGCACATGCAATCGCAATAGATGCACTATCTCCTTCTAACCCTTCATAAGTTTGTAAAAATTGTAAATAAATATCATACTTTTCTCTAATGTCTTCTCCAAACCATTTTTTAATAATAGCTGAAACATTTTTAACAGATTCTTGAGCAATTTGTCCTAATTTTCCAGTTGCTGTAATTTCTTTTTGCTTTCCTCCAACTGTAACTTCTGCTTCTATTCCCTGAATGGAACCAGATAAAAATTCTCCTTTTCCACTAACTGCTAATCCATTTACCCTTCCAATTTGTTTTCCTTCTACAACAATAACTTCGTATTCTTTTTTTCTTTCTAAGTATTTGTCAACAATTTGTTGTTCAAGCGAACGAGCGTATTGTTTTGCTCTTTTTACATGAGATGGAAGAACATATTTTGATTTTGATTCAAATGCCAAATCTCCTGCAGATCTTACAAGACCTCCCAGAGAACGTAGAGCAAGAGTTAAATGTCCTTTTCTATCTGCTCGTCTTCTAGCTTCTTCCATGATTAAATTAACAGCTTCTTTTGTGAAATGAGGAATTTTACCATCTTTCTTAACTTCTTGTGCAACAAATCTAATTAATTTATTTCTGTTTTCAATAGTATCTGGCATTGTATGATTCATATAAATTTCATATCCATATCCTCTTATTCTAGATCTTAATGCCGGATGCATATGCTGTATTGTTTCAACATTTCCTGCTGCTATCATAATAAATCTACATGGGACTGATTGCGTTCTAACCATTGCTCCTGCTGATTTTTCAGATTGTCCAGTAATTGGGTATTTTCCTTCTTGTAATGCAGTTAATAATTCTTGTTGAGAATGAGGTTCAAGTGTTGCAATCTCGTCTATAAAAAGAACTCCTCTATTTGCTCTATGTATCATTCCGGGTACAACTCTTTCATGAGGTGGAGTGCCTAATCCTCCAGAATTAGAACATAGAATCCCATTTACAATAACGTTTCCAGATGATGTTGTAACATTGTATAATTTACCTTCATGTTGAATTTTTTCTACTTTTGTTACTGTTTGTTTTGTAAGTTTCATATTTCCCCCAATAAATGATCGAATGATTCATTATTTAATATCAAGTATAGATCAGATGGTGAAAGATGTAAGAGTTTCATTATATGTTCTGCCCCATAACCTTGATCAATTAATAAACAGTATTTATCTCTTTTTATGTCTCTAAATTTATTCATATTTGTAATCAATTTCTCTTTCTTATACTTACAATAATTTAAATTACATTGAGTTAAGAAATTAATTATATTTTCAAATTTTGTTGAAATAAATAATCTGTACAAATAATTAGTTTCAGACAGATTTGTTCTTTTAATAATATTACATTTTACATTTTTTCTTTTTAAATAGTCTTTTATTTTATTTAGGAATTCATATCTATTTTTATCAAAAGAGATGTTTCCTGTAATAGAAAAATCAAAAGTTTGCATTCTATTTTGTTGTTTATGAACTTTAGGAATTCCCATTTCATTTCCAAATAAAGAACTATAAAACTCATCTTCCCATTTTGAATTAATTTTAATCCATCCAGGAATCTTTAATTCTTTTTTAGTTTTATTTCCTCGAGGAGCACCTAATGCCAAAAAGAATCTTATGATATTTCTGTTTGTATTTTGATAACACCATGAATGCCCATACTCCCCACCTTCAATAATTCTTGAATTTTGTTCTTTCCTTATCTTAAAAACCTTTTCAATATCCTTTCTAAATTCTTTTACTGCTTCTTTTTCTGAACTTGATAAGAAAATTCCATTTAAATTTTCAAATACTCCTCCATCTCCAAATGTTGCTCCTAGAATCTTAGAAATTAATTTTAGATTTTTATTATTAATTTTTAATGGAAGCAATCCTTTTTCCTTTAACCAATTACATGTTTGAATAGGAACAGGTATGTGTTTATTTGCATGCCACCATCTTGTTTTTCCAATTGATTGCAACATAAATTTTGAAATTCTTTTATATTCCCAAGAAGGATTTTGAGATTTTATTTCTAAATATTTGTAATATAATTCACATTGTTTTTGTTGTTTTATGTTGTATGTATTTATTATATCTTGTTCATCGATTATGATATCTTCTACTTGAGAAACAACTGAATCATTTTCTTTAATGTCTTCTGCTTTAACATAAATAATTTTATTATTTTTCCAAATAGCTATTTTATGTTCTGGAGTTACAATTAATTCTTTATTTTCAGAGGTTGTTATTTTTATCATCATACCTTTATGATTATATCTATTACATGATAAAACATCAACTGATGAAATTGAATTATTTGATTCTCCAAGTATTTTTAATTCATTGTTTGGAACAAAAACTGCTTCATGATTTTTTTTCATATTGTTTTTAGTGTTTTTGTTTTTATAAGTTTCACGTGAAGACTTGTCCAGTGTGTCCAGTGCTTTTTCCCGAGAAAATTGTAAATTTTTTGAATTAATTATTCTTTTTGGATATTTTTTGAAAATTTCATTTATTTTTTTATCTATTTTTACGAATTTTACTTTATTGTTGTCAATATATTGTAACTTACTAGTAACAAAAAAACTTTGAAAGGGGTCATGAAGTACATCACCAAGAAGTGCACCTGCTCTTGCACCTGTAGCATCTACAAATGGTGCTTTTTCATTTTTTTGATGTGTTATTATAGGTTTAGGAATCATTGCTAGATTTCCAATTGTTTTAAATAATCCTGGAGCCCTACTTAGTAATAATCCTCCAATCAACAATATCCATACTAAATTTCCTATTCCATTCATTAACACTAATGGACCATATTCACTATTTCCAAAAGTATTCCATAAAAAATATATTGTTATTGCAAAAAATAATCCTCCAGCAACTAACAAGAACATTCTTCTTGATGATTTTCCTTGCTGTATAGCTTTTCTTATTCTACTTATTGTTCTTTCACCTTCTCCTGCAGGAAAGCTTTTAACAATAGGATTATTTGAGTCTTTTTCATTAGGATAACACAAAACATCTTCCAACTTTTCTCCAGCTGGTAGAAGTTCTGCAAGTGCCAACCCCAACATACTCTTACCAGTTCCAGGATTACCTATTAAGAAAACATGTCTTTTTCTAATAGCTGCTTTTTTTATTATTTCCACAGCTTCTTCTTGACCAATAACTTGATCAACTATTTTAGAAGGAACTTTAATTTCTTCAGTTGTTTTGTATTTTAGGGGTTTTGCCATGAGTATACAGCAATGAAGAATTAGTGTATATAAAGATTGTTATATAATAGTTTACAATCAATTATTTAAATTTAAAGTAAATACTTTAAATTATGGGAAAACATCCAGATTATGTTGAAGGCTTTAATGGTTCTTTAGAAGAATTAGCAAAAGCAGTTGGAAAAATGTCTTACGATGCCGCATCTTCTTTTCTTGAAAAATTAGCAGAAGATCTAAAGAAGCAAGCCGATTCAGATCTTGCAAGAGGAAGAACTAAACTAGCAAAAGAAATGTATCAGGCTGTTGAATACCTACAAGAAGCTAAAAAATATATTAATAAATCTTGGAAAATTTGTGAACCTTATACTGAAAAATATTCTAAAAATGAATAATTTAATTATTCAAGAAATAAATAATCTAATTTGCCTTTATAAAATGCCCCTTCCCAATAACTAATTTCATTTTCGACTTCTTTATTAGTCACATTATATCTAGAAGAAACTTTATCAATAGATCTTCTTAATTCAGAAACATAAATATTAAATTTTTTATCAATTTCATCAAAACATAAATCATCTAATGTTTGGTAAGTTTTTTTTATTTCGGTCATATGATTATTAAAAAATTTATGAAATTCTTTTTTTATAAGTGCTTTATATGAGTCAGCCATGCAATTATCACCTTTTAAACATTTATTTACCTTATATTTGATATAAATGATTATATCTCTAAAAACAAATTCAATTTTGATTACTAGAGATAAAAAATTAATTGAATCTGTAAGAGAATATAGTGTGGTGGTAAAAAGACCAGAAGAACTATTATAAATTATTTATTTCATCTAAATTTATATCCTCTTTAGATAACTTCTTTTTTGCTTTTCTGACTAATTTAATAGAATCTCCTTTATATGTGATACTACCTACTTCTTTCTCCCATACAAATCTTCTTATAGCATCTCTGATTACATCAGATCTATTTGCATATATTTCTGATTTAACTAAAGCATCAATTCTTTTGATTAATCCTTGCCCCAATCTTATTTGTAAAGTATCCATTACCATTGTAATTGTTATGTAATGTTTAGATATTTAAATATTTCGTTTTAGCCACTGGACACACTGGACAGGTGCCCGTGCGGCATTTATATACCAATAACAATCTAATATTGTTATTGGAGGTGATCAATATGATCGATTTAACAACAAAAACAATAAACAAACTTTTTAATCAACAGATAAGACATCTGACAAAAAAAACAAATAGTATTCCTATAGAAAATTCATTTGATATGCAATATAGTGAATGGTGGGATAGATAAAATAATATTAACAAAATTAGAAAACAAAATGGGGGTGATATGAAGTGGAATAATATTACTTATCCTACACCCAACTAACCTCTTTTTTTCTTTTTTTCTTTAAAATCCAATTATTCTAAATATGTTCCCAAAAACATCAAATCTTTTCTTTTCTAAATTAATCGCTTTTTCTTTTGTTTCAGAAATATTAGTAATATCTTCTCCATTTTTAATAATTTTAATATCAAAAGGATAAACAGAAACAATCTCTATATCTGATGAAAAAAATGTATCTTTTGCAGAAATAACCTTAACATTAGTAATCTCGTTTATAGATTCTGCTAGATTTTCTCTATCTTTTCCTGTAGAACATGCATATAAGAAAATAGTTGCATTTTTGTTTAGATTATCTAAATGATATTTTAATTCATAATCATATATATCTAAAACATATCTTTCATCAAATTCAGCTTTCTCTATTCGCAAATCATTTTCTCCCAATGAAATTGATTGATATGTTCCATGTCCAGCAATTATCAATAATTCAATATTTTGAATCTTATTCAAAGCATTATAAACATCTTTTTCTGTTTCTGCAAATAAAACATAAACATCGTATTCAGAAGATATTTTGTTAAAAAATTCAATTGCTTTTTTTTCATCAAAAGCATTTTCTTTATCTCTTTTTGGATAAATAAAAACACAGTTTGGTTTTTTAGTATCTTTGAAATTTATTATCTCTTCTGTAGATATATCTAATTGAGAATATTTAGATATTTCACGAGCACTATATCCATTCTCAGCTAATTTTTGTATATATGAAAAATCTTTATCAGAAATACTGAATCTAACAATATCAGAGATATCATCAAAAACTTGTTTTCCATTCAATTTTATTTTTTGAATGTCTTTTAGATATGATTCTTTTATTTCTATTATTTCTGCATTTTCGACACTTTCTTCGCTATTTATTAATTTGTATTCGATTGCTGTTGTGTTTGCAAAACTAGTTAAAAGAATCAATATCATAAAGGTTAATGATAATAATCTCTTTTTTATTGTCATAACTAAATAGTAGTATATATTATATATAAATGTTTCTATTATATAGTGATAAACATATATTAAATACTTTATAAATAAACTATTTATAAGTACTTTATAAAGAGGTGATAATAATGCCAAAGATGGTTTTTGGTGGTTCATATTCAAAAGAACTTGCTAAAAAAATAGCTAAAAAACTACGCTGCCCATATGGAGAAGTTATTAAAGATTATTTTCCAGATGGAGAAACAAGATTAAAATTAAACAAAAGTCCAAAAGGAAAACAAATTATATATGTTAATTCAGGAAATCCTAATCCAAATGATTCTCTAATTGAGTCTATTTTCAGTATAAAAACACTTAAAGAACATGGTGCAAAGAAAGTTATATTTGTAGTCCCTTACATGTATTACTTACGTCAAGATAAGCATTTTGAAAAGCTTGATTGTCAAAGTAATAAAATAATGGCAGAACTTCTTAAGGTAGCAGATAAAGTTATTACAATAGATGGCCACATTCATAGAATAAAGTCATTAAAAGATATATTCAAAATACCTGCTAAAAACTTAACATCAAATCCAGTTCTTACAGAATATATTAAGAAACATTACAAAAATGAGGTAATCATAGGGCCAGATTGGGAGAGTTATCAATGGGCAGAGGATATTGCTAAACATCTCGGAGTTAAGGTAAATGTCTTAAAAAAAACAAGATATTCTTCTCACAAAGTTAAAGTCGAGATGAGAACAAAGATGGATCTTAAGGGAAAGAATGTTGTAATAGTTGATGATGTAATTAGCACAGGAAGAACAATCGTAGGAGCTGCTAGAATAATGAAGAGAATGGGAGCAAAGAAAATCTATGCTGTTTGTGTACATGGGTTATTTGCAGAAGATTCATTAAAACATCTTTCAAAATATGTTGATAAGGTTGTTTGTACAAATACAATCATTAGTAAAGTAAATAAAAAGAACAGAAAAATTGATGTCAGTGGATTAATTGCAGAAAATGTTTAATTTTCACTTTCTTGCATATAATCCACAACGATATTAATTATTTTTTTTATTTTTTCATTACAATTTTTAAAATATATTTTATCTAAAACACTATTTCCATAATCTCTTATTAATTGACTTATTAAGGCATGTATGAATGATTGGGTAGTTGCTTCAACACCTTTAAAATCTAGAGTTATATTTTTATCTTTTTTTATCTGTTTTTCTATTTTATTTATTCTAATATCTCTAGCTAAATCTTTATTTTCTGCAAAACTTCCAACAATATTTTTTATATTTATCATATAAATTTAGGTCTCCTTTTTTTATTTTCTTTTTTTCTTTCTCTAATTGCTTGGATATACGTATCTCTTATTAAATCTAAGAGCATAGAAAATTTTTCAGTCTTATCTAAAGAGATATCTATTCCAACTACTGTACCTTTCCAATAAGGTAAGTTTATCTTTTTAGTATGGTTATCCTTAAAAGGATCAGCAAAAAGTTTAATTGCTTTATCTGTTTTTGTTTTCAATAATTTATACATGCTGTCTCCACTATAAATAATAAAAAAATCTTTATTTACTTTAGCTATTGATTTGGTAAAAAATAGTCCTGCACCAGCATTAAATTCAGTGCCTCCTTCTTTTTTTGTTTTTCCAGTAATACCTGGTGTTAATGCTAGCTTTATAGCTTCAATATGAGATTCTGTTCTGTGTGATATGTTTATTGTTTTTTTAATACCCAAACCTCTATCCACTATACCTATGCTTATTCTATTACTTTTTTTATAATATTGTGCACATACCATAGCTCCCTTTTTTGCTTCTGAATGTTCTAAAACATTTCTTACTAATTCACTAATTATGTATTTTATGGGTTCTGCTTGCTTTGGTTCAAGATGTAATAATGGAATCATTTCTGTAATAAATTCACTTAATAATTTAGAATTTTTAATTTGTGTTAAAGGGATGAATCTTCCTGCTGATTCATGTTCTTTTATTGATTTTTTATTTTTTATTTCTAGTAATTTTAAAAGACCCATTCTTTCGAGATAATGTTTTGATTTTGCTTCTAATTTTTCACATTTTATTTTTTCTGTCCCCATTTCTAAACCTAATGATGCTACCATACACAAAACAACAGGATGTAGAGATAACCATTTTTTATTTGCAGTAATCTCTAATCTATCTGGTTCTTTTGTTTCTATTGAAGATAAAAAAGCATCCAAATTTCCTAAAAACGCACTATTGGGCAAATGTATTTTCATATTACCAGGATTATGTGTATATTTATATATTTTTCTATTTTACCGGGATTCCCGGTATTTTTTATTTAAACGCAATTCCCGGCAAATTATCTGTAAGAATAATAAATCAATATTAGTGGATTAATTGCTAAGAAGGTATAACTCATCAATCAACTTTTTTATTTTCTCTATTTTTTCTTTCATAATTTCAAAATCTGGTTTCTTACCATAATATATTATAGAATTTCTAACATACCTACAATCATCAAAATCATTAAATAATTTTTTTTCATTAAGAACATCTCTTAAATAAAAGCCTAAACATAAATGATTTTCTATTCTGATTCCCTTTGAAACAACAATTGAACGTATCATTTCAATCAATGAAGAATAATATCCTTCAAAAATAAATCTAGAATTATTGCTACTAATTCTATTATCATCAAAAAATTTAATTCTTTCTTTTGCAGTCTCCATCAATGAATCTGCTTTGCTTTTGTTAATAGAGACATTAATCGCTTTGTTATTATTTAAACAGTCTTTCCAACAACTTTCTTTCATTAATACACCTCAAGATTTCCATTCAATACTACTCCATTGAGAATATTATTTATAAGTTTTTTATTTTCTATCTCGGAAATTTTGCGATGTATAATTATTTGTATATTCCTGTTTAATATAGATTCAAACTCTTTTACATTAACTTTTTTTACTGGACTTTCAATATATAAATCAATATCACTTGTCTCAATATCTTCTCCTTTTGAATAGGATCCAAACAAAATAATTAATGGATTACTATATTCTTTTTTAATATAATTTATTAATCCACTTTTATACATTCTTTTAATGTTGTATAATCTTTTTTCAAGAAAAAATATCTGTGATCGATTTGCAGAAAACAATTTTACATTAGCAATTAATTCTGATTTTAATATTTCTTCATTTTCTAATTCTTTTACATACCTTACAACTGATGGAAATGGGACATTTACTTTTCTTTCAATTTGTCTTACCCTTAATTTTTCAGTAGGATGTTCAAAAAAATAATTTTTGATTTTTTGTTTTATTTTCATTTGATAATATATGTTATCAATTGATATTTAAAATTATCGTTATTTTTTTATATTATTTTAGAATATATATTATAAATTACCTTATATAGCAAAAACTTTTTAAATACTACTCATTATTTACGAACTATGTTCTATAAAATAACAATGAATAACAAAATCAGAGTAGACCCAACATTATTTGATGATGATGTTCAATCTGCAGTTAGGGATTCTCTGAAAAAAGAATACACGGGATTTATATCACAAGATATTGGTTTTGTAATAGATGTAGGGAATGTTACTAGAGTAGGAGAAGGAATGATTGTTCCAGAAGATAGTGGAGCATATTATGATTGTGATTATGAACTTATTTGTTTTAAACCTGTATTAAAAGAAGTAGTATGGGGAAAAATAAGAGATATTGCTGATTTTGGTGCATTTATGACTATCGGACCGGTCGATGGAATGATTCATGTTTCACAAACAATGGATGATTTTGTTTCATTTAGTAAGGAAAAAACACTTGCTGGAAGAGATAGCAAAAGAGTTCTTAAAGTTGGAGATAAATGTAAAGCTAGAATTATAGCAGTATCATATAAAGATTTAAGTAATCCTAAAATTGGAATCACAATGAGACAAGAAGGATTAGGAAAACTTGAATGGATTTATCAAAAAGAAGATAAAAAGAAATCTGAAAAGAAAAAGGATAAAAAATAATTAAAAATGGCAAAGAAAAAAGTATGTAAAAATTGTAAATTTGTTTTTGAATCAGATGGAGAATGTCCAAATTGTAGATCAAATGTTATTGCAAATTCATCACAAGGAAGAATATTTATCAAAGATCCTAATAAATCAGAAATTGCAAAAAAAATAGATGCAAAAATGAAAGGCGAATATGCTATGAAAGTAAGGTAAGGAGTTATAATGAAATTAACAATTACAAAAGAAAAAGAAAATAAATTATTAAAAAGAACAGAAATAGAAGCAGAAATAGAATATGAAGGTGCAACACCATCTAATGATGTTATCAAAGATAAAATTTCTGAAGTAAAGAAAGCAGAAAAAGATCTTATTGTTACAAAAGGAATCTATTCTTTATTTGGAAAAACAAAATGTAAAGTTATTGTTGATATTTATGAATCAAAAGAAGCTATGGGTGAAATAGAGCCTAAACCTAAGAAGAAAGAGGAGAAGAAATAATATGGCAGCAAAAAAAGGCGGAAAAAAACCTGCACCAAAAAAGAAAGAAGCAGGAGCAAAAAAAGCAAACAAACATAAACTTTATGAGAGATTTGAAGTTAAAGGTGACAAAATAGAAAGAAAAAATCCTCATTGTCCAAAATGTGGTCCTGGATTCTTATTAGCAACTCACAAAAATAGAAAATACTGTGGGAAATGCAAATATATAGAAATGAAATAATGCGGATAACAAAAAAACAATTTTCTATTTTACTTTCTAAATTAAAACCTTTTTTTTCTAATATTAAATTAGAGCAATACACAACTAATTCTCAGATAGCAAGTGAGTGGCTATGGAATGCATCAGATTTAAATGATATAAAAGGCAATGTATTAGATGCAGGATGTGGAAATGGTATTTTAGGGATAGGTTGTTTGATATTAGGAGCAGAAAAAGTTGTTTTTGTTGATGTTGATGAAAAAGCAAAAGAAATTGTTAAAGAAAATATTGCTAGTGTTGAGAAAAAACTAAATATCAAATTTGATTATGAAATAATTATAAGAGATATACAGAATATACAAGGTGATTTCGATTTAGTTATACAGAACCCTCCATTTGGAACAAAGATAAAACATCATGATAAAGTATTTCTTGAAAAAGCATTTCAACTTTCAGATTTAGTATATTCTATGCACAAAACATCAACAGATGTTTTTTTACAAGCAATAACAAAAGATTTCAATTATGAAATAACTCATAAATGGGATTATAAATTTCTTTTACCTAATAAATATGAGCATCATAAAAAAGAAAAAGAATATATTTTTGTAAGTGTTTATAGAATGTTAAAAAGAGGTAAAAATGACTGAAGATAGATATAAAGTTCATGGAGGAGTTTTTGATAATTTTACAAATAAAGCACTTCAAAAACTCATAACTCAAAAACATTTTGATGGCTTAAGTAATCACATTTCTGTTGGAAAAGAAAGTAGTGTTTTTATTGCAAAAAAAGATGAAAAACCTGTTGTTGTGAAAATTTACAGATTAGAGAATTGTGATTTCAATAAAATGTATGATTATATTAAGACAGATCCCCGATTTAATATCAAACCAAACAAAAGAAGAGTTATATTTATGTGGGCACAGAGAGAATATAAAAATTTATTAAAAATGAGAGAAGCAGGTGTTAGTTGTCCTAAAGCAATTACTTTTGCACATAATATTGTTGTTGAGGAATTTGTGGGTGAAGGAATGAAACCAGCACATCAACTTAAGGACTACGTCCCTGAGGATGTTGGTAAATTTTTCAAAAACTTATTAAGACAAATGAAAAAAATGGCAGACAATGGATTGGTACATGGAGACTTATCTCATTTTAATATTTTAATTAAAGACGATAAACCTATATTAATTGATTTTTCACAATCAACCACAGAAAGAGATAAGTGGTATGATGAATTATGGAAAAGAGATATTAAGAACGTATTAACTTTTTTTAAGAAATATGGTATTGAAAAAACTCCTGCTGAAGTAATAAAATATCTTAAATTAAAATTATCTATAGATTAGGTTATTACTTATTGGTCACAATTAGAAACTTTTATAAATAAAATTGATTTTTGAAAATTTACTATTAATCATCACCAGATTTAATCAATATTAATTTAAATTAAATTTAAATTAGGAATATACTATGGAAGATATAGCATACGTTATCAAAATACCCAAAGAGAGAATAGCTGTCCTTATTGGAAAGGACGGGGAAATGAAGAAACGAATAGAAGATGAAACTTCCACAAAAATTCAAGTTGATTCAGAAGAAGGTGATGTACATGTTAGTGGTTCTGACGCATTAAAATTATATCTAAGTAAAAGTATAATTAAAGGAATTGCTCGAGGATTTAATCCAGAGATTGCATTGCAACTTCTTAATCAAGATTATGCAATGGAAATAATTGACATGAGAGATTTTGCTGGCAAATCTCAAAATTCTTTGATTAGATTAAGAGGAAGAGTTATTGGTGAGAAAGGTAAGTCTCGAAATACTATTGAAAACTTAACTGGTGTGAGTATTTCTGTTTATGGAAAAACTGTTTCTATTCTTGGAAGGATTGAAGATGTGTTTGATGCAAGAAGAGCAGTTGAAATGCTTTTAGATGGAAGTATGCATAGAACTGTTTTTAGATATCTAGAACGAAAAAGAAAAGAAAGAATAATTTAATTCATTTCTTGGTTGTTACTAATATTTTTATATGATTTATTTCTTAGCTATTTTATGAATGAAGTCGAACTTAAAATTCTTGAAGTCAATGTTGAAGAAATTACTCAGAAACTACTAGATCTGGGAGCAAAGAAAGTATTTGAAGGGGAAGTTGATGCTGTTTATTTTGATACAAAAGATGATTATTTCTTTAACAACAATCAACAATTGAGAGTAAGAAAAAAAGGAGACCAAGTTGAATTATGTTACAAAAAAGGGACTGGTAAAACATTTGCTACATCTGCAGATGAAACTGAAGTTAATGTTAGTGATTTTGATAGTACTCTTAAAATATTTGAATCAATTGGTTATTTAATCAAGGGAAGAGAATCTAAAACAAGAGTTTCTTATCGCTTAGATAACATCATGTATGAATTTAACACATTAAGACAAATCCCTACATTTCTTGAAATTGAATCTACTTCTGAAGAACAAGTTAAAAAAGGTGTTGAATTAATTGGTTATAAAATAGAAGACACAATAACTATGCACACTGGTGAATTGTTAAAGCATTATAATGAAAAAGGAATTATTAATCCACAATCTCAGTAGAAATCTTCCATAATTAAGTTTTAAAATGTTATTTTACATTATTTCAATATTTTCTTTAGAAAACTTTATAATTCTTTATTATCTTTTAAGTTTATGGTGAATTTATTTTTAGATTTTGATGGTGTTTTTTGTGATAGTGAAACTTATTTTAAAGACCTTGAACCAAAATTTTTTTCTAAATTAATTTTAAAAAATTCAAAAGAAGACTTTAATCAATTTACTGGAAGAAATTATCAATTTATTTTTGATTCATTAAAAAAAAATTATGGCTTAAAGATAAATTTTG
This sequence comes from uncultured Methanosarcinales archaeon, assembly GCA_964384425.1. Lineage (GTDB taxonomy): Archaea > Nanobdellota > Nanobdellia > Woesearchaeales > JAGLXL01 > CAYLKE01. Next base: position 8,704 of record CAYLKE010000008.1, on the reverse strand, counting down.
AAAAATTTGAAGAAGAATATTTAAAATTATGTGATCATGTTTATTATGATCTATCTAAACCTGAATTACAAATTAATGAACTTCTTAAATTTGCTAGTAAAAATAATTTTAAAATTGCTTTAGTAAGCTCATCAAATAGAAAATATATTGATTATATTTTAAAAAAATTTAATCTTGATAACTATATTGATATAATTGTATCAATAGAAGATGTAGGTAAAAAGCCAAAACCTCACTCTTACCCATATAAACTAGCATTAAAAAAATTGGGACAAAAACAAGGTTATTGTGTTGAAGATTCAGAATCGGGTATTGAATCTGCAAAAAAAGCAGGCTTATATGTTTATGGATACAAAAAAAAACATACTTTAATAGATAAATATGTAAATAATATAAAAGAAATAATTAATGATTTAAAAATCATAATAAAAAATAATTAAAATGACTACAAACATAATACCTAATGATGCTGATGAATTTGAAGAAAAAATTAATTTTTCAAAGAAAAATAAACTTATCAATATTATGTGTTCTTTTACATATATAACTCCCAACTATGATATTATTAGCTCTTTTGTTGAACTTCTTAAATTCACTAAAAATAAAAATACTCGAATCGTTGTAATATTATGGGATATGAATGCACTAGCAAATCCTTATTTTAAAAGATATTGTTCAGACAAAGTAAATAATACTGGAGATTTCATAAATCAAAAAATAAAAGAAATAAATGGTATTATTAGAGCTGTAGGATTTAACGAAAAAAATATTGTTCTTTGTCGATCTTCTGAGGTTTGGAAAAGACTTGTAACTTATCAAAAAGAAAATTTATTTCAAAGATTTTTTTCACTATTAGCAAGAATATCTGTTAAAAAATATTCTAATCTTCGTAAAGCTTCACATTTATTTCAAATAGTGTTAGATATATTTATTTCCGCATATATTAATAAATTACAACCTGAAATTATTTCTGATTCAATAGACTTATTATATTCTGATTATTATAAAATAACTTTATACAAAGATGTTCGAAATGTTTTATTGAGTGAAGGATACATAACAAAAAAACCTTTATTTCTTCTTATGCAGAAAGTTCCTTACATGGTTTATGAAGAAAGAACTCCTGAGTGGGATATGGGTTTAGATGAAATTTTTTCAATTATTAAGAATTGTGATTGTACTGATGATGAAATAAAAGATTTATTAAATTATTTTAATTGTGAAATAATTAACTTTTCTAATAAAAATAAAGTATATTTAAAATTATCTCAAAAGATTCATAGTTTTTTGAAAAATTATAAAGAAAAATATGAAAAACTTTCAGACAATAAAATAAATTTCTTATATAATATAAAATCAAAACATGGAGCAATAGAATTGGGCCAAATTATTAAAAGTGAATTGAGTTTAAATATATTATTGCTTTCTGATGGAAATAATAGTATAAAAGATATAGCAAAAAAAATCAAAAAATCAATATCTACTGTTAGTCAATATTTAAAAGACCTTAAAAATAAGGGTTTTGTGATTATTAATTCAGAAGGAAAACCAGTTAAATGTTATACTAGTTTTAATATTCAGTTAGATCTATTTGATTCTTTTTAGTATTTTATTAAACCATTCAATTTATTTTTATTTTTGTAATAAATTACTTATGTTGTTTCTTTTTGTTTAAGTAAAATACTTAAATAAGTTTAAATATAATACTAAATTACTATTTTCATGGAAAAATACAAATCTCCTATAAATGTTCATACAGAATGGGCACCATTAAAAGAAATTATTGTTGGAAGTTGTGTTAATTTTAACCACAAAGGAATTGATTATAACTTTAGATTCTTATATGAAAATAGAGACGGGAAACATGCAGATAGAGATCAACCTCACAAAATCGATAATAAATACATTGATGAACGTCAAGAAGATTTAGATAATTTACAAAATTTATTAGAAAAAGAAAATATTGTTGTGCGAAGACCTGATCGTCTCGAAAAGATCCAGGAAATAAAAACTCCTACTTTTGATTCATATACTACTGCTTGCGATAGTCCAAGAGATATGTATATGTGCATAGGTAATGAAGTGATTGAAACTCCGCCAACAAACCCTAAAAGATATTTTGAAGCATTTTTGTTAAAATCAATTTTTAAAGATTATTTTATCAAAGGTGCAAAATGGACAGTAACACCAAGACCATTTTTAAATAATAATTCTATGGATTATTCATTCTGGAAAGATAATTTAACAAAAAATATTAGAAAACCTTGTGAGGTTTATAGTGGTCTGGATATTGCATTTGATGCCGCTAATTGTTTAAAATTTGGAAAAGACATCATTATGAATGTAGCTACTGCAAATCATGAACTTGGAGCTGTTTGGTTGCAAAGACATTTAGGAGATAATTATAATGTACATCCCATTAGATTATGTGATAGTCATATTGATGGACACATAATGCCTTTAGCTCCCGGGAAATTACTAGTAAATGAAGGAGCAATGCATGGATCTTATCAAAGACTCCCAGAAGCATTACAAAAATGGGACGTAATACCCATATTGGATAAAAATTATAATTTTGATTATCCCGATTCATATTTACAAATGGCAACTAATGTTGGAATGAGCGTCAATGTCTTATCATTAGATGAAAAAAGAGTATTGATTAGAAATAATGCTAATTTAACTATTAAGGCTTTAGAAAAAGCAGGATTTGAACCAATCCCATTTCAATTAAGACATAGTGAGTTATTTGGAGGAGGTTTACATTGTTCTACTGTGGATGTTAGACGTGATGAAAAATTGGAGGATTATTTTCAATGAAATATATTGCACTAGAAGGAATAGATGGTTGTGGAAAAACTACCCACACTCAATCTTTAATGAAAATCTGTGATTCATTTAATAAACCATATAATTATTTTAACTATAGTAATAAAAATAATTATTTTGGAAAAATCATAAACTATTTGCATTCTTCAGAAAACAAATTCTCGAGTAATGTAATTAAAAGCCATTTTGGAAGAGAAGTTCTGTATTCTTTATCTGCTAGATACAATTTAAAAAAAATACAAAATAATTCTGATGATTTTATTATTTCAGATAGATCAGTAATATCTGCATTTGCATCACATCATCAAAAATTACCTAAGAAATTAATAAAATTTTTTGAGCCAAATTTTTATCCCGACGTTTTAATATATTTATCCGTTTCTACTAAATGTGCATTTAATAGAGTCAATGAAAGAGAAAATAATAATCTTCGTTTTGACGAAAGTCTAAACGAACTTGAAAATTTCAAAAAAGCCTATGATTTTATTTTAACAAATAAGAATGATTTTGGACTTAAAAAAACTTCAATATACAAAATAGACACTGAAAGAAATATTGATTTAGTTAAGAAAGATATGGAATATATTGTAGGGGAGATAATAAAAAATGAATGATAGATCAAAATTACCTTTAAGAAATAATTGTGAGGGATTTTTTTTTACTGAGAAATCCAAATTACTTGCAAAAAAAACATCTTTTGGTGTTATTTTTCCAGGTGGAGGAATCGATGGTTTTGAAGATCCAATAAATGGAATGATAAGAGAAACATATGAAGAAACTGGTGCAAAAATAGATGATATCAATTTAATTAAAACTACTGATTTAATTTGGGACGAAAATTGGATTAAAACAGATAAACAAAAAAAAAGATATGAAAAATTTAAAGGTGATAAAATGTATTTTTTTACAGGAAAAGTTATTTGTTTTGAAGATCCTGATAAAAAAGAAAATGATTTTTGGTTTGATGATAAAATTATGCATATTGATGAAGTAATTAATCATCTTAAAGAAAGACTATCAAAAGAATCTTCTGAATACATTAGACATCAGTTAGATATTTTGGAGAATTTAAAAAATGAATAAAAAAAGAGTTGCTTTAATTGGTTTGGGTGAACAATCTCAAAACGACCATATTCCTGGAATATTAAATTCTCAAAATGTAAATTTGGTTGCAATTTGTGATGTTAACCAAAAAATTCTTAACACTTATAAGAAAAAACTTTCAGTTAAAGGATATGTGAATTATGAAGAATTATTCAAAAACGAAAAACTTGATTTTGTCATAATTGCAGTTCCTCACCATAATTATGGGTCTATTGTTAAATTAGCGATTAAATCAGGAGTACATATATTAAAAGAAAAACCTTTTGCTCTTAGTGTAAAAGAAGCAAAGAATCTTAATAATCTTTGTCAAAAAAATAATATTCATATGATGGTAGCAATGCAAAGAAGGTTTAACCCCATTTACCATAATTTTTTTCAATTTGTAGAAAAAATAGGCCATATTTTTTCTATTGATATTCATTATAATCTGTTTATCAAAGAACCTCATGTTGGTTGGAGAGGAAATGCCATTAAAGCAGGAGGAGGATGTATCATCGATATGGGTTATCACATGATTGATTTAATTTTATGGTATTTTGATTTACCTGATTTTGTTCATGCAGATATATCTGCACATGCAGTACCAAATAAAAATTATGATGCAGAAGACACCGCGCAAATATTATTCTCTTATGGAGACAATATAAAAAATAAAATTAATGGGACATTAATACTTTCCCGTTCTCAACCGCCAAAAAAAGAAGAAATAAAAGTTTATGGATCTGATGGGTTTATGGTTCTTGAAAAGAATTTTATTAAAAGATTTGATCTAAATGGTAAACTTGTTGAGTCCTTAAATAGAGATTTTTTTTGTTCTTCTAACTCTACAAATCAAATAGATTATTTTTGCCAAATTTTAGATGGTGTTAAACATAATCATAGTTCAACAACATTTCATTTAAAACACATGGCATTTGTAGAAGCTTGTTATGAATCATTTAAAAAAGGTAAATATGTGAAACCGAATTTATTTTTGCAAAATACTAAAAAGGGAGTACTTTATTATGATAAAAAAGTTTATTTGGCCCAAAATTGAAAAAGAAGAAAAAGAAGCAGTTATAAAACAGCTTGACGAGTCTATATCTATTTATAATAGATCTGGAATAATTGAAGATTTAGAAAATGAATTAAAAGAGTACTTTAAATCAGATTATTCTGTTTTAACTAATTCAGGAACCACTGCACTGCACTCTATATTTGTTGGAATTAATTTAGGTCCAGAAGATGAGATTATTTGTCCTGCTTATACTTTTTATGCAACAGTTACTCCAATCTTATTTACTGGCGCAATTCCTATCTTAGCAGATTGTGATGAAAATGGTAATATTGATCCTTTTGAAATTGAGAAAAAAATTACTGGTAAAACAAAAGCAATTATTGTAACTCATATGTGGGGAATGCCTTGTCAAATGAATAAGATTATTGATATTGCAAAAAAATATAATCTTTATTTATTAGAAGATTGTTCCCATGCACATGGTGCAGCAATTAATAATAAATTTGTGGGAACTTTTGGCGATGCTTCTGCATTTAGTATACAAGGTCAAAAAGTTTTAACTGGGGGGGAAGGGGGTTTTGTATTAACCAATAATCCTGAAATATATCATAGAACTTTATTATTGGGCCATTACAATAAAAGATGTAAGCAAGAAATACCTTCAGATTCAATTTATGCAAAATATTCCATAACTGGCATGGGATTAAAATATAGAATTCATCCTTTAGCCTGTGCTATTGCTCAACAACAATTGAAAAAATTAAATGTTTATTTAGAAGGAAGAAAAAAACATGCTGAATACATCATTAAAGAATTAAAAAATCTAAAAGGAATTAGAATTCCAAAAATTCCAAAAAATACAATGCATTCTTGGTACGCCTTTATTATTAAATATATTCCTCAAGAACTGAATAATGTGCCTATTAAAAAATTTCATCAATTTTTATTGAATAATGGTTGTGTTGATGCAGATATTCCAGGTTCTACGTGCCCATTAAATATTTTACCTTTATTTCAAGAACCAGGATTTTTATTCCCTACTTACAATAATAAATTTTCCTATAAAAAAGGTGATTTTCCAAATGCAGAAAAATTTTATAAAAGTATTATTAAAATTCCTGTATGGGACGATATTAGCGACATAAATATTACAAAACATTATGTTTCTAAAATAAAAGAATTTATTAAAATTCATGAGGTAAAAAATGATTAATTATGAAAAATTAAAAGAAGATGCAATAAATGATGGAATTGAAAAATTTGTTGTTGGAGGAATTGTAACAAATAAAAATAAAATACTATTGCTCGAGAGACCTAAAGATGACTTTATGGGTGGTATTTATGAATTACCTAGTGGTAATCTTGAAAATAAAGAAACATTAGAACAGGGCCTAATCAGGGAAGTTAATGAAGAAACAGGTTTACATATTAAATCAATTGTGGGCTATTTAGGATATTTTGACTATTCTTCTGGATCTGGAAAAAAAGCCAGACAATTTAATTTTGTAGTTGAAGTTATAGAATATTCAAATATTATATTAACCGAACATAGTTCTTTTGTTTGGGCCGATATCAATAAGGCTCATGAATACCCTATCACTGATAGTATAAAAGAAATTATATCAACTTATTTGAATAATACTTAAATTTTTATTTATTTTAATTAGTCTTTTTATTTCGAAAATGTTTAGATCTAATCCACAATCTCAGTGGGAATCTTTTCCAACCCACAGAACTCTGTTCTAAAATTATATGCTCCTGCATCTAAGAAAATTAAAACGTCCCCTACGTTGGGATTTTCTAAACAAACTCTGTATCTAAATATATCAATAGAATCAGGAGTATATCCTTTTACAGTATACCTTTCACCTGAATCTTTCTCGTCTTTAATCATTAATCTTGTGTTTGCTATAAATGTATCCATTGAAGCATTGTAAACAGAACAATTAACTATAATATTGTTATCATAAACATTAATTATTTTTGCATGCAACTCAATCGATGGAGCTGCAATAAATCTTCCAGGTTCTATCATTAATTTAACACCTTTTGAATTAAGAAATTCTTTTATTTTTTTTATTCTATTCAAAACTAAATCCATTTTTTCAATCTTAAAGTTCTTGTATTTCCAAGGAATTCCTCCACCAATATTTACAGAGTTAACACATCCCCAATCATCTCCTATGATGTTTTCAATTTCTTCTTCCAAATCCCATTCTGCAATGTTTTGAGTTTTTCTATGGAAATGTAAATTCAGATCGATGTTATCTTTTTGTTTTAGATTGTTTATTATTTTTCTTGCTTTTTCACTTCCTATTCCGAAAACAAAAAATCTTCCTGTATGAATTGTATGTTCTTTTACCTTTGCTCGAATAAATAATTTAATTTTCTTATCTCCAACTTCTTCTAACAAATTGTTAAGATCATTTTCATTATCTACAACAAACTTATCTAATCCTAATTGTAACATTTCTTTAATTTCGCCCTGGTCGTTACCTTGTAAAAAGAATATTATTCTATTTGCTGGATATTTTTTCACTAATTTAATAACATTATTCAAATAATGCACACTTACTGTTGAATCTGTTTCAGAAAGAATAACTTCTCCTACTTCTGGATTAGTTTTGTGGCTATATGATACAATATCACAATATTGTTTTACTTTCTCATATTGGGAGAGTACTCTACTTTTAGATAATATAAATTTTGGAGTCTCCATTTTACACCTGAATAAGTCCTTCTTCTGCTAATTTATCTAGAACATATGAAATAACTAAAGGAAATACTAATGTTGCTTCTCCATTTACAGTAACTGCATCTGAATCATCTTTAATCTTTCCCCAACTCTTTGCTTCATCTGTTGTTGCTCCACTCATACTTCCAGAATATCTACGAGCAGTGGAAATATAAACAGCATAATCTAATCCACCATTAAGTAATGCAGCTAAAATTGCATGATGTTTACTAACTCCTCCACCTAAACATACAAGTCCTTTAACATCATCTTGACTTATAGAAAATAATATTTTTCCAAAATCTGCAACTGTATCAATTACAAAATCTGGTTTTTTTTGTTGTAATAAAAATAAATGAAATCCAAAGGCCCCGTCTGTAATAGGTGGACAAAATATTGGAATGTTTTTCTTAGCACATTGATATAAAATAGAGTTTTCATCCCCCAACTGCAGTCCAATAAATTTTAACAATTCAGATGTACTCCACCTAGGTTTTTGTTCGTATGCTTTTTTTAATAAATTAGTTATATATTCTTCAAATCTCATATAACTTTCATTTCTAATCATAATATTTCCAATACGATTAATTCCTTTTTCATGCAGTTCGTAGTCATCTGCATTAAAACTTCCTAAAACAAACTTTTCACCGCATGCTTTCATAATATCTTCTTCAATACCCCCAACAGTTGTTACAACCATATCTGCTATTCCATATTTAATTGTTTGAGCAAATAATCCTCGCAATCCAGATGATACCATATTGGAAGTAAATGTAAAGAATATCTTTGCACCAGATTTCTTCATTTTGATAATAACATCTGCTGCTTTCTTTAATTTATCACTTTGAAATCCAACATCTCCAATTCCTGTTACTAAATCTTTAACACTTGTGTTGGGGCTCCATATAAAATCTTTGACATGTCTCATATTTAAGGCAAATAAAGAAGTATTTTTAATTGTTTTGTTAAATTTTATTAAAATACCGGGTTTGTCCCAAGACTTTACTAAACCATAAAAAGATATTATGGAGTATTGCTTT
>CAYLKE010000007.1:0-56449 GCA_964384425.1 uncultured Methanosarcinales archaeon | reverse complement strand
ATGAAACACCTGCACATGTTTATTTGAGTGTAAACTCAATATAGGATAGCACATACGCATAAAAAACAACAACCTTTAAATACATATTATTATAAGAATTATATTGAGCTAGGCTGGGTGGTTAGTCCTCACCTGTTACTGCAAGTGGACTTTAGGCAGAGCTGAAAACCTTGGAAGGAAGGATGAGAGAAGTTCAGTCCTTAAAGGGACGTTGAAGCTTTGTCCTATGGGAGCAGTCATCTTGGGAACCTGGTCAGACCTTGATCGGAGCAGCCATAACCTTGATGTTCTGTTGTTCATAGGGTCGCAAAGTTGAGGAACTTTGGGGGTAGCTGAGCCCTCTTGTCTTTTCAACCAAGGCCTGCTCACTTATATTAAAAATTACTTGATTAAAATGTTCAAAGAGATGTTATCTTCAAATGAAAGCTTATTTGTAGACCATATTCCATTAGATTTTGATTATATTCCTAAAATAATAAAATGCAGAGAAAAAGAACAAAGGCAATTTGCATATGCAATAAAACCTCTTCTTTTAGATAGAAATGGAAAAAATGTTTTTGTTCATGGTCCTCCTGGTGTTGGAAAGACAGTTGCTTGTAAATGGGTTTTGAAAGACTTAGAAGAAGAAACAGAAGGAACTGTGAATTTTTACATAAATTGTTGGAAACATAATACTTCTTATAAAATATTAACTGAGATGTGTAATCAATTAGGTATTAAATTTGTAAATAATCTCAAATCAAATGAACTTTTAGATCGTATAAAAAGAGTTGTTAATAAAAAAGCAGGTGTTTTTGTATTTGATGAATTTGATAAATGTGATGATACAGATATACTGTATATGCTTATAGAAGAAATCTACAGAAAGAGTATATTCTTAATATCTAATTTTCCTGAAGTTATGAATGATATTGATCCAAGACTAACTTCAAGATTAAATTTATCTATGTTAGGATTTGCTAAATACAATGAAGAAGAAATACGGCAGATATTGGAAGAAAGAAGAAAGTTTGCATTTGTAGCAGGATGTTGGAAAGATGATGCTTTTGAAAAAGTTGCAGAAGAATGTGCTGATCAAGGAGATGTAAGATTTGGACTAACATTAATGAGAGAAGCAGGAACAATTGTAGAAGAAAGAAGTGGTAATAAGATAGAATTAGAAGATGTTTATGATGCATTAGATAGATTAAAATTTACAATAAATAAAGAAGAAGACCTTGATACTGAGCTTAAGAAAGTTCTTAAAATTATTAAAGAAAATGATGGTGAAAAGATAGGAGAACTTTTTAAGAAATATGAAAAAGAAGGTGGGGAGTTTGGATATAAAACCTTCAAGAGAAAAGTTAATGAACTTAAAAAAGGCAAGTTTATAGCGACTGAAAGAAAATCAGGTGATGGTGGAAACACAACAATTGTTAAAATGAATAAGAAGCTGACAGATTTCTGATATATTTTTGGATTATTCAAATTATTTTTCTAAACTTTTTATGAATTATGATTCATTTAACAAAACATTTATAAATATCAAATTATATAAGTTTATATGAAAAGAGGGTTGTTTACAATTATTATTTTTGTGTTGTTTCTATTAAGTTTAGGTTTTGTACATGGAAATCCATTGTTATTTAGTGATAATTTTAATGGTGGAAATCAATCTGGATGGACAGTTGTAGATGGAGGAGATAATAGTTCTTATTTATTTCAAAATGACAGATATGAATTACATACTGAAAGTGGTGATGGTTCAGCTAAATCTTTAGCTAGTTATACAACTAATTTATTTAATGATTCTCTTGTTCAATCAAGAATTCAAAAAATCAATTCTTCTGATAATTTTTTATCATATCTTTTATTAAGGATAAATTCTGCTACTATGAGTGGTTATACTTGCGGAGCAAGTTCTTCAGGTACGCATGTTTGGTTTGGAAAATTAACTAATGGAGTTTATTCATCTATTAGCTCTAGTGGAACTGTGCCTTCTTTTAATTCAAGTGATTTTCATCTTAAATGTGCTGTAATAGGCAATAAACTTTTTGCAAAAGTTTGGAATGCTTCTTCAACAGAACCAGACAATTGGCAAATAAGGGCTACAGATAGCAGTTATTCTTTTGGAGTTAATGGTGTTATGTTAGCTACTTATCCGACTTTTAATTGGGATGATGTTAGTGTAGCATTTGATGATTTTGAAGTTACTAATCAATCTGGATGGACAGTTGTAGATGGAGGAGATAATAGTTCTTATTTATTTCAAAATGACAGATATGAATTACATACTGAAAGTGGTGATGGTTCAGCTAAATCTTTAGCTAGTTATACAACTAATTTATTTAATGATTCTCTTGTTCAATCAAGAATTCAAAAAATCAATTCTTCTGATAATTTTTTATCATATCTTTTATTAAGGATAAATTCTGCTACTATGAGTGGTTATACTTGCGGAGCAAGTTCTTCAGGTACGCATGTTTGGTTTGGAAAATTAACTAATGGAGTTTATTCATCTATTAGCTCTAGTGGAACTGTGCCTTCTTTTAATTCAAGTGATTTTCATCTTAAATGTGCTGTAATAGGCAATAAACTTTTTGCAAAAGTTTGGAATGCTTCTTCAACAGAACCAGACAATTGGCAAATAAGGGCTACAGATAGCAGTTATTCTTTTGGAGTTAATGGTGTTATGTTAGCTACTTATCCGACTTTTAATTGGGATGATGTTAGTGTAGCATTTGAGAATCAAAATAATATCAATAAATCAATTGTTTATGTTGATGATGACTGGGCAGGAAATACAACAGGCACAGAAGTTGAATTAGGAAAGATTATGGGATATAATGCTTTCATTAATATAACTGATGGAATCAATGCAGTTGAAACTGGGGGGATTGTTTATGTTGCGCCTGGAACATATAATGAAAGACCTGAAGTGCTTGGTGGTGCTAGTCAGAATGGATTGACTATAGAAGGTACTAACAATCCAATTGGTAAAGAAGAAAACGACACTACAATTTCTAAAATTACTGGTGGTTTTAGTTTAGGGGATCATGATGATACAAATAATATTATTAATGGCATTAATTTAAAAAATCTTTATTTACAAAGTAGCAATCCTGAAAACACTAAAATTATAAGACGTCATCATAACATGGCTAAAGAAGTAATTAATTTTACCATGGATAATTGTGTGGTAGATGGTGAAAACACTTCCGGTCGTAATGGAATCTATTTTAATGGTCAATTGAAAGGAGATATTATTTTTACTGATAATGAGTTTAAAGACATCATAAACTGGGCTTTGCTTGAATTTGATGGCACAGGGGAACCAGATTACAAGTTAAATAATGTTACTTTTTCTGGCAATACTATTAATAATTGTGGGGGGGTCGTAGCTTTACGTGGCAAAGCTAGTAACTTAACTACTGTTGTCAATGTTTATGAAAATACTTTTGAAAATTATCTTTCTTGTAGTTATCCTTGTGGAACTTGGGCAGCTATTGAAGTTAATAGAGCTGAAACTTTGAATGTATATAATAATAACATATTTGACGTTACAGAATTTGGTCCTGGTTGGGATGAAGGACAGGCTCTTCAAATATGGGATATTAATGATTTATATATACATAATAATAATTTTATTAATAATTACCAAGGTATTTTTGTTTGGGGCGATGGATCATACGCTATTCCTAATGGATCCATATATAATAACACAATTGTAAACAATACTGATTATGGGATTAGTGTTGACCCCACTACTGTTGGTAATAATTCTCTTAACGCAACCTATAATTATTGGGGTAGTTCATTAGACTCAGTAATTAGTTTATTAATAGAAGGAAATGTTACTTATCATCCTTATTATATTGATGAAGAAATGACTCAACTTGCTACAAAGGGTGAGGAAGAAGAAGGTAATATTGCTCTAGATTTGGAAAAGCCATATGCAGTTATTAAAAATTCAACTAGTAATGTCATAATAACAATTGAAAATGAAACAGACGAACCCATGGTTGATTTTAGTTATATTGTTAATAATGGTTCAGTTGAATCACCAAATATTACAATAAATTCTGCTATTGCTAAAATAAATATCCCTAAAACAAATATAACTAGTGAAAATTCATCTTGGGACGGGGTTTTATTTGCACCTAAAGTTACGACAATTACTTTACCAAGTGTTTCTGGAGAAACAAGAACTTTAAGTACTGCCATTGAATTAGGTCTTTCAGATAATAAAATTTCTTTTGATAATGCAGTTAGAATTTTATTACCTGGTGAAAAGAACAAGAGGGTTGGTTATTCTCGGACAGGAATTTCTTTTACAGAGATTACTACTATTTGTGAAGAAGATAATCAGACATGGGCAGATACTAATTTAGGATCAGATAATGAATGTAAAATAAATGTTGGAGATGATTTAGTTATATGGACAAAACATTTTACTATTTTTGCTACATTTACTTCTACTATTCTTGTTGGAGAAACTTCTTCTAGTTCTAGTGGTACATCAATTTGTAGATATAATTCCAATTTCGATTGGGATTGTACAGAATGGGGAGAATGTATAGAAGGTTTTCAAACAAGAAATTGTTTAGAAAATAATAATTGTGGTAATGATTATGGGAGACCTTCAACAAAAAGAAGTTGCACTATTCCAATAAAAGAAAAAGAAGAAGAGACAATTCCTGAAAAACTTTTTGATATAACTTTTGAAATTAAGGAAACAATACTTGAAAATGCTCAAGATTTGGAATCAATAACAACATTTGAATCTTTTGGAAAAGTTCCAACAGTTGTTAATCTTATATTTTCAATATATGATGAAAATCAAAATAAAGTATATGAAAAAGAAACAGAACTTGTTGTCGAAACTGAGGATTTCTTAAATTGGTATTATTACGAAATAGATGACTTAGAACCAGGAAAATACACTGCATTTTTACATACAACTTATGGAGATAATGTTTCTGATGAATTTATTCAAAAATTTGAGATAATCAAAAAACAAAAAGATGAAACAGCACCACGAAAAATGAATCATGGTCCATATATTTTACTAATAGCTATTCTTCTTTTCTTGGTATTTTTAATCTTTTTATTAAATAATAAAAGAAAAAAGAAAAATTTTAGTGTTTCATTAAAAAGAAAAAAATCTTTTTCAAATTGGAAAAAAGTATGGGGATATTCTTTTCTTTTTGCAATTTTTTTATTTGTTTATTTATATGTTGTGACTTATTTTTTTCAAGGTATATTAAAAGTAAATATTTTTAATAATGTTTTTGATCTTTTGATAGCATTATTGTTTTTTGCAATTTTTTATATTTCGAAGAATATAAAAAATATCCTAGCTAGAAAATATATTGCCTGGGGATCATGGATTTTAATAATATCTCGACTCGTAAGCATCTTATTAAGGGAATATTTTTACTTACAAACTGGAATAAAAAGTAATTTTCTTCCTGTTATTTCAGTAATATTATTATTTATAGGATCAATATTTCTTTTATTAGGTTATAGGAGGGCAGTTAGATGAATCAAGATATCATAATAAAGACAAGCATATTTCTTTTTATATCTATTATTGTTCTTTGGATATCAACAAGATTTGCACTATTAGATAAATCAGTAAAAAAATATTTGCCTTTCATAATCATTGGTTTTTTATTTGTATTCAAAGTAGGAGTTACTTTTTTTTGTTTTGAAATTTTTTATGTATTATTATTTTCAAATGTTATGTTTCTTATTATGGTGTTTTGGATATTTATTAATCTATGGAGGAATACGAAATGATATATTCAATAGAACACACACTAGGACTTGTGTCTTATTTTATTGCACAGATTGTTTTAATATTAGTCATAGGTACTTTAGTGTCTTGTTTTATAGAAAATAAATGTATGAGAAAACATAAAATCAAATCATTGTTTATGTTTTTGTTCCTAATAGCAATCTTTGTGATTATATCCTTAAGTATTCTTTTAGATTATGGTATTGTTGAATTGCCACCATACATTACATTATTATTTGTATTCGCATCAATATTAATTTTCATTATAGCTTCTGTAATTAATTGGAAATTTTTGAATAAACCTTTGTTTTTTTCAATAATTGCAATACTTTTAATAGTGGTTTTAAATGAAGTGATAAAATTGATAACAACATATAAGAATTTTACAATAGTTGGATCAGTTGGATTAATATTACATTTTCTATTCTTGTACTTTTTAGTGGTTGATTGGAAGATAACTATCAATGAGAAAAAATGAAAAAAATATTTTATTTTATAATACTAGTATTTATCATATTTTCTTCATTTGATTTTGTTTCTTCAATAAGTACTTCTGTAAGAATACCTGAAAAATATACAGATATCGAAGCAGGTGAAAGATTTTATTTTGAAGTTGAGATAAAATATCCTGAAAATACAATAAGAAAAGATCTTCGAATACATTATGATATATCTGATAACAAAGGAGATTCTATTGTAAAATCAAAAACATTGAAAGCAATCGAAACACAAATGTCCTTTGTTGATTACATTGTTATACCTCAAAATACTAAAGAAGGAATGTATGTATTGGATGTAGAAATAAGTGATTATGAAAATCTTAAAAAAAATATATCTGCAAGTTTTCATGTAAAAAATACAAGGTATGACGAGTTTAAGGCATATTTCATTATTTTGATAGGAGCAATATTACTTGTTGCTGTATTGATTGTGATCAATATATTTGTAAGTAGAAGAAAGTAGTTTAAACTATTTTTCTCTTTTTTATTAATTTGGAAAATGGCAATGTAATTATCCTAAATAAAAATTTATTCTGTAGAATTTATTCAATAACATAAAGATTATAAAGTACTTAAACTAATTAACTTTGGTGATAAATATGTTACATGAAGAAAGAAATAAATTAAATGAAAAAACACTAGATATGAAAAGAGCAATTGATTCTTTAAATGAAGAATTAGAAGCAATAGATTGGTATAATCAGAGAGCAGATGCATGCACTGATGAAAATCTTAAGAAAATTCTTATCCATAATGCAAATGAAGAAAAAGAACACGCTTCTATGCTTATAGAATGGATAAGACAAAATGATAGTGAATTTGCAAAAGAGATGAAAGAATACCTTTTTAGTGAAAAAAAAGATATCGCAGGGTTAGAGAAATAATTATTTCTTTACCCATTTATCATCTTTTTTCTTATATTCTTTTTTTACAGCAGACCAAGCGACTTTTGATGCAGTTTCTGTAGTATCATATTGTTTTTCTGCACTATTGTATGCTTTCCTATAAATTGTTTGAGCTTCTCTTGGAAGATTGTCTTTTACTTTTTTTGGAAGCTCTTTATTTGCTTTGTATGGCATTTATATCACCTCAATCTATTTCATATATTAGAGTTATATATAATTTACTATACCTACTTAACCGAAACATTTATATACTTGTTGATGTAAGGTAAACTAACAAGTTGATTTAAAGTCAACGAGGTATGATAAAAATGACAAGAAAAGATTCAAAAAAAATGGAAAATAGCGACAATAAAGATAAAAAAGATGATAAAAAATCATCAGAATCAAAAGAAAATAAAAAAGATGTGGAAGAATGCAAAACTACAAATGATAAAATTTCAGAATTAACAGACACTCTAAAAAGACTTCAAGCAGAATTTGATAATTATAGAAAAAGAACAGAAAAGGAATGTAAATTCACAAGAGAACTTGAAAAGAAAGATATGATAATAAAAATACTTCCAATTATAGATTATTTTGAAATGGCTTTGAAAAATAAAGGAAAAGAAGGATTTGAAGAAGGTGTTGAGATGATATATTCTCAACTTATAACAATATTAGAAAATGAAGGTCTTAAACCTATGAAAGAAGAGTGTGAATTTGATCCAACAAAACACGAAGCTATAATGAAAGAAAAATCAGAACAACCTGAAAATAATATTATCCAAACAATCCAAAAAGGATATTTATTCAAGGAAAAAGTTTTACGACAAGCTAAAGTCAAGATAAGTGGAGGAAACAATGGAGAAAAAAAAGAGTGTGAAAATAACTAAAGACTTACCTATGCACAAAGCAGTTGAATTAGGTGTATGTCATAAAGAATGTCAAGATTGCAGAGAGAGATGTAAAAAAGGAAGTGGTGCATTTGCACCTCATCAATTAGAAACATTATCCAAACACCTCAGTCTTTCAATTGAAGAGTTAAAACAACATTATCTCGAAGAAGTTGAAAGATTTTCCACAAAATTGCATCGTCCAAAGATTATCAGAGAAAAAAAGAATCGACCATATGGAAGATGTATTTTCTATGACGATAAGGATGGATGCAAAATCCATTCAGTAAAACCTTTAGAATGTGCAATTTCAACACATGGAGATACAGGGAAAGATCTCCATACATGGTTCACACTAAATTATTTTGTTGATCCAGAAAAAAGAAATAGTATCAGAGACTGGGCAATACATTTAGAACTTGGTGGAAAGACAATTAATGGAGGTCATCTTAAAGATCTTGTAAAAGACGAGAAAAAACTTAAAGAGTATCTTAAGGATGAATGATTAATTATTTTATTATAGTAAGTAATGATTAAAAATATATTTAATTTTTATTTTACAAAAACCCTCAAAAGGGGATAGACATTAAAATTAATTAACAAATATGGAGGAAATGAAAAATGAGTAAAACAATAGGTATTGATTTAGGAACCACTTTCTCAGCAGTTGCTGTAATGGAAGGTGGAAAAGCTAAAATTATTGATAATGCAGAAGGAGATAGAACAACTCCTAGTGTTGTACATATAAAAGGAGACGAAGTTATAGTAGGAAGTATAGCAAGAAATCAGGCAATAGTTGATCCATCACATAATATTAGAAGTGTAAAAAGAAAAATTGGAACAGATGAGAAAATAACTATTGATGGAAAAGATTATTCTACTCAAGAAATATCTGCAATGATTCTTAAAAAATTGAAAAAAGACGCAGAAGCATATCTTGGAAGTAAAGTTGATAGTGCAGTTATAACTGTTCCAGCATATTTTAATGATTCTCAAAGACAAGCAACAAAAGATGCAGGTAAGATTGCAGGATTAGAAGTAAAAAGAATTATTAACGAACCTACTGCAGCAGCACTTGCATATGGATTAGATAAAGGAAATGAACATACTGTTCTTGTATTTGATTTTGGAGGAGGAACATTTGATGTTTCAATTCTTGAATTAGGAGATGGTGTTTTTGAAGTAAAATCTACAAGTGGAGACAATCATTTAGGTGGAGACGATGTTGATGATATTATAATTGATTGGCTTATAGCACAATTTAAGAAAAAGAATGGAATTGATCTTAGAGAAGACACAACAGCAGTTCAAAGATTAAAAGAAGCAGCTGAAAAAGCTAAAATTGAATTAAGTTCTAAACTTTCAGCAACAATAAACATTCCATTCGTAACTGCAGATTCAACAGGTCCAAAACATTTGAATGAAGAACTTTCACGTGCTAAATTTGAAGAACTTATAGGAGATGTATTAAAAAGATTAGAAGGACCTACAAAACAAGCAATTAAAGATGCAGGTGATGTTAATATTGATAAAGTAATTTTTGTAGGCGGTTCAACAAGAATTCCTGCTGTTCAGAATGTTGTTAAATCAATAACTGGAAAAGATGGAGATAAGTCTGTAAATCCTGACGAAGCAGTTGCATTGGGTGCAGCAATTCAAGCAGGTGTTTTATCTGGGGATGTTAAAGATGTTTTATTGTTAGATGTAACTCCTTTGAGTTTAGGTATAGAAACATTAGGTGGAGTATTCACAAAACTTATAGAAAAAAACACAACAATACCTACAAAAAAATCACAAGTATTTAGTACAGCTGCAGATAATCAGACAGCAGTTACAATACATGTAGGACAAGGTGAAAGACCTATGTTTTCAGATAATAAAACTCTTGGGAAATTTGATTTAGTGGGAATACCACCAGCACCACGAGGAATGCCTCAAATTGAAGTTACTTTTGATATTGATGCAAATGGAATTGTACATGTAAGTGCTAAAGATAAAGGAACAGGAAAAGAACAATCTATTAAGATAACTGGAACAGGAAATCTTTCTGAAGAAGATATTAAAAAAATGCAAGAAGATGCAAAGAGATTTGAAGAAGAAGACAAGAAAAAGAAAGAAAAAATAGAAACAGAGAATCAAGCAGATGCTATAATTTATCAGACAGAAAAAACACTTGAAGAACATAAAGACAAAGTTGACAAAGAAACAAAAGATAAAATAGAAAAAGCAGTTAAGGAACTTAAAGAAGCAAGAGAGAAAAATGATGTAAAAGATATGAAAGATAAAATAGAAAAAGCAAATAAAGTAATTCAAGAAATAGGTCAGAAAATATATCAACAAGCACAACAAGCACAAGCATCAGAACAAAGTAAACAGAATACTTCAGATGGAAAAGATGATAGTAAAAAAGAAAATGTAAAAGATGCTGATTTCAAAGAAAAGAAAGAAACTAATGAAAAAGAAGAAAAAGAAACTGAAAACAAAGAAAATAATAAGGAAAAAGCAAAATAAAGAGATAAATGACACTAAAAAGTAAGATTAATGGTTTATTTTTTAATAAAAAGGAATAAATTAATAAACCATTAATTCTTTTTACTTTTTTGGATTCAAATGACAAAAATAAAATTACCATCAAAAGCAGAGATAAAAGATTTATGGGGCATTTTCAAGACACCTTTTGGAATTAGAAAACATAGTGAAGTGGTTGCAAAAGTATGTAAATATTTGATTAGTCTTGCTGAAAAAAAGAAATTAAAAATAAATCCTCAAATAATTATAGCATCAGCACTTTTACATGATCTTGTAAAACCATTAGATTATGAATCTTTTGATGGAGCAAGTCATACTGAAAAAAATATGTGGCAAAAATTAAAATTAAAATATCCTAGAACTGATCATGTTGAAGCTGCAGGAGAGATAATAAGTAAAACATATCCCGAAGTAGGAAAAACAATAAAAGCCATATCTATAAAAAATGTTCTTGAGAATATGGATGAAATGACAATGGATGAAAAAATTCTTTTATATGCAGATAGGATGGTAATATATAATAGGGTTATTTCAGATTTAAGTGAAAAATATAATGATAATAGAATTACTGAAGCTTTTTTCTATAGAAAAACAAAAATAAGTCCTGAAAAAGAATTATTAAAGACCAGAAAAATAGAAAAAGAATTAATCAAAAAATTAAAATTTGATTCAGAAAAACTAAGAGAATCAGTAAAAAATTTTAATAAAAATAAGAGTAAATAATTTATTGATTATTTCAAGGACCTAAAAAATGACAAAAAAAGATTATTATGAAATACTTGGAGTTAGTAAGGATGCTAGTAAAACTGATATAAAAAAGGCATATAAAAAACTAGCTAAAAAATATCATCCTGACCTTAATCCAGATAATAAAGAAGCTGAACAAAAATTTAAAGAAGCAAATGAAGCTTTTTCTGTTCTTTCAAATGATACAAAAAGAAAAAATTATGATCAGTTCGGAACAGCAGAAGGTGGATTTGGACAAGAAGGATTTGGACAACAAGGTTTTGGTGGATTTGGACAAGGAGGATTTGATTTTGGAGATATTTTTGGAGATGTTTTTGAAGGATTTTTTGGGGGAAGAGGAAGAAGAAAAAGAAAAACCCGAGGAGAAGATATTCTTGCACAAGTATCTGTTTCAATGAATGATGTTCTTGAAGGAACAACAAAAGAAATAAAATTTTCACGTCTTACATTATGTAAATCTTGTAAAGGTAAAGGAGGAGAAACAGAAAGATGTTCTGCTTGCGATGGAAAGGGAACTATTTTTAGAACAATGCGAACTCCTTTTGGAATGGTAAGACAGCAAGCAGCATGTAAGGAATGCCGAGGAAGAGGTTATACAATTACAAAAGAATGTAAAGAATGTCATGGCGAGGGCATTACAAGAGAAAAGAAAACAATTGATGTTAATATACCTGCTGGTGTTGAAAATGGTATGCGTTTAAGATTACAAGGAGAAGGAAATGCAAGTGAAGATGGATATTATGGAGACCTTATTCTTCTTGTTGAAGTTGAGCAAGATAAAAGATTTAGAAGAGAACATAATAATATCTATTATGAATTAGAAATAGATTATGTACAAGCTCTTTTAGGAGATGAAGTTGAGGTACCCACACTTAAAGATGATGTTGTTATAACAATATCTAAAGGTACACAACCAGGAACAATACTTCGTCTGAATAAAAAAGGTCTTCCTGATATGGAAAGTGGATACATGGGGGACTTATATGTTGAGATAAAAGTTGTTATTCCTGAAAAAATTTCAAAAAAAGAAAGAGAACTTCTTGAAGAAATACATAATATTAAGACTAGTTCAAAAAATAAAAAAAAGAAATCTAAGAAGTCAAAAAAAGGTATTTTTGAGAAGATATTTGAATAATTTTTTATCTTATTTCTTATTAGTAGTGGTATAATTTTATAATTTGTTCTTCATTTTTACAATTATGGATAAATTAAAAGTATATAATGAACTTGAGAAAAGATTACTTGATTCTATTCCAATAAAACCTAGTTTGAAAAAACCTTCTCCTTTTTTAATTTCTGAACAATTATCAGAAAATAAATGGAAAGACAGATATTTTTACATAGGAGAAATGGTTGATTGGCCACATATAGAGGGCAAAACACTTTATATACCTTTAATAGCATACCATAAAAGAAATCTTATTTCTGGTGAAAAAGAAAATATTCAAAATGATATTTTTGATGATTCTTATTTTTATTTTAAAGTGAATTTAATTTGTTATTCAATAGATAAAACATATATAACAGATCTTTCAAATACCGATTATAGTTTAAATAGATTTGAAAAACCTCTTTCTAATAACAATAAGGAATTTAGATTATCTGTTTTATTAGATAAAAAAGATATATTTGATTTTGTTAATTATTATGATAAAAAATATGCTCTTTCTGAAAATAGAAAAGTTACTTCATATAAAAATAGATTAAAAGTAATCATAGGTAATTTTAATTTAACTTCATTTAGATCATCTTATAAAGATATGTCTAAGAAAGAAAAATGTGATTTCATAAAAGAGATAAATAAATTTGATTCAACAGATAATTATGATTATCTTAAACCTAAACTTGAATATGCTATAGAACAATTAAACCTTCATAAAGATAACACAACCATTGAAATATGTAAAGGTATGAAAGTTAAGATTAAGGATTACATAAAAGGTTTAAGAAAAAAAACTAATTCTGACTAAATGGTTTTTCAAGAGTAATTATAATAGCAAAATATATAAATGAGTTATTCTATTTATAAGTTTATGACAAAAAGAGGTACAACAGCAGTTGTTATTTTGGCAGCAGTTGTTTTTCTATCATTTTTTACAGTTTTAGAATATTATTCAGAAGATAATATAGTAGGAATATCTGGAAGTGCAATTGCAGGTACAAATACTACAACAAATGGAACAGCTTATCTTGAAATAAAAGATCAGCACGAAAGAATTGGATTCGGTCCTAATGTGAGTGTGTTGTTTTTTGCAAACTATTCAAATAGTACAAGTGGAGAGGCAATAACAACAGGAAATTGTATAATTGAAATAAATGATTCAACTTCTGCAACTATGACCTATAATTCTTCTTATGATAAATTTGTTTATTCTCATCCAGGATTTTCACAAGGAGTTTATTCATGGAATGTAACATGTAATGATACTATATATAATACTACTTTTACAACAGATAATATAACAATACATGATCACTGGTTAATTTTTGATCCAGATTTTAGTATTAATATGATGGGATTAGTTAATGGTTCAGCACTTTTATTAGATTATGATAATGATACTTATCTTGATTTATTTGTCACAGGTATAAATGAAAGTGGAAATAAACACACTTTCTTATACAGAAATAATAAAACAGAATTTGTTGATAGTGGATTCTCATTTACTGGTGTAAGTCATTCTGATGAAGTTGTCATGTTCCTTGATTCAGATAATTATCCTGAAATAATATATTGTGGAGCAGATTCAAGTGGAAATCCAGTTACTGAGATAAAATCTTATGATGGAAGTACTTTTTCAGCATATTCAAATGATAATCTTGAAGATGTTTCAAATTGTTCATTAGCAAGATTAGATTTTAACAAAGATCAGAAGACAGATCTTCTTTTACAAGGATATAATGGAACAAATAATGTGGGATATCTTTATATTAACAATGGTACAGAACTTGTTCTTAATAAAACATTTGCAGGAGCACAAACAAGTGAATTTATTGTTTATGATCTTAACAATGATACTTATGAAGATTTCTTTGTATTGGGGAGTGCAGAGAATTTTGCAGTAGAAATATCTGATTTTTACTTTAATGTAAATGGATCAAATATAACTTCAAATATTACATATGCACTTTCAAATGCAGTTAACTATCCTGAAGTTGCTTTATTCGATATTAATGGAGATGAAAATGATGATCTTTTTGTTTCTGGTCAAGATAATGGAGGTAATGCACTTAATACTCTCTATATCTATAATGAAACTTCTCAGAAATTTGAAGATAAAACTGCAACACACATATCTGGATTAGATAGCACTGTTTCAAGAGGATGTGTTGGTGCAGCAGATTTCACTGGAAATGGATATCTTGATTTATATGTTTCTGGAATAAATCCTTCTATAATAGGTTCAAATGCATCTATCTATACAAATGATGGAACACAATTAACATACAATGCATCAATGTCAAAAGGACTTATATATAACAAATATGGTTCATGTGTGTTTGGAGATATAGATAAAGCATCTAATTCTCCTGATTATTTAATGAGTGGAGCATATTGTGAATATGTACCTCCTGTTTATCAATGTATCAATGACGGGAGTTCTTATACTGCTTATAATTCTGTAGTTACTGCTTTTGGAAGTTATGATACAAGTAATTCTGTTACATCACCTTTAAATTATTTGCTTTCTTCTTTACTTTATGATGGATATTGTGGAGATGGTATTGTTGATATCTTTGAAGAATGTGATGGAAGTAATTTAGATGGAGAAACTTGTGCTTCTCAATTAGGTTCTGGATACACAGGAACACTTACATGTTCAGCGTGTTCATTTGATACATCTGCATGTGTTGCACCATCATCATCACCATCAACAGGAGGAAGTGCAGGAGGTTCTTCTGTAAGAGATGATGAACCAGAATTTTTATTTATAGATTATACAATGATATTTTATTCTAATGGTGATTCAGAAACAAGACAAAATCAACTTTCATACACTACTCAAGAATCTCTCAAAGAAGCATTTTTATCTTATTTGACACAATTAGGAATATCTGAAGGAGATATAGATTATATATTATACAATGAAATGAAATACTATGATTTAGATAGCTTATTGGAAGCAATATATAATTCTGGAAGCGAAGATCCTGTTGTTATAATAATATATCTAAAAGAAGATGACGAAACAATTACTTTTGAATTAGTTGGAAATCAAGAAGAATTAAATCAAGAAGTCATGTTTATATTATCTGCGATAAAAGAAATGTATGGTATTAATGTAGAAATAAAAATAATTTCACCTGATGTAATTACTCAAGCTCTTGTTGAAGCTTTAACTTACACTAATATTTTATATGATTATTTATTCCCTCTCAATCTTTTATTATAAGTATCAATAATACATAAACTTTAAAAACTAAGTTTTATTTTATATTATTACTTATTATCTTATTTTAATAAATAAAAAGGGGGAAAATAAATGAAACTAAATAAAGTATTAAACATAATATTGTTATTGTCAATAATATTCTCTGTTATTCCTTATTCTTATGCAGGTTCAACATATAATTCAAACATAGATGTAACTCTTGTTAATTATGAACCTGATCCATTGAATCCAGGAAGAGTTGCTGAAATAAAATTTCAAATAGAAAATAATGGAAAAGATGTAGATGAAGATGTTTATATTGAGATTGTTCCAGAATATCCATTTTCTCTTTATTCAGGAGAGAAAAAAATTTTTCTTGGAAAATTAAGATCTTATCAAACTGGTTCTGATGCATATATTGTCAAATATAAAATGAAAGTAGATAATAATGCAGTTGGAGGAGTTTATGATATTAAAGTAAGATTATGGAAAGGAAATAGTTTAACTTTATATGAAGATAATTTTCAAGTAACTGTAGAGAGTACTGGAAAAGATTTGGGAGTGGATTATTATTTTAAACCAACAATCATAACCCCTGGAAATCAAGCAGAATTATTTATTAAATTAAATAATGGTGGAGTAGATAATTATGAAAATATTTACTTAAATCTTAATGTTTCAGATGATTTTATGGTATTAGAAAGTACAGAAGAAAAATTTGTTGAAACAATAAATAATGGTGAGGAAAAATTAATTAGTTATAAATTTACATTATCTCCTGATTTCAATAGTCCTTATTATCTAATACCTTTAACATTAGAATATGAAGATGATAGTGGGAATTTATTTACAAAAGATCTTAAGCTTACAGCAACTGTAGATAATTATGCTGAACTTATGTCTTACATATCTGATAGTGATAATTTTATTGCAGGTTCAACAGGAGAAGTTACTATATCTTTAGCAAATATAGGAATTGCAAAAGTAAAGGCATTAAATATTGAAATAATAGATACAGAAGAATATGATGTTCTATCTCCAAAAAAAGATTATATTGGTGATGTTGATGCAGATGATGTTGAAAGTGAAGATTTCAAACTATATATAAATCCAGAAGCAAAAGAAAAAATTACATTAAAATTAAAAATAAATTACAGAGATGAAAAAAATAAAGTTTCAAGTGATGAGATTGAAGTTCCTTTAAAAATATATGAACCATCTGAACTTAAAAAATATGGATTGGTTTCAAATGGAACATCAACATACATAATAATAGCAATAATAGTGTTAGCAGGAATAGGATACTTCTTCTATAGAAGAATGAAAAATAAGAAAAAGAAAAATAAGTGAGTGGGTGAATAAATTCACTTAAATCACTATTTTTTATTTTAATATGTTCGCTGACTTTTTTAGACTAGCAATTCAATCTGTGTTTCACAGAAAATTGAGAAGTTTTCTTACTTTGTTAGGTATTATTATAGGTATTGCACTTATTGTAAGTTTGATAAGTATGAGTCAGGGAATGAAATTTGTTATTGAAGAAAGATTTGCCTCTCTTGGAGCAGATAAGATAATTGTAAGAGAAAAAGGAAATTTAGGACCTCCTGGAACAGGACTTAGCATAAATCAGCTAACAAGAGATGATTATGAAGAGATTGAAGGTATTCCTGGTGTTAAAGAAGTAGCTTGCAGACGTATTTCTTCTCAGATTGTTGAATATAATGATGAAATATTTTCTACTTTTCTTGTCAGCTATCCAGATGATAGAAGTAAACAGGAATTTGTAGATGAATTAAATGATTATAATATTATAGATGGAAAGATGATAAAGAAAGGAGAAAGAGGAGTAATTGTTGTTAGTGAGACAATAACAGATACATTTGAAGATTTAAAATTAAGAGATAAAATAAATATTGGAGATAAATCATTCGAGGTTATAGGATTTTTAGAAAAAAAAGGACTTCCTGCTACAGATATGGCAATGACCATACCTGATGATGATATGGATATTTATTATGATAAAGATGAATGTGAATTTATACAAGTTGGGGTAAGCGATGTAAATGATATTGATGATGTTGCTGATAAAATAACAAAAGAACTTAAAAAACAACATGGACTTAAGAGATCAGATAAACCTGATTTCACAGTAAGCACATCACAAGATCTTCTTTCTTCATTTCAAGACATATTACTTATAATTCAAATAGTTATCATTGGTATAGCAACAATATCTCTTCTTGTCGGAGGGATTGGTATAATGAATACTATGTATACTTCTGTTTTAGAGAGAACAAAACAGATTGGTGTCATGAAAGCAATTGGTGCAAAAAAAATACACATAATTATTATATTTTTAATAGAAGCAGCACTTATTGGATTTATAGGAGGACTTATAGGTATTGCAAGTGGATATGGTATGAGTAAGTTGATGGAATTTTTTATTCAGTTTCAATTTAATACTCCTTTTGCAAAATCAGTTGTAGGAATAGAATTAATAATAATATCTCTTTCAATTGCAACGATACTTGGTACTCTTTCAGGAATATTGCCTGCAATAAGAGCAGCTAATCTTAATCCAACACAAGCATTAAGGGGATAAACATAATTAAAAAAACATAAAAATGATATTTAAAGATAATATAAAATTTGTAATTAAGTCATTAGTAAATAGAAGAGTGAGAAGTTTTCTTACAGTTATTACTGTTATTCTTGGAATAATGGCTGTTGTATCATTAATGAGTTTAGGAGAAGGAGTTAATAATGCACTTAGTGCTGAACTTGATAAGTTAGGGGATGATATTATGTTTGTTCAGTCAAAAGGAGGAACATTTGGTGTTGGAGGAGCGACAAGTTTTTCAGATAGTGATATAAATGCAGTAGAAAGAGTTAATGAAGTAAATGAGGTGACTGGATACACATTTAAAGTCGCTAAAATACAAGTTGATGAAGAAGAGGGTTACGAATCTGTTATTGGTGTTCCATTAGATAAAAGAGAACTTGTAGGAAAAGTATTAACAATGGATATTGAAAAAGGCAGATATTTCAAATCTAGTGATAAGTATAAAGTTGTATTGGGTATAGATTATAATATTGAAGGAAAAGTTTTTGAAGATTCTCTTAAAGTAGGAGATAAAATATTTATCAATGATATTAAATTTTCAATAATAGGATTTTGGGAAAGGATAGGAAATCCTGCAGATGATCAATCTATAACAATGCCTATTGAAACATTATGGGAGATATATGAAACAGAAGAATATTCTGCTTTAATATTAGATTTTAAAGGAGGAGATATAGATTCTGTTGAAGAAGATGTAAAAAAAAGTTTAAGAAATAAAAGAAATCTTGATGAAGGAAAAGAAAATTTTGAAATACAAACTCCTGAACAATTGGCTGCACAATTTGGTAGTCTAATAAATATTATCCAATCTATTCTTGTAGGTATTGCTCTTGTTTCATTAATTATCGGAGGAATAGGAATAACAAATACTATGTATACTTCTGTTTTAGAGAGGACAAAACAGATTGGTGTTATGAAAGCAATTGGTGCTAAAAAAATAGATATTATATTTATATTTCTTACAGAATCAGTGATTGTTTCTATGATAGGGGGATTGATAGGGATGTTTATTGGGTTTTCAATAGCATTTTTCATAGAATTTATATTAGTAAATGTATTTGATTTGTTGATATTTAATGTACAACTTTCTGCTTATCTTATCATTGTTCCTTTAATATTTTCAGCAATAATAGGATTAGTTGGAGGAATTCTTCCATCATTGAGAGCAGCAAACATCAAAATTGTAGATACATTAAGGTATGAATAATTTAGAATATTTTTATTTAATTAATCTGCTTTATATTCTTTTTTTGGATACTTATTAAGATCATATCCTAATTTTTTTATTATATTAAGATCAAATTTAATATTTTCTTTTTTGGTTTTGTATATAAAACAATCATTTCTATATTTAAGATCACTAATCATAGATGAAACAGATGAATTATAACATTCAACACACTCAAAAATAATATTTACTAAAGATTCTTTATTTTCACTTTTTTTACATAAATTCTTTATATTTTCCTTTATATTTTTGTAATCAACACCACAATCTTTATCTTTTCTTATTAACTTACTCACATAGGAAATTATTTTTTTAGAAGTTTCTTTATTATTATCATCTTTTTCATCAACTTCAGTTAATAATTTCATTAAATCTTTATCCATTAGCATTATTAAGTAGTAAATACTTTTAAACTTTACTATAATTCGCAATATTTTATTATATTTTAGATATTTTACAATATTTCATAGATTATATTATTTTTAAGAATTATTCATTATTTTACTCATTAATTTCTTTAATCTACCACAATATTTAAAAACAATTTTGTTATAATATATATTTAATAACTTAAAATTTAATTATTTATAAAATAAGAGGGGTTAAAATGAATATAAAAAAATATGGTCTTATTGCTGTTGTTCTATTATTTTTTATGATATTTACAACTAGTGTTTTTGCAGATATCGAAGTAATTTCTGTAAAAGATACAATAACGACATCTGAAACAGCTAAATTTGATGTCAAGATAACTAACGAGGATTCAGAAACACATACTTATTTTTTGAATGTTCCTATGTTTTCAAAATGGAGTTCATTCTATAATTTTCCAAGAGAAGGTCTTGAATTAAAACCTGGAATGGTATATGAGTTTGATGTTAAATTAAATCCAATGGATGCAACACCAAATATTTATGAATTGTATTTTAGTGTTTCAAGAGAAGATAAAGTCTCTTATGAAAATAATTTTAAAGTATTTGTATATCCTTCAAAACCTGTACAATATGGACCTTCAATCTCTCTTGTTGCAGACATGAAAGATACTATAGATCCTCAAGATGAACAAATAATAAATTTAGATGTAAGAAATAACAATCCTCTTAATTATGAACAATTAAAAATATCATTAAAAAGTGATGTTAATGAATTTAACAAAGAACAGATAATTAAGCTTGCACCTAATGATAGGAAGACAATACAATTTGAAGTAAAACCAAATAAATTTATGAATCCTGGAAGATATTTACTCTTTTTTACAGCAGGAGTTGGAGATGAGACATACCAAGTACTTGAAAAATTTATACAAGTTTCTGAGAAAGAAAATGATTTTAATGTTGAATTAGAAGAAAAATCTGGTTTTTTTATTGTAAAAGAAAAAATAAAAATTCACAACCCTGGAAATATAAAAAATACTCAACTTGTGAAGTATGAAGCAAATTTCTTTGATAGAATAATTACTTCTTCTGAAGGATCAGATATGCAGACAATTGATGGAGATTTATATTTTACTTGGGATGTAACGCTCTCGCCTGATGAAGAAAAATATATTGAAATAAGAACAAATTATGTCTGGCCAATCATTGTAATGATATTAATATTAGCTGGAATACTATTTTACTTCAAATATATCAGAAAACCTGTTGTTGCTATTAAATCACTTACAAAAGTTGATTTTGATAAAGGCAGTATAACTGGAGGAAAATTATCCCTAACAATAAAAAATACATCTGATAAAGAGATAACAAATATTAACATAGTGGATAGACTTCCTAAACTTATGACTTATAAGGAAGGAGAGGGATTTGAAACATTAAAACCTTCATTTATGAAAAATAAAAAAGGAGAAATGTTACTTAAATGGTATATATCTCAACTTGATCCAAAAGAAGAAAGAATAATAACTTATGGTATTAAATCTAATTTGAATATAGTTGGTGAAGTAACAATAATGCCAACACAAATAACATACGAAGTAAATGACAAGGCAGATGCTGTTTATTCAAATAGGATTAAAATAAGGACGAGAAATTAATTATTTTTATTTTTTTAATATATTACATATTTATAATATTGGTTGATATCAAATGAAAAAAAGAGGTAGACTTATTGTAGTATCTTTATTGTTAGTAATTAGTATATTTCTTTTTCTAAACGAAAATACTTTTTCTCAAACAAATATTGGGTGTTTTCTTGAACCTTCTGCAATAAGAGAATATGATGATAAAACATGTATAGATGATATATCTATTACTGTAGCTCAAAAATATATTGATCGAATATCATCTAGTACTTCAGAAAGAAATGATTTAATGCAAACTTATTTCTTACCAGGTGTTGATTGTGATGATCTGGATAGATGCGATGTTTCTGGTAATAAATATTGGTGTGTTTATAATGATGGCTCGTGTAGTTCAACATCTTATCCTGTTGTTGCAGCTTGTGTTGATGCAGATTATTATATTATTTCAGATTCCCAACCAGAACAATGTAAATCTGGTTGTTGTGTTTTTGATGAAGATGATGGGGATGGTGTAGTATATGAATTTAATCGGGAATCATATTGTACTGGAGAGAAATCAGATAATCTTGGTGGTTATACTTACTTAGGAATAAACAGATCAATAACAAGTGAAACTAATTGTAATGCAAACTCTGTATTTCAAAATTCAAAAGAAATTACTGTTTTTGGATATATTTTAGATGAAAATAAAAATACTTTATCTGATGTTGAAGTTGTTTTTGCAAACAATAAAAATATTTCAAATAATACAGGATATTATGAAATTAATGTTACTTTGTTTTCAGGAAACAATGCAAGTGTATATTTTAAATCAAACAAATATAAGAATAGAAGAGTATTTTTTTCTGAATCAGATGAAAATAGTGAAAAAAATATAACTCTTGAAGAACTTGATTTTGTGTTGCTGAATGGAACAACTTTTTCACAAGATGGTGGAGAATTAAGCAATGTTGAAATATCTGCAAAAGCAAGTGATGGAGGAGATTATTCTTATGATTCTAGTAACAATGAAGGTTACTATGAAATTGAACTTTTAAGAGATAAAACATACACTGTTACTGCAAGTAAAGATGGTTTTAGAGATACTTCCAATTCAATAAAAGCAAATGTTTCAAAAACACATGATTTTTCACTTGAAAAAAAAGATGAAGGGTGGGTAGAGGGATTTGTAAAAGAAGGTTCAGGTTCAGCTATTTATCTTGTTAATGTAGAAATAGGTTCAAAATCAGATAGGACAGATATCAATGGAAAGTATTATATTGAATTAAAAAATGGAAGTTATTCAGTTACTTTTTCAAAAGTAGGATATAATACAATAACAAAGAATATTGAAATTGAAAAAAATAAAGCTACAAAATTAGATGATATTTATTTAAATTCTTTAGAAAGAACATGTCATCCAAAATATAAAGATGAAGATGGTGATTGGGTTGATGCAGATATTAGATCAGTATCATCAAGAGGATTTACTATAGATCATCAGAAAGGAATACCTAAACTTAAACTTGAATGGCAGAGACCTTGTAAGGAAGTTGTTGGATTTGTTATAAATAGAACTTGTCCTGATGGTGATTCTGATTGTACTAAAAAACAAATAAATATTGATATAGGAAATAAAGAAACATACGACTATATAGATAATATCAAATGGGAAACAAAATATAATTATACAATATATGCTTTATATTATTTTAATAATACTTTACTATACTCAGATGCTACTTCCAAGATAATAATTACTGGAGATAAAGAATGTGAAGGGAAATTCACAGAATTTGGTAGTGCATTTAATTTTTGTAATGGAGATTATACTGTTGCAAAGTGTAATGAATATAATAAGATTGATTCTGATGAAACTGATAATTGTCGTGATGGGAAGATCTGTAGGCAGTTTAGTCTTTTTAATAATGCTTTTTGTGCAGATACGGGATGTTCAATAAATACACTTAAAGATTGGTGGGATTCTATAAGTTCTTCAGATTCCAAAGAATCATGTCTTTATGATGATGGAAAAAACACAAATTGTTTTTATGAAAAATTAGATAGGCAATCAGAAGAATGTTTTGATTGTAATGATCTTGATGATAAGAAAACAAGTAGTAATTGTTTTGGTTATAGTACAGAGGATTCTTGTTTGGAGAACACTTGTGGTGTAGAAAATTGTTCTTGGGAAAATATAAATGATGTGGATATGTGTGTTGATAGAGAAGTAGATGATGCAGATGCATGTAGTTTTTGTGAAGGAAGTGGGTGTAAAGATGAAAAAGATACATCTGATTGTTTAAAACTTGGAAAGTGTTATTATGATAATGATGATTCAAAATGTCTTTCATGTGATCAAATAATTGATGGGTATTCATGTTATGAATATCAGACAAGAGATGAATGTAATGGAGGAAAAAATATTTCTTTTAATACAAATGGGTCAAGAGTTGATTCAGATGATGTCTGTGAATTTAATGTATGTAGGTGGGTTTCAACAGATGGTGGTAAATGTATAAAAGATGGAGATGCAGATGGAGAAGATGATTGCACACAACAGGGCATAAATAGATTATGCAAAAAAGATTATTATCCTGCTGACATATATACAGAAAAAATTGTTTTTATGAATAAAGAAAATAAGAAAATAAAATTCATGAATGAATTATCACAAAGCAAGGATGTTGATAAAAGTATCAATGAGGGTAAAATAATATTATGGATTGAAGATAACAATGGAACAATAATATTAAATCAAAATACTTATGATGTTGATACTAATACCAATGAAAAAATAGAATCTTTTAAAATTGATCTTTCCGAGGATATAGAAGAAATTGTAAGTCAATTAAATGATCCAGAAAATAAATATGTTTTAAAATATTATACTATAGATGAAAATAAAAATAGAGAAAATCTAAAATCTAAAACTATTTTTATAGATTTTGTAAGTCCAACTATTACAATAGATAAGGATAATGTTTATACTGATATTGATAAAGAAGGATCTTCATTAGGTATTGAAATATTATCAGATGAATATGTTTATTGTGAAGATAAACTTAATTATCAAACTTTAAAAGATAGTAATGTGGTTTCTAGTTCAATTGATGGAAAAATAAACAAAAGTGATTTTAATTCGCAATTTAAAGTATTATTCACAGATCTTGAAGATGCTTCATACACATACAATATTAAATGTAAAGACCAATTTGGTAATGAAGCAGAAACTAATTATTCACATTACATAGCAGCATATGGACAGATAGAGCTTGTATATCCTCTAAATGGTGTTACAAAAGAAAATAATTTTAAAGTAAAAATAAACAAATCATCTTTTAGTGAATGTAAACTTTCAGGTGTTATTAAGTCTGTAGGAGATATGTCTCAAGAAGGTAATTTATTTGTATCTCCAGAAATACCTACAATTGGATCTTTTGATTCAAATAAAGTTTATAATAATTACTGGGTAGTGTGTAATTATCTTGGTGAAGTTAAACAAAGAAATCTTAAACTATCTATTGATGATCAGGCACCTGAAACAAAGATTGTTACAAAATTTGGAGGATATTCTCCTATCGAGATAGAACATTCAGACTCAAAATTATTTTTAAGACCAGATTCTAGTATAAGTTTTTTATGTAATGATTTTCCTGAAGAAAAAAGTTTTGGATGTAGTCAAACAAAATACTGTATTTTGGAAAAAGATTCAGAAGAAAATTTTTGTACTCCTGAAACTATTGCAAATTCTGAAACTCAAATAGGGATTAAAGAAGACATTATAATTTGTTTTAAATCAGAAGATACTGGTGGAAATATAGAAAATACAAAATGTAGGGAAATAAAAACAACAAAAGACTTTACAACAAATTTAATATCTCCTCCATTTGGTGTTGGAAAAACAAAGGATTTTGATTTTAAAATAGGAACTCTTATTCCAAGTAAATTATGTAAATTTGGATATGGTTCAGGATTTACTATAACTTCTGGAGAGTTTTCTGAATTTGTAACAGAAGCAGATAATAGAACACACTATATTGATAATCTTCCTGATGAAGCAGATTTAGATACAACTAAAGATGAAGATTTTAAGACAATATATATACATTGTCAAGCAACAGATGATATATTATCTGAGTATGATGAATATAAAATAGGTTTTGATACATCTCCTCCAAAAATTGAATCAATAAAATATTCTTCTTCAAGAGATTTTGAAAATTATAATTCTGATAGTGTATTTTCAGTCGGAGGAGGAGAACATGTATGGTTTAATATTATATCTGATGATGAAATAGTTTGCAGATCTTTCTTAAAGAAAAGAGCAGGAGTAGAAGGAGTTACAAATTATAATGATTATAGTTCATTTGATCAGATACCAAGAAGTGGAGATTTTGAAGGTGTAAGTGATAATGATTACAAGACATCTGCAATAGGAAAAGTAGGTATAAGTCAGAAAGATGATTTAAGTACAGTTACATATGGAATAATATGTAAGAATCTTGCACAACATGAAGTTAAAACAGAAGTATCATTTGAAGTTGATTATTCACAACAAGGTTTTATTCGTTCAAAAAGACCAGAACAATACATAAACACAACAGAACTAATTTTGGGATTAAGCACAACAAAAGATGCAAACTGCTCATATATTATGGGAAACAATGGAACAGAAGTTGATTTCCAATCACAGACAAATCTTGAACATTATTCAGATACATTAAATTTACAGTCTGGAAGTTATCGACCATTAGTAACATGTCTTTTTAGAGGAAGTGGCACAACAATTACAGATTCAATTCCATTTACAATAGATCTTACTCCACCTACAATAAATCAAATTAAAATATTTTCACATAGTTGTTCACTTGAAAGTGTTGTCCCTTTATTCGATGCAGTTGATAATGAATCATTTATAGAACAGTTTGAATATGAATTGTATGAGGTGAATGATGAAGTAGAAGATAAAATCATTTCAGAAGGATCAGTAAATTCATCAACTCCAAGAATCGAAGGAAACATAACAGAAGGAAAAATGTATTATTTTAAAATAAGAGCACAAAATAAAGCAGGATTATGGTCAGATGAATATCAAGGAGGATCATTTCAAGGTTCAACTCCAGATAACCCTATCTGTCCAAAAGAAACAAGTATTGGATTATCTTATTCAATAGAAAATCATGAAAAAGGAAAATTAATTACTATAAACTGTGAAGGAATTATGGGATGTGTAGATACAGAATACGGGGTCGCTGAAAATGAAGATGATTGTATTTCAGATACATCTTATAATGGACCTTTTATTGTAGAGGGAACAAAGTTTATCTGTTCAAAAACAAAATCTTATACAGGAGAAACAGCATATTATGGACAGCTTATTGAGGTTGATGATAGTGATAATGATGGAATTATAGATGAAAATGATTTGTGTCCAAATACAAATGTGGGGGATGAAGTTAATTATGAAGGTTGTTCAAAAGAACAATTGAAAATTGATTCAGATGGAGATGGATTACCAGATTATTGGGAAACAAGATATGCAATGACTTATGGATATGAACAATGTAAATTCAGTGCACAATTAATAGATTCTAATAATAATGGAATAGAAGATGGAGAAGATGATTATGATCTTGATGGAATATTAAATTATGCAGAATATGTAAATGAAACAGATCCATGTAAAATAGAAGATGACGATGATGATGGTATAGCAAATCCAAAAGATAATTGTCCTAATACTCCTTACAATGAAATTGATCAGATAAACACAGATAATGAAAGTAGTTGGTATGGATGTAGTCCTTCTGAAACATATACTGTAGGGGACAATATACCTGATAGTTGGAGATTGAAATATTTTGGATGTGTAACTTGTAGTGAAGCAGAAGGTGATTTTGATTATGATGAAGATGGATTGACAAACACGCAGGAATATGGAACAAGAACTGATCCAACAAATTCAGATACTGATGGAGATGGATATGATGATGGAGAAGAGATAGAAAAAGAATATGATCCTCTTGATCCAGCATCACCTGAACCAACAAGCATAATGTTTTATGTTTTCATAATATTTATTTTCTTATTAGTAGTCGGAGGAGGAGTTTTTGGATATCTTGTATACACAAAAAAGATTGATATAAATCAATTAACTGATAAAATAAAATCTCTTTTTGGAAAAAAATCTTCTTACAATAAACCAACATCTACTACCTCAAGTACCAAATCAACACCTAAAACTCCTAAAGTTTCAAAAGAAGATATAGAAAAACAAAGAAAACTCGAAGAACTAAGAAAAGTTGCTGAAATGAAAAAGAAATCAGAACAAGATAAACTCAAAGCTCAAAGAGGGATGGTATTTGATACTTTTGAAACAGATTCTTCTGGAAATAATTCAAAATCTAATACTCGAGATAAACAAAAAGATAAAACTGGAGATAAGAAAGAAAATAATATAAGTGAGAAAGAAGAAAATAAGAAAGAAGACAATAAAAAGAAAGAAAAAAAGAAAAAAGATAAGAATGATGTTTTTGAAAAATTACAAAAAGAGATAAAAAATAATTAATTTTATAAAATTCTATGCTTTATTTAAATAATACTTATCAAAAAAGGAGGTTTATATGAAATCAAAAAATTTTTGGAAAATATTTGCAGTTGCTGTAGTTGTTTTATTTGCTATAGGTTTTTTCTATATATATGAAGGTAGTAAGAATACAAATAATCTACGTTCAATAAATGTTCAAGGAGTTGAGGAACAAGAATTTAAGGCAGATAAAGCAATATTAAGTGTTGGTGTGGAAGAAAAAACAAATGACATTGAAGCAGGTAATGAAAAAGTTAAAACAACATTGAATAATTTGAAAACAGCTTTGTCGTCATTAAATGTTGAAATGGAGACTAGCAGTTATAATGTTAGAGAAAATAGAGAATGGAATGAAGAAACAAGAAAATATAAAGATGATGGTTATGTTGTAAGTTCATCATTAATAATCACAATAAATAATGTTGACCAAGTAACATATGTTTTATCAGAAGTTATAAAATCAGGATCTAATAGAGTAAATTATCTTAATTATGAATTAGATGAAGATCATCTTGAAGAGATAAAACTTGATTTATATGCAAAAGCTGCTGGAAAAGCAAAACAAAAAGCAGAAGCAATTGCAGAAGGTTCTGATGAAGAAATATATAAATTGCAGTCTATTTCTGAAAATAGTGGGTATTATCCAATATATAGAGAATCACTTGCTACAAAAGATGTTGCAATGGCAGTTTCAGGAGAAGCAGGAAGTAGTGGAGATTATATTTTTGAGAATAAGATTCCTGTTAGAGTTACTGTGAGTGCAAGTTATCTCTTGAAATAGTTTTTATTTTTTTTATTTTTTTATTTACTATAATAATTATAACTTATAATATCTCTTATATAATCTCTCATAGTATCTCTTTTGTAATATCTGTACTATATAACTTTGCAATATCTCTTCTATAATATCTGTACTATATAACTTCACATATTACTAATATTAGAAGCATTACTTACATTGTTGTTTTTCTCAACTCTTATTATATGTTTTACAAAAGATTCTATTTTTTCTTCATGACTTACAATTATGAGTTGTTTTGCATTGATTTTATCCAATACATCTCTTATTTTATCTAATTGCTGTGTAGAAAATCCATCTGTAGGTTCATCTAATATAAGAATATCTTTTGTCTTTATGTGTGAGATCATATCATTAATAACTTTATTAAGTGCAAGACGATATGCAAGAGCACAACTTGTTCGTTCTCCTCCTGAAAGATATTTAATTCCTATCTCATAACCATTGTGTATGATAACTGGTGAAAATGATTCATCCAGATGACAGCTCATATTTTCATCTTCTATCAATTCAGAAAACCATTCTTGGAAAAGGGAATTAAATTGATTATATATGCTGTTAAGTACACTTTTTTCAATAGAAGATACTAATGGAGAAAAGAAATCTTCAAACCATCCTTGTATTTTTTCAGACCTTTTTATTTTATCTTTTTTCTTTTTCTTGTTTTCAATTATTTCATTTAGTATTTTTATTTCTGATTCATAAGATCTAATAAGTGATTTATTTTCTGCAATATCAATTTTTAATTTATTTAGTTTTTCTTCAACAATATATCTTTCTTTTCTTATTATCTTATGGCTTTCTTCTGTCTTTTCCAACATATCTACAAATTTCTGCAAATCCTCATTAATAAGATTAAATTCATTTATTTCCTTTTTTAAGTCATATTTTCTTTTTTCATAAAATTCTTCATCTTTTTTTAGTATCTTGTTTTTCTTATATTTCTCTAATTTATCTTTAAGTTCATTAACTTCTTTTTTTGCTTTTTCTATATCAAATGAATTAAGTATATCTATTTCTTTATTTATATCTTTGATTAGTTTATCTTTTTCTTCAAGAATTTCTTGTTTTTTTCTTTTTTCTTTTATTTCATTTTCATGTTGTTTTATTTTTATTGATATCTTTTCTATTTCAATTTGCTTTTTATTTATATCATTTATCTTTGATTCAATATTATCAAGAATACTTCTAAGTTCTTTTTTTCTTTCTGAAAATTTATCTATATTTTTGCTGATATGTTCTATTTTCTGAGATTCAGTTCTGACAATTTTATCTTTATGTTCTTTACTCACACTTTGTTGGCAAGTAGGGCATTTTGAAAGATGGAGTATATTTTTTTTGTTTTCATGACTTTTTTCTTTTTCTATTTCAAACTTATTGAAAACATTACTTATTCTTTCAAGTTTCTCTTTTATGTTTTTTTGTTTATCTATTATATCAGAATGTTCCTCTATATCATTTTTTATATTATCATATTTTGATTTTAATTCACTTATATTACCTAACTTTATATTTTCAAGATCTTTTCTTATTCTTTCTATTTCTTTTGAAAGATATTCTTTTTGATTTAGTATTATCTTTTTTTTGTTAGATATTTCATTTAGTTTTTCTTGTTTATATATAAGTATATTTTCATCAATCTCTTCGATTTCTTCAACTATCTGAGATTTTATGCTTTGTAATCTTTGTTTTATTGTTTCTAATTCATTGTTTTTTGACTGTATTTTTGTTTTATTTATATGATATAATTGTGATTTTTCCCTGTATTTTATTATTGATTCTTCTATTTTTTTTTCATCATTCTTTGTATCTTCTATTTTTTCATTCAAAATATCTATTTGATCATGTTTTTCATCAAGATATTTTCTTATTTTTTGGATATTTTCTTGTTTTTCTTTTTTCTTATCAACAATAATATCATGATCTTTTGTTTCTTCTGATAGAATCTTTTTCTCTTGTCTTAGATAACGTAGATATATATTACTTGATTTTTTTATATTTTGATACTTTTCTATTTGGAATATTTTTCTTAATATATCTATTCTTGATTCAATATCATTATCTAATATCTCTTTCATATTTTCTTGAGGAGTGTATACTGTATATCTAAATAAGTAGTTCTTTTTCTTTGATATTAGTTCTTCAGGATAACCCAATAATTCAATGACTTTTGATTTAAGCTCCATAGATGTTGCAATTGATTTAACATCATCTATTACAATATATCCTTCTTTTTGTTTTACAGAATCTCCTTTTCGTTTTAATGTTCTTTTGATTTCTATATTACTATTACCAATACTAAAATGCATTTCAACAAAACCTTCTTCTGTTCCTTTTCTTAAAAGTGAGTTTCCAGATACTTTTTCATTATCTGCTCCAAACAATGCAAACTCAATTGCTAAAAGTATTGTTGTCTTACCACTCCCTACATCTCCATTTAATAACACAGAACCTTTTGGAAGTTCAATAACACTATCTAGATAGGATCTTATATTGTTTAGGTGAACACTTTTTATTAACATAAATATAGAATACATATATCTATTTTTAATTTTTATTGTAATAGATTTTTATCGTCGAGAAATTATTTATTTTGACAATATGTTATTGGAAGTATTACAACAACATATCTATTCAATAATATAATAATATTAAAATTTTTAATAGCATTTATACTATAATATCAGATAACTATTTTATAGTTACAAATGCCTGAGATATTAAAATTTTAAGGTTTCAGCGTTTTTAGAGCATGAAAATGAATTTTTGACGAAATTACTTGCGAAAACTTTATAAACCAACTTTCCAATTTTTACTTTAGTAATCCAAAAACAATTAGAAAATTGCGACGACAATTTATATTCGCAAAAAACATGGAGGTGTTTAAATGGATTTGAAAAAAGCAATTAGGAAAATTGTTGCATTAGGAATGGGCGCAACAATGCTAGGATCAATGGGAGCATTAGCGCAAACAACAGAAGACGCAACAATTAGTTCTGAAGCGACTTCTCTAAACATGTATCCAGATAAGTATGTAACAGATGGAGCATATAATGGATATTTAGTTGCTGGAGGTCACCCTGAGGACACACTAGCACTTGCAGAAGTTTCTTCACACATATATTATAAAACAGAAGGAACAAGCGAGACAACAACAAGCACAACAACAGATTTGAGTGATGCATATTTAGTAAAAACTGTAGCTGAACACTTAGAAAATGAAGAAAAATTAAAAGATGTTAGAGAAGTAATTGATGGAGGAGATTATGATTTATTAGAAACCTACACAATAAGCGGAAAAGATACAGTTGATGCAAAACAAAATATTTATTTAGGAGAAGGAAAAGTTGTTTATGCAGAAAATATGGATTATGAAATTGGTTATTTCTTAAAATTCGCATCAAGTGAAAATGTTGGAAGAATATATTTAGATTTTTCACCAAATTGGGAATCTGACTGGGATGCTGATAACTATTGTGAAGATTATAGATTCAAAACATTAAAGATAATGGGTAAAGAATATGATATTGTAAAAGCAGAAAATGTATCTAGTAAACCAAAATTAACTTTAATGACTGGAGCTACACAAAAAACAATTTCCGAAGGAGAAGAAATGACTTTATCTGTTGACGGAGAAACTTATAATATTAAACTAGTGGGTGTCTTTACTAATGGTGATACAACATGGACAATTAATGGAGAAACATTAACTTCTTTGACACAAGGTAATACTAAACAATTATCAACTGGTGTAAACTTTGGTCTAAGTAATGTTGATTTACAAGATTATGCAGGTGGTATAAAACAAGCAACTTTCTATGTTGGTGCTGATAAAGTTATTTTAGAAAATGGAAGATCTATTGAAATAAATGGTGATTCTTATGCAGATTCAGCAGTAACTATAACTGGAAGTGTATCATCTACAAAATGTTCAATTGGTTCAATTGATATCAATGTGACAGCAGATGATGATTTTTATGTACCTGAAGGAGCATTCTTGTCTGAAAATGATTATCTAAACGAACCAGCAAGATTAATGGGATTAGACTATTATTTTGATGGATTTGGAGATGTAGAATATAATGTTGTTGAATTAAAAGCATCAGGAAGTTCAAGATATAAATTGGACTTTGATAATTCAAGAGGATATAGTTGTAGTCTACCATTAGTATATGCAGATACATCAGGATTAGGATTAGGAGAAAGTGATAGCAAGTTGTTAGCAGCATATCCTGTAAGTGGATCATTATTACCAATTACAAGAAGTGGGTATTTTATAGTTAATACAAAAGATGCAGCAGATTCTACTAAAAATTCTGAATCATATATCATGAGATATAATGGTGCAGATAGTAATGCTTCATCAACACCTAAATTAACTATCTCATCATTGTGTGGTGAAGATCAACAGAATTTGGATTTAACTACTGGTACAGCAACAGATAATTCATTTCATGGTGTAAAATTAGAATTACAAAATGCATCTGCATACACAAGTAATAACTTTAATGTAACATTAAATACTGCAAGACATTCAGGTAATATAGGGACAGCATACAACAATCCTTATGTTAAATTAAGAGGAAATGGAAACTTATTGATTAATATTAGTAATGTAGATATAAACCAATCAGGAACACCTGCTTATGACAATATAACTACAGCAAAAGTAACATTTAAAATAGATGATACAACATTATTTGATGATAGTTTATCATCTGCAGAAACAATAGGAACATTTACATTGACAAACAATACTGATAGGCAAGTTAGAATGGCAAGAAGCACAAGTTTTACAGAATTGCCTGACCCTGATGACACAGATGTAAACTATTGGAGTACTGTTTATGGGGCATTAGTTGAATTTAGATCACCAAGTGGAAGTCCACAATCATTAAAAATCAACTACCCAACAGAACAACTTGAACCTAGAGTATATGTAGCAGCAGCAACATCAACAGCAACAACAAAAGACGCACCAAGTAACTATAAATTAGCAACAGTTCCTGTACAAAGA
Organism: uncultured Methanosarcinales archaeon; assembly: GCA_964384425.1. Classification (GTDB taxonomy): domain Archaea; phylum Nanobdellota; class Nanobdellia; order Woesearchaeales; family JAGLXL01; genus CAYLKE01. The sequence continues at coordinate 22,489 of CAYLKE010000007.1, read as the reverse complement.
ACATTGACTCCTTCAGAAGCAATGACCATGTTAGATAATGAATTAATAAACATGATTGTTGTAGGTGGACCATGTGCTAACGCAGTAGCAGCATTGTTGAAAAACAATCCAGCAAACTGTGCAGCAGATTATGTACCAGGACAAGGATACATTGAATCCTTCAAGTTAATGAAAGGTGATGAGGAAGCATATGCATTATTAATCGCAGGATATAGTGCAGCTGACACAAGAAGAACAGCAAATGTCTTTGCAACATATTATGACTACGAAGACGAGTTCGGAACAAACACTAAGTTAACTGTTGAAGCACCAGAAACAGATGGTGGAGATGTACAAGTAACTGCATAAGGTTTTCAAAAACCTTTTTTTCTTTTTTTAATTTTTAAATAAGATGAATATACTTTTTCTAATAGCTTTCAAAGGTTTTCAATATCAAGAATTTTCTATTCCTAAAGATTTTCTCGAGAAAAACAATATTGATGTAGATGTTGTAAGCAATCATAAAGGTATTGCTGAAAGTTCAAGTGGAGAAACATATAAAGTAGATAAAACTATTGATGAAATAAATATTAATGATTACGATGCACTTTTAATTGTTGGAGGACCAGGAACTCCTTCTTTAAGATCTGATGAGACTGTTATTGAGTTAGTAAAAAACTTTAAAAACAAAGTCATTGGAGCTATATGTTGGGCACCAACAATACTTGCAAAAGCAGGTGTTGTTAAGAAAGCAACTGTGTGGAAAGGTCCAGATAAAGAATATAACTGCAGTACAGATAATGTTTTAAAACATTTTGGTGTTAAATATACTGGAAAAACAGTAGAAATTGATAATAACATTGTAACTGCAAATGGACCCAATGCAGCGCTTGAATTTGCTCAAATATTTTATGAAGTGTTAAAAAAATGGAAGTGAAATTTTACTTTAGCCCACATTGTCCTTATTGTAAAGAAGCATTAAAGCACATACCACTAGATTCTAATATAGAAAAAATAAATGTTTTTGGTAATTCTGATTTTAAAAAAGAATTATTAGATAAAACATTTACTATAATGTTACCAACAATAATACATGGAGATAAAATTATTGAAGGTTTTGATGAAGAAACTTATAAGGAGTTATTTTCTAAATAATTTATTTTTCTGAATTTTAAATACTAAGTAGTTGTTAAGAAACTATATATACTCAATATCTTTTCTTATTATACAAGATGTCAAATATAAAATGGATATTTATAACAGGAGGTGTCTTGTCTGGTCTTGGAAAAGGCATTGTTTCTTCTTCTATAGGGAGATTAATAGGTGACAAATACAAAACAATCTATATAAAGTGTGATGGATATTTTAATGTTGATCCAGGAACAATGAATCCTGTTGAGCATGGAGAAGTTTTTGTTTTAGATGATGGAGGAGAGGTTGATTTAGATTTTGGTCATTTTGAAAGATTTATGAATGTTTCATGTGCATGTGATGAAAGTATAACTAGTGGAAAAGTATTCAACAATATAATAAGAAAAGAAAGAAAAGGCGAATATCTCGGAAAAACAGTTCAATTAATTCCTCATGTTACAAATGAGATAAAACAGATGTGGTATGATGTAGCAAAGAAACAAGAAGCAGATGTTGTTATTGTTGAGATTGGGGGAACAGTAGGGGATCTTGAAAATTTGTGGTTTCTAGAAGCAGCTAGAGAACTTTCTCGTGATCATGATAATAGTTTATTTGTTCATTTAGGATTATTGCCTGTAGTTGATGATAATGGACAACTTAAGACAAAACCCTTACAACAATCAACAATATTTCTTAGAGAAAGAGGTATAACTCCTGATGTTGCAATATGTAGAGCTAAATCAAGAATAGATGATAAAACTAAAAAGAAAATACATTGGTTTTGTGATGTTAAGAAAGAGGCAGTTGTAAGTGATCCTGATTTAGATATTGTTTATGAATTACCTCTTGTGTTTCTTGAAGAAGGATTGCATAATGTTATTTCTGACAAATTAAATATGGAACTTGATATTGATTTTGAGAAGTGGAAACATTTAATATATAATTTTAAAAATCCTGAAAAAGAAATAACTATTGCAATTGTAGGGAAGTATATGGAAGTTGCAGATTCTTATCTAAGTGTCAAAGAAGCATTATTACATTGTGCAGCACATACAAAAAGTAAGATAAATGTAAAATATGTTGATTCTGAAATAATTGAAAATTGTGGTGTTGAAAGTGAATTAGAAAAAATAGATGCAGTTATTGTTCCAGGAGGTTTTGGAAGTAGGGGAATAGAAGGAAAGATATCTGCAATAAAATTCTGTAGAGAAAATAATATTCCTTATTTAGGTATATGTTTAGGAATGCAATTAGCTGTTGTTGAATTTGCAAGAAATGTTTGTATGTTAGAAGGAGCTAATAGTAAAGAGATAAATTCTGAAACAAAACATGCAGTTATTGATATTATGCCTGAACAAAAAGCAATAGATGAGAAAGGTGGGACAATGAGGTTAGGTAGTTATCCTGCATATCTAAAAGATGATTCCATAATAAAAAAACTATATGAAGGTAAAGAAATAGTTTATGAAAGACATAGACATAGATATGAAGTTAATCCAGAATATCATGATATTTTGAGAGATAAAGGAATGGTTTTTGCAGGAACAGATAAAAGTGAAAGGATTGTTGAATTTATTGAATTAAAAAATCATAATTATTTTGTAGGAACACAAGCTCATCCAGAACTTAAATCAAAATTTCTTAAACCAGCACCTATGTTTTTGGGATTAGTAAAATCTGCATTAGAAAATAAATAAACTTATGAAAAGTTTTATATATTCTTTTTATTATTTTAATTAATATTAAAGGAGGTTATAATGGCTAAAAGAAAAACAACAAAAACATCATCAATAAAAAACACAAGAACACAAAAAAGAAAAGTTAATTGGATTCTGACTCTTATCATGTCTATTATATTAGGAAAATTAGGAGTTGATAGATTTATAATGGGACATATTGGATTAGGAATATTGAAACTTATCACTCTTGGTGGATGTGGTGTTTGGTGGATAGTGGATATAATACTAATTGCAACAAAACATGATTTCAAAGATATTGAATGGGTGGATTAAATTATTTATTTTTTTTAATTTTCATTTTAATTTAAGATGGTTTCTGTAAAAAATATTTTTAAAAAATTAAAAATCCTTATTTCTGATATGATTAGTTTAAACACACCTCAAGCAATTGTTATTAATATATTTTCTATTGTTGTGTTTCTTATTTTATTTCCAATAAAATTATTAGAAAAATATCCTTATGTAAGTGTTAATAGATATTTATTACCTTTTATATTTGGAGGAATAGATAATTGTCCTTCTTCAGGAATATTCAAAGAATGTTGTCCATCATGTGGTATGACAAGAGCATTTTCTCGTCTTTTAAGAGGAGATGTATCATCTGCATTAGAACATAATAAATTAATATTTATTGTTGTATTAATTGTATTGTTTTTATTGATATATAATACTTATAAGTGGATAAGATTTTACATCAGAACAGGCAAGATATATCCTTTTAGTAAATAATAAATATTTTGTTAAATAACATAATTAGAATATATTTTAATACAAAAACCAGAATAATTGTTTTTTTAAATAAATAGTGATATTGCCTGTTAATACTTGTCCAGATAATTCTTCAATATTATCTATATTTATATTTACATAAGTTTGTCTTTCTTTATTACCTTTCATAGTATTTATTTTATCAATAGAAAGATATTCTGCAATCTCTCCTTTTTTTTCATATTCTAAAGTAACAGGATATTTGTTTTTATTTATTATAATGAATGCATTTCTATCCTCTGATTCTGTAAGATTATTAAATGAAATATCTTTTAATTCTCCATCAAAATTTACATTTGCAATAATAGAATATGTTTGAGGTTCTTCATAAGATAAAGTATAAAGAATATTGTATGTTGCAAAAATACTTATCATAAGTAATACAATCATATAAATTATTATTCTCAATGCTTTCATGTGTCTATCTCCTCTTTTAATAAGTAATGCTTGTTAGTATAAAAATGTTTATGATAATATGATCTTATTTTGTATTATTTATTTATTTATTTATTTATTTATTTATTTATTTATTTCTTCCTTATTTACAATAAGGGTTTCCCATAAACTCCATCATATCCTGGCTGAACTTTAATATTACCTTTTCTATTATCAACAACTAATTTTGATATATGGGGATTAATAACATCCATATCTTCTTTTTTTGCATTCATTAAAATATTAAATTCATTTCCAAATTTTTTAATAAACTGCCAATAAATACTCCACACACTTTTTGTTGCCAATCCTTTTCCTATTGAAAGAGATATTAGTTCTGAAAGAGGAAGTAATGTAATAAAAGGAGGTTTATTATCTGCTTTATAGTTTTCATCTCTGTCTGAAAGTTCATCTACTCTATAATCAACTCCAAGAGTCATTGGTTTATTACATACAGGACATATCATATTATTTTTATTTGTATCTTTTGGAGACATAGAACAATTACATTTTGCATGTCCATCCCAATGATATTTCCCATAAGCTGGATCAACTTCTATTGTTGAATGAATATTATGATTTCGGATAGATGAGATTATATCTTTGCAAGTTTTCACGTCTTTAAGAATAGTCGCTTCCCGGCCGAGACGCCATGGCCAGAAACTATGTGCATCTGAAAAAGACACCATACTAAATTTATCTAATTTTGATATCTTATAGTTCATTTGAGGAGTACTACTAATACCTGTTTCAAGTGCATGAATGTATTTTGTTTGATCTTTAAATGCTTCTTCCACACTATTATATCCTGATTTTGAACCAAGTAATCCAAAATGAGGAGTCCATGCATGCGCACTTATTATTTCTATATCTCGAGAAATCTTTCTCATATCTTCCACTAATTGATCACATGGAATCTTAAAAATGGGTCTGCCATCATAATCTATCCTTCCTTTACTTTCAAAATAATCTTTTATCTGCCCAGCAATTTCAAGATTAGGTGCAAGAATAACATTATGTACTTTTCTTCCTTTTCCTTCATCAGTATATATGAATGAGATTTCAGTTTGTGGAATGAACTTAAATCCTTTTTCAGTATAAAGCATTCCATCTCTTTCTGTTAAATTTTCTTTAAGTTCTTTATACCATTTAGGATGTGTAAAATCACCTGTCCCTAAAATATCTATTCCTTTTATCTTTCCCCATTTTTCAAGACTTTTTATATCTAGTTTTGTACTACATCCTCTAGAGTATTTTGAATGGATGTGAAGATCTACTATACTTAACTCTTTTTGATTAAACATATTGTTTTTTTAGGTAAGAAGTATATAAATTTTTGTTATTGAAAATCTCGTAAAGAGATTTGCACAAGCTATAATATCTTGCTCTTCAAGGTAGAATGGGCCTTGCCAGTAGAAAAGTGACAAATTTTTATTATTCGTATTTAAAATTTAATAAAAAAAATAAAAAAATATGTTTTTAAATCAATTCTCCTATATCTACTTCTGATTCATCAACTAAAGATATATCTTCTGAAGCATCTTCAACAGGCGAAATAGTATCATCATTTCTACTTATTTCATCTGATGTGTCTGTCATATCTACAGTTTCTGAACATCCTGCAATTAATAATACACTTATTAATGCAATTACAAATAATATTTTTTTCATTTCCATCACCTTATTTATTAGTTTTTCCAGAATTATCTGAATTTCCCTTTACATCATTTGATTCACTTGATTCATCTTCAGTTTTTTCTTCTAATTCAGTTTCTGTTTCTTCTTCAATTTCTATTTTAGTTTCTTCATCAATCTTTTTTACTTTGGATTTAGTTTCTATTTTTTCTCTTATTTTAGTTTCTTCACCTAAATTATTAAGTTTATTTTTTACTATTTCTTTTTTAGCTTCAATTTCATGCTCAGATTTAATATTTTCTTTGTTTAATCCTTTTATTGATTGTTTTACTTCAGATAGTTTATTTTCTAATTCAGATGTGTCTTTTCCATTCTTTTTTAATTCAGAAATTTCTTTTTTAATTCCTTTACTTTCTACTAATAATTTAGCTCTTTCATTTTGTAATTTTGCTTCAAATCTTTCTTCTTTGTATTGATTAAGTTGTTCTTTCCATTCTTTTCTAAACTGAGCTACATTTTCTTTTGTTGCATTTTGTCCAAGATACTTTGCTTGCAGAGCTTTTAATGTTTGCAGTCTTTCTTGTGTACCTAGTAATGATTCATTGTTTTCATTAGCTTCTTTTTCTTTTTTAACAAGTTTTTTCATTTCTTTGTTAACAACTTTTTTATTGTAAACTGCTTTAACTTTTTTTACAGTTTCTTCTTCAATTTCTTCTACATTGTTTTCAAGCTCTTGTTCAATTTCTTTTTCAACTTCATCTTTTGAGACTCTATTACTTGCTTGAGCTTTGAATTGTTTAACTAATTCTTTTACTTCTGCTAGTTTTGTATCAAATTCTTCTTTTGTTAATGTTGAAGGATCTATTTCTGTTGTAATAAGATCTATTTTTTCCTGAATAGCTGTTAATGCTATTACATCCTCTCCCTTTTTTTGAAGATGTTTCATAATTGCATTAGATGTATGTTTTGCTATCTTTAGTTTTTGTTGGAATATTTTATTGTAAATATATTGTTTTTCTCCAACATTTTTTGTTGCTTTTTCATATTCTTCAATATCTTCTTGTTCAAGTCCTTCCTCTTCAGCTAGTTCTTCTGTTGTGGTTGGTGTTTCTTCATCTAATTCTTCAATCTCTTGCTGTTCTGCTTCTAAATCTGCAGATTCATATTCTTCTAATTCTTCTTTGAACTCTGATTCAAGTTCAATATCTTCTGTTGTTTCCTGTGCCATTGCAAAAGGCATAGCAAGCACCATTAACATCAGAGCAATTGCGTAAATTATTTTTCTCATTTTATTGCACCTCCATGCTTTGATTGTGATTTATCATACTAATAGTAAGGCTGGAACAGTATTTAAGTATTAAGTGGAATTTGGTGGAACTTCATAGAAATTAAGTTTTTTTACTGATTTTTATATAAAGAGGGATGGATTTTTATGTAATTAGATGTTCCATTATAGAATTTTGAAATAATTTGCTTTTGTGTCATAAGTTCTAAATTTCTACTTAATGAACTTTTAGCAATACCTGTCATATATCTTAATTCTGTTTGTGATGCTTCTCCTTTTTTATCTAACAATGCATCCATAATTTTTAATTGGTTTTCATTTAATGTTAATTTAATTGTTTCAAGTTTTTCTTTATTTAGAATTTTTTTATTTGTTTTTGTTTTTTCACTAGTTTTTTGGATTGTTTGTTTTTTTGTTTTTCTTGAAAAAATATTTTTCTTTCTTAGAATAAATAACCATGCAGCAATAAAAATGAATAATATTGTTATTCCATAGATAATATAATCCCATTTAAATGATAAAGCAGGTGTTTTACCTAATGTATATTGTACTTTAATATTTAATGGTTGGGATTTTCCAATAAAAGTTATAACTTGTTGTGAATCTTTTGTTGAAATAAGTATTTTTGATTTAGAACCAATATGATTTATTTGTGCTTTTTCTGGCATAGTTAGTTTGATTAAATAATTTGATATATTTTTATCATAATGGTATGTAAATAACCAATATTTTCCTTTTTTTTCTGTTAAAACTTCACTATATCCTAATATCTTTTCACCTTCCAAAACCAAATCACTAATTATATTTAGATTAGTTGTTCCACTTACAATTGCTTGTCCATTTTCAAAAACTTCAATTTCTTCATCAATATATGTTTCAATAGAAAAAACAGGTAAGATCATTAATAATAACATAACTACATACAAAAATGATTTTTTTATCATTATCTTATGTTTAAGTTCTGTTTATTTTTATATTTATTGCTTATTTTCTGTTTTAGAATATGTATTTTTATTTTTTCATCCATTTTGTTTTTAATCTTTGAAACGTCCCCTTATCTATACTTTCCCTAATTTGTTTCATTAGATTATTAAAAAAATAAATATTGTGCATTGATGTAAGTGTATATGCAAGCATTTCATTTGCCTTAAATAAATGATAAATATATCCTCTGCTGTAATTTCTACATGTGTAACATTGGCATCCCTTTTCAAGTGGTTTTTTGTCAAGTTTATATTTTGCATTTGTGATTCTGTATCTATACTTTTCTTTAAGTCCTTTTTGAGATGAAAAAACATAACCACTTCTTCCTAATCTTGTTGGAAGAACACAATCAAATGTATCTGCACCTATTTCAACATAATGGAAAATATCTTCAACAGCCCCTATTCCCAACATATGTTTGGGTTTCTCGACTGGAATCTCATTCATCTGTATCTTAGCTAATTCATACGATCGAGTTTTAGGATCTCCAAAAAAACTTCCTAATCCAACTCCTTTAAATCTTTCTCCAATAAATCTAGCTGATTTTTTCCTTAAATCTTTATAGAATCCACCTTGTGCAACTCCATAAAGTGTTTGATCTTTTTTCTTATGATACTGTAAACATTTGTCTGCCCAATTATGTGTTTTTTCCATAGATGATTCTGTATAAGAGCGAGATGTTTTAACATGAAGACATTCATCAAATGCAAATATAATATCTGCACCAATATTTTGTTGTATTTGCATACTTTTTTTTGCATCAAATCTTACTTTTCTTCCATCATATGGGGAACGAAACTCAACACCTTCATCATCTGCTTTACAAGAATCATTTAATGAATATACTTGAAATCCACCACTATCTGTCATTAACGGATGGGGCCAATTCATAAACTTATGAATGCCTCCAAATTTTTTTATGACTAGATCAGTTGGTTTAAAGTGAAGATGAAATGAATTAGAAATCATAATTTGTGTATCAATTTCTTCAAGTTGTTTTGGAGTAATTGCTTTTGCAGCTGCTTTTGTAGCAACAGGAACAAATGCAGGAGTTTTTATTTTTCCATGAGCTGTTGTAATAACTCCTGTTCTCGCTTCTCTATTATTTTTATTTATTTTAAAAAACATTGTAAAAAGAAATAAATCTTTATTTAGATTTAATTAAGGTTTATACCTCAACATTGTTCTTGGGAATGGAATAGCGTCTTTTATATTATCAAATCCACAAATCCAAGTTATTATTCTCTCTACTCCTAGTCCAAATCCTCCATGCGGGACACTTCCATATTTTCTGGAATCAAGATAGAATTCATATTCTTTTGGATCTTCTCCATCTTCTTTTAATCTCTTTTTAATTTTTTCAATATCATATTCTCTGTCACTTCCTCCAATTATTTCTCCATATCCTTCAGGTGCTAAAAAATCACATCCTAAAACAACATCAGGATTTTTAGGATCTTCTGTCATATAAAATGCTTTTACTTTTTTTGGATAATGTGTTACAATTATTGGAACATCATAAAGTTGTGTAATTTTTTCTTCTTCAATTGTTCTAAGATCTTTTCCCCATTCAATTTCAAAATTACATTTTTCTTTTAATATTTCCAATGCTTCATCATATCTCATACGAATAAAGGGTTTTTCTATTGTAGAAATTAATTTTGAAGTATCTCTTTTTAATAATTTAAATTCTTTTTCATGTTTTTCTAAAACTTGTTTAACAATATATTTGATTAGTTTTTCACCATAATCTTGTATGTCTTCAAAAGTACTCCATGCAACTTCCATTTCTGCATGCCAATATTCAGTAAGATGTCTAGAAGTTTTTGATTTTTCAGCTCTAAAAGAAGGACAGATAGTGTATATTTTTTCAAGTGCCATTATAACTGGTTCTGCATAAAGTTGCCATGTTTGTGCAAGAAAAACATCTTTTTTATCAAAATATTTCACTTCAAAAAGATCACTTCCCCCTTCACATTGAACTGATTGAAATATAGGTGAATGATATTCATAAAATCCTTCTTTTTTAAAAAATTCATCAATTGCTTTAAAGACAGTACTTCTTATCTTTAACATAGCTGTCATCTTTGTACTTCTCAACCATAAATGTCTGTTATCTAGTAAAAATTCTGTTGAAAAGTCTTTTTGAATTGGAAATGGTTCAGCTAATCCAATAACTTCATAATCTTCTACATCAACTTCATATCCTGTAGGAGATCTTTCTTCTTTTCTAACGGAACCAGTAATTTTCATAGAAGATTCCATTGATATTTTATCTATTTCATCCCATTTATCTTTGAAATTTTTAGCATCAAAAATACATTGGACTTTTCCAGAAGAATCTCTTAATGTTATAAATTTAAATTTATTTGATCCTCTTTCTCTATAAACCCAACCATATAATGTAACTTTTTCTCCAACTTTTTCAGAAACAATAGATATATAATTTTCCTTATTTTTTATCATATTCACACCTTTGTATTGTATTAATAATTGTAATGTGGACAAAAAAATTGCAAAGCAATTTTGAGGTCCCCATTTTCTTTGAAAATGTGGACGGCAGGGTTCGAACCTGCGTAGGCACTAAGCCAACAGATGGCTCAACTATGCAATTCATCGACGTAAAGTCTCTTTACTCAAGTTCTTGAGTTTGGGTTTATTAGTACCTATGGCAATAATAATCTGCCCCGTTTGGCCACTCCGGCACGTCCACATGAATGTAATTATCCTTTAACAGGATATTCATTACCACATGCCTTACATTTAATATATGTAATTCCTCTTTTTACTATAAGTTCAGTATCAGGTTTTCTACATTCCGGATTATGACACAATACATATTCTCCTATATATTGTTCAATTTTTTTATTTATTTTAGATGCAGGAACCTTTGTACCTAATAGAACATTACTACCTCTTATTTTCCCAGGTGTAGCAAGTTCTTTTAATATATATTTTAGCATGTGATCAGGATTCCTATCAATTGATTTTGCAATTTTAATAAAATTTGTAAGTACTGTCTTATTACCTTCAAGATGTCCTCTTATCTTTTCAACTTTAAATCTGTCTTCACTTGTGACATATTCAGGTAATTCATCCATTGCTTTATCTAATAATTTTTCATATTCTTTGAATTCTTTAGTGTTTTCAATTTCCATTATATTATACCTTTTTACTATTTATTTTTATTATTTTCTATTATTTGTCACTTATTTATAAATAATTCCATAAAATATATAAATAATATATGTTCTAGAATATATGTGGAGGCAAATAGTTGGTTCACGGCATTATGCTGAGGAAAGTCTGCCCACCGTAAACGCTCAAACGAGAAATCGTTGGCTCTGGCACAGAAATGCACATCTTAAGGTAAATAATATGATGTGTAGACACTGATGTTCCCTTAAGTTGATGAAACAGCCAACCGAGCTGGTGCAAGTCCAGAATGGGCGCTAAGTCAAATACCAACATTCCAATATTTGGAATACAGAAGGCAGCTTATTTTTGCCCCACAAGTTTTTTATATTCTTTTTATATTCTTTATTAAATGTCAAAGAAAAAGAGGAAGAAGCAATCAACTAGACAAAAGACTTCAAGTAAGACAATCAATAAAAAGAAATCAAAAAAAGTTTTTAAAAATAAATTTTTACAAAAACTATTGCTTTGGTTTGAAAGACTTACAGATAGATTAATTCCTTTTTTAATAATTGGTTTACTCATATTATTAATAGTTGATAATCCTTTTTGGACATTATTTAATCTTGAAGAATACCATACTTATATCTTAGTATTTGATTATTTTGTTATATTCTTTTTTGTAGTTGATTTAATATTTAAATGGTTTAGAGTTAGGAGAATAGGAAAATTTTTTAAATTATATTGGTTAGATATTGTTGCAGTATTTCCATTCTATCTGGCATTTAGATTAGCAGGAGAAGTTGCAACATTTTTGCAGATAGGAGAAGAAGTTGCAGAAGTAGGACAAAAACTTGCACATGAAAGTGTTCTTTTAAGAGAAGAATCAGAAATTATAAAAGAAATAAGAGCTACAAGAGCATCAAAAGGTGGAAGGATTGTTAGAGTTTTTCAGAGAATTCTAAGAGCATTAAAAGGAAGATTTTATTTTACACATAAAAGTATGAAACATGTTAGTAAGAAGCATAGACAGAAGAAAACATCAAAGATAACAGAAGAAAAAAGAAACAAAAACAACAAAAGCAAAAAAGCAACTAAAAACAACAAAACAAACACAAAAACAACAAAAACACAAAAATAAACAACAAAGCAAAAATATAATCAATAAAGAAACAAAAACATCAAACAACAAAAACACAAAGAAACAAAAACAATAAAAGCAAAAAAGCAACTAAAAACAACAAAAGACAAAGAAACAAAAACAAAAAACAAAAAACAACAAAAACACAAAAACAAACAACAAAAACACAAAAACAAACAACAAAAACAACAAAAACACAAAAACAAACAACAAAACACAAACACGCAAAACACAAGAAACAAACAAAAACAACAAAAGTAAAATATAAATACAAGAAAACATAATCTTTTAAGTAAACTCATTTTCTAATGTAAGATGTTTGATACAAGTTATGAAAAATTAGATGAAACAATAAAAGATATTTGTAATAATGTAAAAAATAATTTGTCTTTTATAAAAAAATTAAATGAAGAAACTATTTATGAGATAAAACATATATTAATCAAAGATTATTCTAGTTTTTATTTTGAAGAAAATAACATAAGTGATGATTTTTTTGGTTTTGAATGGGTGGGAAATAGAATATTACACACTATTCAGAAAGAGACAGGTGTTGATATGGGTTTTTGCAAGTATTTTGTTCCTAATTATGAAAAAAGAGGAAAAGAGGTTTTGGGATCTAAATTAGATTCAATGGAATCTATGAATATGTGCAATATTAGTGGAGAGAAACAATATGCTATTTGTAGAGGATTAGAACATTTAATGTATTGTAGATTTATTGAAGAAAAAAATAATACTTGTAATTAAATATAGAGTATCTAAAATGTTAGATAAAAAGCAATAATACATAAAAATAAAATTTTTATTTTTATTTTATGGTTAGAAATGAATTATCTGATTTTAAAAAACAAGCAGGTCTTTGTGCACTTAAAAATAATCAAGGTAGATTAGAAATATTATTATCTAAAAGAAATTTTATTAATCCAACAAATAATAAGATCTTGTCTTTACCTGGAGAATATGTATTTCCTGTAGGGCATTGTAAAAAAAATGAATCTTTTGAGGCATGCGCTATAAGAGAATTTAATAAGAAAACAAATTACAATAGTTATTTTAATGATATTACTTATTTTAGTTCCTATTTAGATGTTAGCCAAGGAAACTATTTTACTGAATTTTATATTGCTAAATTAGGTTATAGTGATTTTAAATTTAAAAATAATAAAGAAATATCAAATTTATTATGGATTAGTCCATTAGATGCTAAAAATATGATTTATTCTGAAAAATTTAAAAAAGAATTAAAAAATAATTACAAAAAATATAATATTAAAACAGAAAGAAAAATACCTAAAGCAACATTAGATGTTTTATCATTTATGATTCAAAGAAAACAAAAACTATTAGAATATTTGCAAGATAAAAAAGTAGATTTTATAGATAAAAGTTATTGATTATATTAATTACTTCATCATAATTTTTTGCTTTTCCAATTTCTATTCTCTTTTGCTTTGCTCCTTTAAAACCATGACAAAAATTCATTAGATGCATTTTCAATTGAGGCAAGGGCTGTTCATATTGTTTTGAGAAATATCTTATAAAATCAGCCATTGTTTTTGTTGTTGATTTGATTCTATCAAATTCCTTATTTTTCAATATTTCTTTAAATATCATTGGATTCTTCATAGCATATCTTCCTATCATTATTCCATCAACATCTTTTAATCTTTCAAATGCAATTTCTTTAGAATTTATATCTCCATTTCCAATTATAGGGATATCATATGTCTCTTTTATCATTTTTATTGTATCCCAATCTGCTTTCCCACTATACATCTGTTTTTTTGTTCTTCCATGTATAGCTACAAATGAAATATCATGATTTGTTACTATATCCATTATTTTTTTTAGATTGTTTCTTGCCCATCCGGTTCTTATTTTGATAGATATTGGTTTATTTGTAGATGATGTAAATGCATTTATTTTTTTATCTAATAACTTAAGATCTTTCATAAGATATGCACCAGATTTCATTGCAATTATATGTTTATCAGGACATCCTGCATTTATATCAATATAATTAGATTTGTCATGACAATATTTTTCAACTATCTTGACAGATTGTTTAATTTCATCTAATTCAGAACCAGCTATTTGAATGGAAAAATGTTTCATTCTTTTATTTAGATCAAATTTTTTTATAGTTTCTTTATTATAAATAATTTCTTTAGAAGTTATCATAGGAGAATATATTTGCCCTGCCCCATAATTTTGACAAATTTTTCTAAAAGCATAACAATTTATATTTGCTAAAGGTGCTAGGAATATATTATTTTTCATTTTATTAATTTCTTAATTAATGCTTGAAAATTACTTGTAATTTTTATTGTAAATTAAAAATCAAAAAAAGAAAAATTATTTTTTTGGTACAACTGCTGGTGCTGCACCTTTACTTCCACCTAACCAACTAGGCAATACTGGAGCAATCAAAGGCCATAAATAAGGTGCTGCTACAATTAAAGCTCCTACTGTAAAACTATGAAGCCATGTTTCTTTTGTAACTCCACCACCACCAGAACTTCCTCCAAATGCTGCACTACTTCCATGTACACCTATTGCTGCTATAAGTCCAATTGCTATTCTTACTGCAACTTCATATTTCAAAAGAAATATTGTTTTTAATTGTGGAACAAGTGCATAAAGTAATGGAACATTGAAACAGAAAAATGTGAATACTAATGCTTTAATTGCTGCTGAAATCATGTGTCCAAATTTATGTGTTGGAATACTAACATCTTTATTTACAAGAAATGCTTCATATAATCCAATTACAGCACCACAAACCAAAGGGGGAATAAATGTAAGGGTCGCAACTTCTACTCCTTCTACCATGTTAACACCTCGTTTTTATTTATTATAATTATACTATCTATTTTACACAAAACTATTTAAATATTTCTTTTTTACTTATTAATATGAAATTTGTATGTTTTACTGATTTGCATGCTGATATGAAAATATTAGATGCATTAATTATTAGAAGTAACAAAGAGGATATTGATGCAGTTATATGTGCTGGAGATTTCACAATATTTGAAAGTAATATAAAGAAAATTCTTAAAAAAATAAATTTAATCAAAAAACCTGTTTTTATGATAACTGGAAATCACGAAGATAAAGAAAAATTACAAGTTGAGTTAAATCAAAAAAAATATGAAAATCTAATTTATATTGATGAAGGATATTATAGAATGGGAGATTTTTTATTTTTAGGACATGGGGGAGGAGGATTTAGTATGAGAGATGCTGAATTTAGAAAACTTTCTCGTGAATGGAGAAAAAAAGTTATTAAAAAAACAGATAAAATAATATTTATAACACATATGCCTCCTTATGATAGTAAAGCAGATAATCTTGGAGATGCAAATGCAGGTAACAGAGATTATAGAGATTTTATTTTGAGAACAAGTCCTAAATTATGTGTATGTGGGCATCTTCATGAAACAGCTGGTGCAAAAGGAGTTATTAACAAAACACTTGTTGTAAATCCAGGACCAAAAGGAATGGTAATAAATGTGAAATAGATATTTTTAATACATTATCTAAATAAATTAAAAAATCTATAATAATTAATAAACATAATAAATTATAAATAATAAAATAAAAATAAGGTAAATAAAATATGAAATTAAGTAAAAAAACAATAAAAATAATTTCTTTAGTATTAGTTTTTGTTATGGTCGCTAATATGCTATTATTTGGATTTGGAATTATTGGAGTTATGGAATTTTGGCTTATTATAGGGGTTGGAGCATTATTTTCTTATAGATATTTAGGTTGGATGAAGAAAGATAAGTAATCAGTTACCTAATTCTTTACTTCTTTCAGATGCTGTTTTAACAGTATTTTTTATTATTTCTTTTGCATTAGATGATTCCAATACTTTTCTTCCTGCAACAGTTGTCCCATTTGGAGAAGATACCATTGTAATAAGTTCTTCAGGTGAGAGTTGTTTTTCCTTTAATAGTTTTGCTGTTCCAAGAAATGTTTTTAATGCAAGTTCATATGCAATTTCTTTTGTTAATCCAACTTCTTCTCCTGCCTTTTGGAAGTAATCTATTAACCTAGCAACAAATGCTGGACCACTCCCACTTAATCCAGTAACTGCATCAAGTAATTTTTCTTCTAATTCAAATGCTTTTCCAGAAGCATTTAATATTTTTTTAATTGTTTGTTTTTCATTTTCATTTAAATTTTTAGTTGCAAATCCACCAGCCATTTCTCCTACTAAGCATGGTGTGTTTGGCATGACTCTTACAAGTTTTTTACCAGAAAGATATTTTTCAATTTTACTTAATTTGATTCCTGCTGCTATTGAAACAATAATCTGGTCTTGAATATGTTCTTTTATTTCTTCTAAAACTGTGTCTATAACCTGTGGCTTAATTGCTAAGAAAATGATGTCTGATTCATTAACAACATTTAGATTGTTTTTTGTTATTTTTACATTGTAATCTTTTTTTACTTTTTCAAGTATCTCATCAATAACATCTGATGCAATTATTTCTTCTGCAATCTCTTTTTTCTTTATTCCACCCATCAATGCCTGAGCCATATTTCCGCTTCCTATAAATCCTATTTTCATAATTTAATTAATATTGTTTTGTTTATGAATTTTATTGTTTTCAACAAGTTTATATATCTGATAACTAATATGATTTTAGGTGATAAAATATGAAAAAAAATATTCTTCTCATAATGGCTCATCCTGATAAAAATAGCTTTTGCAATGCACTTGCAGATGCCTATGAAAAAGATGCTAAAAAGAATAGCAATTTTAAAAGATTAGATTTATCTGATTTAAAATTTAACCTTAATCTTAAATTTGGTTATCATAAAAAAATGAAACTTGAACCAGATTTACAAAAATCTCAAAAATTAATAAAATGGGCAGACCATCTTGTTTTTGTATTTCCAACATGGTGGGCAAGTCTTCCAGCATTGTTAAAGGGATTTATCGATAGAGTTTTTTTACCAGGTTTTGCATTTAAATATACTGGAAAAATATCTTGGAAAAAGTTTCTTAAAGGAAAAAGTGCAAGATTAATTGTTACAATGGGTGCTCCAGTGTGGTATTACAAATGGATAATGTGTTCTCCTGGTGTTAAGTTAGTTAAAAATGGTACATTAAAGTTTTGTGGGATCTCTCCTGTTAAAACAACTCTTATTGGAGGAGTAAATAAGGGTTTTAAAGACGGAAAAAAATGGATAGATAAAATAAGAAAATTAGGTGAAAAATTAAATTAATAATATCTGTTCATTATATTTTTATTATTTTTTATTATTTTGGAAACAACTATTGGAAACACTAATGTTGTCACAATTGCCATTACAACTAATCCAGAAAATAATTCTATTGGAAGAAGCTTAGCTTTATATGCAATTAATGCCATTGCTAATTCAACTGCCCCTCTACTATTCATTCCCCATCCAATAATTGTCATTTGTTTCCAAGTAAATTTTGTAAAACTTTTTACAAGATATGTTCCTATCATTTTTCCAAGAAAACCTATACTCAAAATTAAAAAGATAACTAATGGATATTTTAAAATAGAAGATATATCAAATGTCAATCCTAATGAGATAAAAAAGAAAGGCACTAATGTTATTAAAAGAGATTTTTCAATATGTTTTATTTTTTTTGCAGTGTCTTTCATTTTCAATTGTATAATAACACCTAATAAAAATGCAAAAATTGCTCCGCCAAGTAATATGCTTGATCCTTTTGCAACATCTAAAAAATAAAGTAAAACAATAAAAAAAGACATGCTTAACATATCATCCATAATTCCTGCACCCATCATAGCTGATCCAACCCTAGTATTTAATTTTTTTAATTCAATAAGAACTCTTGCTTTTGTTGATTCTGCTGTAACTGCCATTGCAATACCCACAATAAGTGCAATAATAATAGAATAATCCAATAGATAAAATACAAAAAATCCCAAAATAAAAGGTACGATCATTGCAGATAATGCAATCAAAATAGATTCTTTTTTCTCTTTATACATCATTTGCCAGGAACTTTCTAATCCTGCAAGAAACATCAATGCAAATAATCCAAAATCTCCAATTGTATTTATTATGTCTATATTTGAATCAATAATATGTTCTCTGATACCTGGAAGACCAATAATTATACCACCTATTATCAATAAAACTACTGATGAAATCTTTATCTTTTGAGCAATGACATTAATTAAATAAGAAATTCCAACTATTAAAATTACAGTTATAATAATATTCATATATTTTATTATAAAGTTTTATTTTAATTAAATATTTGTTTTTTCTCTATAGTGAAAAAAATTTATAAAATAACACTTTTTATTATGTTTTGAGGTGATTGTATATGAAATATAAAATACTATTTGGGTTATTAGTTATTTTTTTAACAGCATGTTCATCAACAAATATAACTTCATTTGAAGAATGTGTTGAAGCAGGTAACCCTGTTATGGAAAGTTATCCTCGACAATGTACTGTAGATGGACAAACTTTTGTTGAAGAAACATGTGTTGATATGTGTGGTGATGGAATATGTCAGGAAATGGTATGTATGGCAGTTGGATGTCCATGTGCTGAAACACCTGAAAATTGCCCTGAAGATTGCAAATAATTTATATATTCTTTATTTTTTCTTTATTATATGAGAATAATAAACAAATCTCCAACACATGTAAAAATTAAAATAGAAAATCTAGAAGATATATGGTATTTATCTCAGATGATTTCTCCAGAAGATCATGTTAAAGGTACAGTTACAAGAAAAATTAAGATGGAGAATAATAAAACCACTAGGAAAAAATATTATCTTACTTTAAATGTTGAAAAAATAGAATATCAAACAAATACTTTGAGAGTACTTGGGAAAACACTTGAAGAAAAAGAAGATATTCCTAAAGATTCATATCAAGGTATGACAATAGAAGAAGATTCTGAAGTTGTTATAAGAAAAAAAAGATGGGGTAAAAATGATATCAAGACATTGAATGATGCTGTAAACAATTCAAAGAAAAAATTTTTACTTGCATTATTTGATAGAGAAGAAGTTATATTCGCATTAATTAAGAATAGAGGATATGAGTTATTAGAAAGAAAAAAAGAACAAGTTCCTAAAAAATATTATCAAACTTCTGATGAAAATAAATTACTTTTACATCTTGCAAAAGACATAGAAGAACAGTTTAACAATCACGAACCTCAAAAAGTAATATTAGCAGGATCTTCATTTTATATAACAAATATTAAAGAACGCTTAGCAGACAATGTTAAAAAAAAGACAATAACAACTATTTCAACTAATATCAACGAGAATGAGATAGGAAATATTCTTAGAAAAAATGAAATAAAAAGACAATTGGAAGAAATAAGATTTGCAGAGGAACTTTCTATTGTCGAGGAATTTCTTAATGCTATTGCACATGAAATGGCAACATATGGTTTTAAAGAAGTTAAGAAAGCAGTTGATTTTGGTGCTGTAAAAGATTTATTAATATCATCTGATGTTATGAAAAAGTATAGAGATGAAGACAAATATTCTGAAATAGATAATATTATAAAAAAAGCTGAGAATATAGATTCTAAGATATTTATCATTGACTCAAAAACCGATGCTGGAAAGAAACTTGATTCACTTTCTGGAATTGGAGCAGTTTTGAGATATAAGATAAATTAATTTATTTTGGGCCTGTAGCTCAGCTTGGATAGAGTAGCACCCTCCTAAGGTGAAGGTCGGGGGTTCGAATCCCCTCAGGCCCGTTGTAAAACAGAAGTACTGGGGGTTTGAAAATCTGAAAGGATTTTTTCTATTCTTAGACTAATTTTTCTCTTTATTCCTTTATATCAACAAATTCTGCATTGCATTTATGACTGGTTTTCTTTTTAGAATCTATAAGACCATACATTTTCATAATACAATTACATCCTACTTTTATTCTATCTTCTTCTTTGACTTTATCAAGCGTATTTATGAATTTTTGAGCAGCTTCTTCAATAAAAGAATCATCTTCAAGCATATTTTTTTCTACTTTGATTTCTTTTTTTGTCTTAGCAAAATAATTAGATGTTCTTTTCATCATAAAATCATTTATTTCCAATAATAGATCTATTGTCTGTTTAATATACATGCTCCCATAAATAAATCCATGATGCATAAGCATTTTTTCTATTTTATTTTGTATATTTTTAATCTCTCTCTGTCTTTCTTTTTTGTTTCCAGTTTCAACAAGTTTTTGCTTGAATTTATTCCTATATTTTTGATTGTATTTAGAAGAAAGGATTTTTGTCTTATTTGATATATTTTTTATCAGACTTTTATATTGTTTTTTAATATTTTTTACTTCTTTTTCATCATTAGCAACATCCCATTTGTCATCCAATACAGATATTTCATAATCAAATGCCCCTATATCTTCAACAATTGTTACAATATCTAAATTTATTGTTTTAATTTTGCTTTTTATTCTATTAAGTCTATCTAAACTATAATCTGTCATAGAACAAGATATATTATTATGTTTTTAAAGTTTATCTTAAAATTAGATAAGAAAAAAATAAATTTATTCTATTTCTGTTGTTCTGTCTCTAAAGATTTCTGCAAAACTTGGAACTGCAACAATATAATCTCCTCCAAATCCAGCAATATCTCCTGAGATAGCATCACAGGTCTTTTTTAATTTGTTGATAGCTCTTCTTAATTCAGTAATATCTCTTTCTTTGAGAGTTTTTATATTAACAAGAGCAATTGTATAACCTTGTCTTAATGAATCTAGAATTCCTTTGATATCTTCAAAATCTTCAAGTTCAAATGTTCTGACCATTACTTTTGATTTTTCAGAATCTCCACCAGAACTACCACCATTTAGCT
This sequence comes from uncultured Methanosarcinales archaeon, assembly GCA_964384425.1. Taxonomy (GTDB): domain Archaea; phylum Nanobdellota; class Nanobdellia; order Woesearchaeales; family JAGLXL01; genus CAYLKE01. Next base: position 1,385 of record CAYLKE010000007.1, on the reverse strand, counting down.
CAACGTATTCATCATATTCTTCACTATTATCATAAACTTCTTCAGTATTTGAAAGTTTGCTTTTGACTTTTTCCCAAAATGACATTTTCTCACCCATCCTTTTGTATTTTATTCAAATATTATATACAATATATAAATATATCGTAAATTAAATATTTATATTTAAAATATTTATATTTTTTAGTTTAAAAAATTATAATTAACTTTTTAACTACTCTTTATTAAAGATCCCTTGGCATAACTGTTTTTCTTCCGTTTTCTTTTGCTCTCCTACATGATTCTTTGATAATTTGTTCTACTTTTTTATCTAACATTTCAAAGAAATCACTAGAAACATTTTCTATATTATAATCTAAACTTTTAACAAAATCCTTTACTTGAGATCTAACTATCATAGTTTTAATCATTGTTTCCTAATTTATAAAATTTCCTATTTTGTATTGTTATATATGTAACTATTGGTAATAAGTAATTTAATTTAAAGATAAGTTTTTTAAATAACTATTATTATTGATTTTTATGACATATCTTATGAGGGATCATGATATCCTTGGTTCAAGAGAAGTTAAGAAGATCAGAGAACAGTTAATTGATCAATATAATCTTTCAGATTTTCCAAAAGGAGTATGGGTTTTAGATAAAAAGCATAAGAAATTATATCTTACAACAGAAACAATTGCAAAAGTTATCAAAAAGCTTAAACATATGCAAAGGATTGGTTTTTACTTTGGGCAGTTGATGAATGAAGGTATTAGATTAAGTTTTCAAGCAGCATTTGAGATAGCTCCTTTAGCTAAAAAAAATGTTATTTCAATCAATGAACTCGAATTAGATGAATATATGCAAGGCCATAATATCAAAAAGAAATGTGATGTTGAAAATACTTTTGTAATTATTAAGCATAAAGATTATGTTCTTGGGTGTGCTAAGTACAAACAAGGAGAAATTATCAATTATGTTCCTAAAGAATATAGGGGAGAATATTGGCTGTTGAATCAATAAAACACTAATTTAACATTTTTCATTATCTTCAAATATATTGCTCTTTTCTTTTAATCTTGAATGCCTTGTTATTTTTTCATAAATATCCTTATTGTGAAATATTTTGTCAATGTTATTTAAATCAGGAGTAGAAATAATATGGGGGTGATTTTCATAAATTTTTTTAAGAATTTCTGCCATAGAGCTCTGGCTTTGTTTATTAACTACAGATATTTTTTTCTTATTCAATTTTATCACTCCCTGTATCTTTATATAAATTATTCAATAGATTTCAAATTTACTATAACTTATAGTTTATAATTATATAAATCTATCTTAAAAAATGCATTATGTGCTATCCTATATTGAGTTTACACTCAAATAAACATGTGCAGGTGTTTCAT
>CAYLKE010000006.1:0-79972 GCA_964384425.1 uncultured Methanosarcinales archaeon | reverse complement strand
AATAGCCCGGTCCAGATTCGAACTGGAGTCCTAGCATCCAAAGTGCCAGATGATAGTCCACTACACTACCGGGCTATGATGATGTTGATGGGGTGGTTGATGAAATTGAGTTTTTGTGGTTTTGTTTGTTTTGTTGTTTTTAAAGCTAGCATCCAACCAGCTTAATGATAGTCCACTACACTACCGGGCTACGAATAAAATTAGTGGTTGAATTGTTTTTTTGTTTAAGCTAGCATCCAACCAGCTTAATGATAGTCCACTGCACTACCAGGCTGTCAAATGTGGGGGAAGGGATTTGAACCCTCGAACCTACTAAAGGACAGGATCTTAAGTCCTGCGCATTTGACCAGACTTTGCTACCCCCACTTAAGGTACTTAAAGGAAAAAAATAGAAGTATTTTTATATTTTTTGTATTTATATTGATAAATTAAAGAAATTATCGATAAATGAGGCAAAAATGAAAATCAAACTAGATGTTAAAAAATGCATTGGGTGTGGTGCATGTCAAGCAATGTGTAATGGAAAATTCTTTGAAATTAGAGAAGATGGCAATAGTCATTTAATATCTCCTGATGAAAAACAGGCAAAAGTTGAAATAAAGGGAGATGTTGAAGAATTAAAAGTTGAAGAAAAAGAAGATTGTATTGAAGATGCAATTGAAATATGTCCTGTTGATGCAATTGAATTTGAAAAATAATTATCTATTAAAAATAATTATCAATATTATTCAATAAGGCATAATATAAAAACTGAAACATATGAAAATAGCATTTTAATTACTTTTTTACAATATAAAAAAACTCATTCTCATAATCTAATTTTTTAAAAGAATATTTTTTCCTTTCACATATTTTTTCAAACCATTTTCTCTCAATTCTATTCATTCTTTTACCAGATAATTTTTTCTTTGGAAAACTTACAACAATCCATTTAGCTTTTATGTTCTCAAGAAGTAATTCAGCTAATTTATGTCCTTTTAATTCAATGGATTCAAGTAATTTAAGTAAAAAACAAATATCAACAAAAGGAAATATTTCTAATAAATTCTTTTTTTTATTTAATAATGTTAAATCAAGAGATTTTGCACTACACTCAACATCTATTTTTTTAAAATAATAATTTAAAAAATCACAATCTGATTTTGATATATCTGAAGCATAATATTTTACATTATATTTATCAAATGGAAAGGCAATAGGATTGAATCCACATCCAAGATCTAATATTGTTTTGGGTTCTCCAGTTAATTTGAATATATCTTCAAATAAAAAATCATACAGAGGTATTCTTTCTTTTGAAGAAACATGTAATTTCAATAATTTATTTCTTAGTTCTTTGTCATTTATATCTTTTAATTTCTCAAGTAATTTATCTCTTTGATTTAAATTAACTATAAACATACTATATTTTTGTCTAAGTGTTGCTCTTACGAGTTTTACTATTTTTTTAAATTTATCAGACCGGAAACTAATTTTTTTAGATAAAAGATAATTACAAAGAATATTATTTCTTTTTAAAACATTTTTTATCTCTTTTTTGATAAGTGAATTTTCAATTCCAATAAATTCTTTTTTGGTTTTTATTGAAAGTATTAATTGATTAACTATAACATCATCAATTATTTTAGTTCCTATGTCCATATAAAAATTAAATATTGCAAGTAATTAAATAATTTACTATATTCAAAATAATAAAAATTACAACAAAAATTATAATAACATTTAAAAACAAAAGAACAATTATAATTATAAATTATAATCAAGAGGTGATATGATGGCTAAAAAGAAAAAGGCTAGAAAAAGTTCTAAAAAATCCAAAAAGCCTGTAAAAGCATATAGTAAATCAGTAAAAAAAAGAAAAACAGCAACTAAAAAAGTAATTAAAGAAGAAACAGAAATGAAAATGATTGGAAAATCAGTATTTTTCTTGGGTGCAATTGTTGCATTATTGTTGGGTTTATTCACAGGATTAGTCCCTACAGTATATACTGTGACAATTTTGGTAATACTTGGAACAATAGTTGGTTTTTTAAACATTAAAGAAAAAGAAACTAATTCTTTCCTAATTGCATTCATAGCATTAATGCTTGCAGGATTAGTAAACTTGGGAATGGTTCCATATATAGGTGTTTATCTAAGAGCAATTTTGTCCAATATAGTTATTTTTATAGCACCAGCAGCAATAATAATAGGACTAAAACACATATATACTGAAGCAAAAGATTAATTTTTTATTTTTTTTATATTTTTAATTTTATAAGATGGTAAATATCATAAAGATAAAGGAATTGTCCAAATCCTATGGAGAGAATATTGTCCTTAAAAATGTCTCTTTTGATGTTAAAAAAGGAGATATTTTTGGAGTTATAGGGATGAGTGGTAGTGGTAAGACTACTTTACTTAACACAATAATAGGACACCTATATCCTGAGCAAGGATATGTTAAATATTGTCCCCCTTATATGCTTGATGAATCAAAACCAGAATATAATAATATAATAGATAATTTAAATGAAGTTAAAAAAACATTTGGATTTGCACCACAAACACCTTCTTTTTATCCTAAATTAACTGTAAAAGAAAATTTATACTTATTTGGAAGTTTCTATGATATTGATAATACAATACTAAAAAGAAACATAAATCATTTACTAAAACTAACAAAACTTGAAAGATTCAAAGATAAGTTAGCTTCTGAGTTATCAGGAGGTATGCAACGTCGTCTAAATATAATCTGCGGTATGATACATAAACCTTATTTACTTTTACTTGACGAACCTACAGCAGATCTTGATCCAATATTAAGAGAAGAGACATGGGAATTAATAAAAGAAATAAATAGAATGGGAACAACAGTGATTGTAGCATCACATCTTTTAGAAGAACTTGAAGAATATTGTACTAGCATAGCAATATTACATAATGGACATATTGCAAAATCTGGTCCCTTAGTTAAAATAAAAAAATTATATGCTAAAGGAAATAATGAAATAAGGATTGTAACAGAAACACCTAAAGCAATTATGAAATACATAGGTAAGTCAAAAATAATAAAAAAAATAGAATATGATGATGAAGTAAAGATATTTACTCCAAAACCATACAAAATACTCAACAAACTTTCAAAACTTAAAAAAGATAAAAAAGATAAAATACGTTCAATTGAATTAAAGAAAATATCATTAAGAGAGATATTTCAAGAATTAGAAGGTTAAAATAAAATGAATAATATATTAAAATTAATAATAAAAAACCTGAAGATGTTTTTTAGATCGAAAATATCAGCATTAGTTCTTATTCTAGCACCACTCCTTATTGTTTTATTAGTTGGCATGGCATTTGATCATTCTAATTCAATAGGCATAAAAGTAGGAGTGTATACTCCAGAAAACAATGAGTATGTTGATGATTTTGTTGCATCTATGAACGAACGTGATTTTAGAGCAATAAATTATGATAATACTAGTTATTGTATTAATGATATGAAAAAAGGTATTGTTCATGCCTGTATAGATTTTCCCCCAGATTTTGATTTTGATTTAAATTATCAAAAAGATGTCACTTTTTATGTAGATTATAGTAAGGTAAATTTAGTTTGGATGATCATGGAAAGTGTTTCTGATGTTTTTGCATCAAGATCTTCAAAAATAGGAGAAGAACTTGCAAGTGTATTGTTAACAAAACTTTCAAATTCAAAAGAAGAATTAAAAAAAAGAGTTATAGATGTTAAAGATATAACTGAAAAAAATACACAGATAAAAAATCAAGAACAAGAAATAATCAATATTCTTCAAAGTTCTAAAATATCTTATGCAGATATACCTCTTGGAGAAACTAAAAATACAATCACAAAAGTTAGAGATGATCTTTCATCAAATATAGATACAGCAAGAAATAATCTGAACTCTTTAAAATCTGCACTTGCTGTAATGGGACTTTCATTTGAAGAAAGAAATGAAACAAATAATTTAATAGAATCAGGATTAGATAGTTTAGATGACGCTAAAAGATCATTAATAAGTACAAATTCAAATTATAGTATGGTTAAATTAGGTTCTATGATTAATCAAATATACAATGAAATGAATTCATTGATAGAACAAGTAGAAAGTACAAATAATAAATTTATACAGTCAAAAGAAAAAGCATCGTATAATAAGGAAGAGCTTGATAAGAACTTAGATAAACTAAAAACAATAAATCAATCTATATCAAGCATAATTGATGAAATATCATCTATTCAAATAACAGATGCTGCTGCAATAAGTAATCCAGTAAAGGTTGATATAAAACATATCTCTTCTAAAAAAACATATTTAAATTATTTATTTCCTTCAATGTTAGTGCTTGTTGCAATGTTTATCTCTTTGTTATTAGGAACAACAATGGTTATGAGTGAAAAACATGGTCCTGCATTTTTTAGATTATCTATATCACCTGTAAAGAAATTTTCAACATTATTATCCATATTTCTTACAGTTGTTTTAATAGTTTCAATTCAAATGCTAGTAATACTATTGTTATCAGCATATTTCTTTTCAACAAAAATATTCATAGTTATTTCACCAATATTAATAATTCTTTCAATAGGGGTTGCATTTTTTACACTATTAGGTATGATAATAGGGTATATGTTTAAATCTGAAGCAACAGGAGTTTTAGGTTCTATTTCTTTTGGAAGTATTTTATTACTTACCTCAGGAATAATTATACCTATTGAAAGTGTACCTAAGACATTAAAAGACATAATCCAATATAATCCATTTATAATATTAGAAAATATGATTAGAGAAGTTATTCATTACAACACATATCTTATGGAATTCTGGAAAGAATTTTCAATAATAGGAATAATGGCAATAATACTTTTCCTTATTATGTGGCTACAAGAATCTATAATAATATCACCTAAAATAAACAAACTTATGTATCAATATGCACTACATAAAAAAAAGAAAAATAAAGTTGAATCAAAAATTATCAGAATCATTAGTTATCCTATAAGATTAATTATTGGATTTTTAAATCATTTCAAAAGAAGATTAAAAAGAAAACAAAAACATAAAAAGACAGAAAAAAGACAAAAGAAATACAAAGAAACATTGAAACAAAAAGAAAACAAAGAAATGTTAAAAGAAAGAATAAGAGAAGAAGAAAGAGTATTGAAAGAAAAAGAAAGAGAACTTATAAAAATAATGAAACAGAAAGACGAGAAAATAGGAAAAGAAAAGAAAAGAAAAATTAAGAGAGAAGAAAGAAAGAGACAGAAAGAAGAGACAGAAAAAAGAAAAAAAGAAGAAGCAGAAAGAGAAAAAAGGAGAAAAGAGGAAAGGGAGAAAAGAAAAGATGAACAGAATAGAAAGAGAGAGAAAGAGAGAGAAAAGAGAAAAAGAAAAGAGATGAAGGAAAAGAAAAAGCAAGAGAAAAGAGAAAAGAAAGAAAAGGAAAAAGAGAGAAGAAAAGAAGAAGAATTAGAAAAAGAAAAAAGGAGAAAAGAAAAGAGAGAAAAAAGGAAAAAGGAGAAATTAAGCAAGAAAGAAATTAAAAAGAAAACAGAAAAAAACAAGAGAAAAGAGAGAGAAACAAAACACAAAAGAAAACCTGCAAAAATTGAAATTGTAAAAATGAAACATCTTCCAAAAACAAAACCTAAACCTAACAAGAAAGAACCTATCAAAAATATCAAAAAAGATAGTTGGGAAGATGAACTTAGTAAAATAGAAGATAAACTAAAAAATCTTTAAGATAAAATGCGAATTCTAATAACTGGAACTCCTGGAACAGGAAAAACAACACTTGCAAAGAAAATTGCAAAAATAATGAAATTACAATACTTAAATTGGACTTCTTTTGTAAAATCCAATAAATTATATGAAAAACATGATAAAAAAAACAAAGAATATATTGTTAATCCAAAAAAAGTTGCAGAAAAAATAACATCTTATACACACAAAGGAAATTGGATAATTGATGGTTTTCTTTCATATAATCTAAAAAAAAGAGATGTTGATTTATGCATTATTACTGTTACAGAATTAAAAGAGCTTAAGAAAAGACTTGTGAAAAGAAAATATTCTAAGCAAAAAATAAAAGACAATCTTGAATCAGAAACATTTGAAGATATTTTAATAAAATGCAGAAAAAAAGGTTTTAGAAGACTTAAAATAGATACAACCAAAAATTACAACATAAATAAGATTATAAGGAAAATAAAGACAAAAATCAATAAGGATTAACTACTATACCACATAAATATTTAAAAAATACTGCCAGATAATTTTTCTAATAAAAAAGATACTTAGGAGTTGAAAAATGAAAATGAGGAAGATATGCGTAATTAATCAAAAAGGTGGTGTTGGAAAGACTACTACTTCAATAAATCTAGCTGCAGGACTTGCAAGAGAAAACAGAAGAGTTCTATTAGTTGATCTTGATCCACAAGGAAATATAGATACATCTTTAAAAATAAAATCAGAATATGATATTTATGATGCACTTACAGGTAATGTAACACTACAAAATTGTAAAGTGCCTTTTGGTAAAAATCTAGATGTTATAAAAAGCAAGGAAACACTTACAAAAGCAGAATTTCATATGGCAACACAAAACAATAAGATGCTTTTAAAATCATTATTAGACACAATAAGTAATTATGATTATGTTATTATAGATTGTCCACCATCATTAGGGATTCTTAACCAAAACGCAATGGTTTATTGTGATGAAGCAATTGTTCCAGTAGCTACAGATGTTCTTGGAATAGATGCACTTGAAAAAATGTTTGGAATTATTGAAACTATCAATAAAACATACAACAATAATTTAAAAATAAGTAAAATAGTACCTACTTTATTTGATAAGAGAAGTAAAATTTGCAAAGAATCTTTTAAACAAATATCTGATTGTTATGACACTTTAACATCAAGACCTATAAGAATGAATGCAAAATTAAGAGAACTTCCAAAATATAAAAAATCAATATATGCTCATGCTTCAAAAGCAATAGGTGCTCAAGATTATTGGGCACTAGTGCAAAGTGTTATGAATGATGAATAAATTAATAGAAATAAACAAAAATAATGTTTTGATAAAGATTTTAATAATGATACAGTAGCATATAAATAAAAATGTATAATAATTATAGAAAGATTATTAAACAATTATTTTTATTTTTTATATATGCTTAATGAAAATACAAAAAAAGTTCTAAAAAGACAGCAATATGGATTAGCTGGTAGACATTCTGCTGTAAAAATATGTCATTGGACAAAAGAAAAATTACGAGGAAAAGGCCATTGTTATAAAGAAAAATTTTATGGTGTTGATTCACATAAATGTGCAGAAATAACACCTACAGTTCTATGGTGTAATAATAGGTGTGTGTTTTGTTGGAGACCTACAGAATATATGAAATTAAATGATAAATTAGATGATGATCCTCAAAAAATAGTTTCAGATATACTTGAAGAAAGAAAGAAATTATTAATGGGCTTTAAAGGAAATAAAAATGTTGATAAAGAATTACTTAAAGATGCACTTATACCAAACCATTGGGCAATATCTCTTTCTGGAGAACCTTGTTTATATGAAAAACTTCCTGATTTGATAAATCTTTTAAAGAAAAAATACAAAGCAAGAACTGTTTATCTTGTTACTAATGGTTTAGTGCCAGATATGTTGCAAAAACTTGTTGAAAAAAATTCTCTCCCAACACAATTATATATTAGTGTATCAGCACCAAATAAAACTAAATTCAAGAAAATATCAAGATCACTTGAAAAAGATTATTGGGAAAAATATCAAAAATCATTGAAAATAATGGCTTCTTTAAGAGGAAAAATTCATACAGTTCTTAGAATGACATTGATTAAAAGCATTAATATGTCTGATGAAGACGTAAAAGGATACTGGGAACTAATAGAAACTGCTGAACCAGAATTTATAGAAGCAAAGGCATATATGTTTGTTGGATTCAGTAGAGAGAGATTAAAAAAAGAAAATATGCCTTATCATAAAGACATAGTTGAATTTTCAAAAAAATTAGAAGAGCATCCTAAGATAAAGATGGAAAATGAAATGAAACCAAGTAGAATTGTTTTATTAAAATATTATAAATAGAATAAATTAAAATAATAAATAATCAATAGAATTTAGTTATAAAAACATAAATATATCTAATAAATTTTAAATGCATAAATAGCTTAAACATATTTAATATTAAATATAGATATAAATATATAAATTAAATACAAATAAGATATCAAAAAAAAGATTAATTATCTTATTATTTCAACAAGTTTTTTTCTTGAAGATATACCTTTTTTTATCTTAATATTTAATTTAAATTTCTTTTTAAAGAATTTAATTATCTCTATATTTGCTTTATTATTTTCAGGTACAGCATTCACATCCATAACAAAAGGTTCAGAAGAAATTATTTTTGTTTTACTTTTATTAGGGTTAACTTTTATTTCCAAAAATTTTTTATCGTCAAAAATATTCATTTAAGAAGTCTCTCTCCAAGTATGTTTGCATTTTGTGCACTTATAAAATCTAGTTTCAGGTTCATCACTTGCACGAGTTTGTATTGTCCAAAAATAAGCTTCTTTATTACCACATTTATCACATATTGCTTTTACTTTAGCCATGGGTGTGTCACTATCTTCATCAATTATTTCAATTTTTTTATTATCTACTTTCTCTTTGAATTGAAGTGTCTCACCTTCAAAATCTTTTTTGTATCCACATGAGCATTTCAATATTTTCTTTCCTTTTTCCCTTGAAGGTATAAGTAAAGATTTACATTTTGGACAAAACATTTTTTCACCTGAGTTTCAGGATGAATTACACTTTATAAATCTTTTCTTAAAAAAAGAAAATTGCACTAAACATCAATTATATTGTAATTACATGCACATGTAAGCAAATAAATTATATAAAATAAGTAAGATACACATAAAAAAGAAATTAGAAAAGATAGTTAGTATAGGCATAAGCTAAAAGATATAATATAATAAAGAAAACTATAAAAAGAAAGTAAATTAAAAAATAATGAAAGATGAAAGAAAGAAATAATTTTTTTATGGTAAATAGTGAGGAAGAATTTGAAAAAGAATTGAGAAAACCAGTTATTGATTTAATCCCTGAATTAGCACCAAAAACAATATTTAATACAGAAAAATTTTATTTTAATAAACCTTTAGAAATAAAATATTCTTATCCTTCAATTTTTACAAAATACAATTATGAAGATGAACAATATGTTTATGAAAGAGATTATATGATTGTAAAGAGATTCTACAAACTTTTATCTTTTCTTAAAAATTATGAAGATAAAAATGAAGATAAAAATATTAAAGGAATTTATAATGAATCTGTAAAATATTTTGATCAGATTGCAAAAGTTGAGGAATTAAATTATGATTTTAATGAAATCTTTTTAACATATACTGAAAGGTTTCTTGAAATGATAGATTATATAGCTAAAAAATATGTTAAAATAAGACAAAATACTCAAAAAGTTAAAAGAAAATTAAGTTTCTGGGAAAAATTAAATCCTGCTTACTGGTTAAAAGGTAATGTGCCTACTGAACTTATAGAAGGGTATGTTATTGAAGGTGTGGATGAAGAGTGGATAAATAATGAAAAAATAAAAAGAGATGTGAAAGACCTTTATCAATTATTTAAGGAGATGAAATCTATATCTCCGAAAATAGTTGAAGAATTCAATAATTTAAAAATTGAGAACAAGAAATTAAGCATGAACTTGAATGAAAGATTAAGAAAAAATAAGTATTTAAAAATAATACAAGATTCTATTTATTTAGGAGATCAAAACATAAGAATCCTTAAAAGGCCAGAATCTTTATTAAAAAACAGTGATGGTACAGAGAAATTTTTTAAAAATATGATTAAAAAAATAAAATAATCATTTTTTTCTTGTTCTTCTTTTTTTATATAATGTTTTCTTTTTACTATGATGTGTTTTTATCTGTTCTTTAAGTTCATTAAGGACTTTTACAAGAATGATATCCATCTTCCAACCATCTTCTTTTGCTTCAAACTTTGCACCAGGATAAAGCAATAAAGCAGTTATAGTCCATTTATGTTTTTTTCCAGATTTAGCATATTGTTTAAAAGATATCTTTAGTGTAAACTCTTTATTTATTTCTCTTGAAATAGAACTACAAAAAAATTCTATTTTCTTTTTGATATTAAGTTTTTCGAATTCATTAAGTTTATATCTATTAAGACCATAAACACTTAAATTCCAATCATTTTTCTTTGATGAATACAATAACATTGAAACAAAATGTCTTAAAGGAATTACTGAAGTTGTTTTTCCTTTAATTATTGCATATTTACTTTCAAAATTAGAAAGTTTTGAATTTATAAAATTCTTTACAACAGAAGTTGTATCGTAATTTGTTATAAATTGTCCTTCAGTAATAAAATTAGATACAGGCAAATTTGAAATTCCTCTTGTTCTCTCACTTGTATTGGTTGCTCTTTTTGTAGAACCTCTTGTTTTTGAACCTTTTTCTTTTTTAGAAACTTTTGATATTAACATTGCTTTTAATACTTCATGTAATTTACAAACACCTAAAAATTTATCATCTTCTAAAACAGGCACTATGTAAACTTTATTTTTTCTCATAATGTTAATTACTTTAGATAATTTATCACTATTTTTTACATAAACATTCTTTAACATTAATTTTTTCATATTTAATTTACTTTTAGTGTTTAATTTTTTCCATGAATCTTTAAATAAAGTCAAAAGATCAACAACACCAATTATTTTTTTTCCTTTTGCTACAGGAACATAATTTAATCCAGAATCTATTAAAAATGAAAGAGCATCCATTGGTTCTGTATTCTCATCTAATACAGGAACAGGTGTTGAAAAATCATCTATTTGCATTTTATCATCAACTGTCTTACTGCTCAATAATGAAAAATAATCAAGAACAGTAACCACTTTTCCTTTGTTTATCAAAATATAACTATCTAGTTTAGTTCTTAATTTTTGAACTGGTGTTTCTGGATCCATTAAGATGAAATTTTTTTGAATTAGTTTTTTTATTGTTTTTGCCATAATAAATATATTATTGAACACGTATTTAAACATTATGTTAAACTAAAAGATAATAATAAAACAATATTATAATTTAATATATTAAATAAAAAGATATATAAAGAAAGATACATTAATTTATTTAAAAATGTGGAAAATAATTTGGAAAGGAAATAAAAAAAAGAGAAATATAGACAATCCTGTTTTGATAACAGGTCTTCCAGGAATAGGAAATGTGGGTAAAATTGTTGTTGATACCATGATAAATGAGCTTAATGCAAAAAAAATAGCTTCATTTTATTCCCATCATTATCCCAATTCAGTTATAGTGCATAATGATAATACAGTTGCACTTCCTTCAATTGATCTTTATCATGTAAAAAAGAAAAAAAGAAATTTTCTTTTATTAACAGGAGATATTCAACCTTCTGATGAAAGTTCATATGCTTTTTGTGAAAAGATTACAACTGAACTAAAAAAAATAGGTTTAAAATTAATAATAACTTTAGGTGGTATTGGATTGAAGAAACCATCACAAGAAGTATACATCACAGGTAACAATAAAAAAGCAATTAAAAAATTTTCAGAAAAAACAAGATTGAAAAAAAATGTATATAAAATTGTCGGACCAGTGTATGGTGTGAGTGGAGTACTTCCAGGAATAGCTGAAATGTTTAATGTGAATGCAATAATATTATTAGCTGAAACAAAAACTCAATTATTTCATTTTGCATCAAAAGAAGCTGTTAAAATATTAAAATTATTAGATAAAAAATATTCATTTGAGCTTAATTTTAAAGAGATAAAAAAAGATATGAAAGAACTTGAAAAGGTTATTGAAGGAATAACATTTGTTAATCAAAAAACAAAATCAAACCATAAAGATATTAATTACATAGGATAATTACACAATAACCCAATAATAGTTATGATGCATATTGTATAAATCAATAACAAATATAAAAGAGGTATTATGATTAAAATACAAGATATAAAAGCATATGAAGTATTAGATTCTAGAGGGATTCCAACAATTATGATTAAAATAAAATCAAATAATAAATTCTATTCTGCAATTGTACCTAGTGGAAAAAGTACAGGAATACATGAAGCAATTGAATTGAGAGATAAAGAAAAAAGATATAATGGAAAAGGTGTTAAAAAAGCAATTGCAAATATTATGAAAATTAAAAGAAAAATATTAGATAAAAAATTTAATTCACTTTCAGAACTGGATGATTTTATGATAAAATTAGATGGAACAGATAATAAATCAAAACTAGGTGCAAATGCAATTTTAGCAGTGTCAATGGCATCTGCTCGTATAGAAGCTGATAGAGCAAGAATGCCCTTATACAAATATCTAAACAAACAATTCAACAAATTACTTATTAAAAAGAAAAAAATAGGAATACCTTATGCATCTTTCAACATATTGAATGGTGGAGAACATGCAGGAAATGATTTAGTGATACAAGAATTTATGATAATACCTAAACAAAAGAAATTTTCAGAAAGAGTAAGATGTGCAAGTGAAATTTATCATTCATTAAAAAAAATACTAATTAAAAAATATAGCAAAACCTCTGTAAATGTGGGAGATGAAGGAGGATTTGCCCCAAACATAGCTAAAACTGAAGAAGCACTTAAATTGATAAAAAAAGCAAGTTATGATGCTGGTTATAAAGATACAAATATTGCTTTAGATTGTGCTGCAAGTTATTTTTACAGGAAAAAAGACAATAAATATAATATAGATGGAAAAATAATGTCTGTAAAAAAATTATTAAATTATTATAAAAAAATATGTTCAAAATACAATATTGTTTCTATTGAAGATCCTTTTAATGAAGAAGATTTTCAATCTTTTGCAATAGCAAAAAAAGAATTAAAAGGAAAAATGATTGTTGGAGATGATCTTACTGTTACAAACCCTAAAAGAGTTATGAAAGCTGAAAAAAACAAATCTTGTAACACATTATTATTGAAAATAAATCAAATAGGAACAATTACTGAAGCATTGCGAGCAGCAGCTCTTGCAAGAGATTTCAATTGGAAGATATTTGTATCTCATAGAAGTGGAGATACAGAAGATGATTTTATTGCAGATTTAGCAGTAGGTGTTGGTGATTACATAAAAAGTGGAGCCCCATGTAGAAGTGAAAGAACATGCAAATATAACAGAATATTGGTAATAGGAGAAGAACTATGAGTTCATGGAATGATACAGATAATTTCATAACAAGAAATACCAAAATATGGCTATTAATTCTAGTAATTATTATTGGAAGTTTTGTCTTTATAAGAGTAAACTCTTTAGCAAAATTAAATGTTCTTACACCTATTTTTATAATCATATTAGCTATTTTTTTTATTTTGAGATTAATTGGAAAATTCAGTACCCGAGATGATAGTTTTTCTTCAAGTTATGGATATGAAAGAGATTATTTAGATGATTATGAAGATACTACTCCGAGAATAAATAATTCAACAAAAACATTAGGAAATATCAGCAAAGGATTATGGGGAATAATAAAAGGGACAGGAAATGTAGCAAAATATTTAGGTAAAAAAACAGTAGGACTTACTTGGAAAGTTACTAAAGTTGGTGGAAAATTGGGCATAGAATTAACTGAAAAAGCAATATTAATAAAAGAATTAAGAAAACAAATAGAAAATGTAAAAAAAGAAATAAAGATTTCAAGAAGAAAAATATTCAAATTAATAAAAGATAAGAAAAAATTAATAGAAGAAACTGAAAAAGAAAATCTTAATATTAACACAAACACTGATTTTGAAAATAGATTAAGAAGTAAACTTTTTGAATTAGAAGAAAATCTAAATAATGCAGATAAACAATTAAATATTTTCAAAGAGAAAAAGTTTATTGAAGAAGAATTTGTAATTGCAATTGATAATATGTATAAAAAATCTTTAGATATTAAAAATGATTATGGTATGTTAGAGAGAAGATTTAAAGTTCTTCCAGGCAAAATTTCTACAGCACAGATAAATTTCTTAGAATCAATAAAAAAAGATGTTATTAATAAAACAAACAATTTCGAAAAAAGATTTCTTTCAAACAAAAAAGGTAATGATAATGAAAATCAAGAAATTGATTCTAATGATGTAAACTTAATAAGAACTTATGTTATTGAAATGACCCAATATTTTAGGGCAAAAATAAGTCAATTAGGAAAAGGAAATATAATCTATGATTTGTGCAAAAAGTTTATGTTGAAGATGAAATCAATGGTAGATTCAAATGCAATAAATAAAGTTAAGAAATTTAAACAAGATTTAAACAATGTTTTAAACTTTTTATATAAGAGAATAGAAAAATTAATATCTTCAAAAAATGATTATATAGCACTTAAGAATTTAATTGATAAAGATATATCAGAAAAAATTAAATCTGTTGAAATTTCATTTAATAACAATATAGGTAAAGCAAAACAAAAATTTTCAAATGAGACAAGTGCTTATTTTAAACAACTTTTAGACGAGCTTCTTGGTCTTCAAAAAATGATTCCAAACAAGGATAGTAGATTACGATCAGCAATATCTGCAATGAATGAAGAAATCAAAAGAAAGCACGAAGCAATGACTTATATGAGAAGTAAAAGAAGAAAATCCACTTATTCAAATTTTATTGATGACATGAGAAAAAATCAAAAAAATATATCTGATTTAATACAAAATAGAATAGATGTGATTGGAAAGCTTGAAGATCAAAGAAATAATTTCCTAGTTAATCTAGATATGGAAAAATATGTGCTTTCATCAAAAGAGAATAAGGAAATAGAAACATTGTTACAGTTAATTAAAAATTTTATAAATGATAACAAACTGAATAAAGTAAAGATAGTAAAAAGACCAATGAATATTTATCTTGCTAAAATACAAGGATTGATGAACCAAAGACCAAAACTTCCAAAAGTAAGTTATATAAGAAGTCAAGTAGAAATTTTCAAAAAAGATTTAGATAGTAAAATGAAAGAACAGGAAAATAAAATAAGTAAAAAATCACAACAAATAGATAAATTAGTAAAACCAATAGAAACACAGCAAAAGCAAAATGTAGCTTAAACAACAAAAATATTAATGATTAATTGATAATTAACATAAAATATATAAATAAAAAGAAGAGGAAATACAAAATGATAAAAATAACTTCTGAAAAACTAAATGAAATAATACATAAAAGCATCGGTTCTGATGTTATAGAAGTAGTGGAAATTCTTAAGAAAAAAGATAACATCTCAGAATTAGAGATTGCTGAAAAGATAAATGCCGATGTTAAAAGAGCAAGATTTCTTTTGTATAAATTACATGAACAAAATCTTGTTGAATTTACAAGAAAGAAAGATAAAGAAAAAGGATGGTATATTTATTATTGGTCATTGAGAAAAGATCAACTAATATATGCATATAAAAAACATCTAAAACAAAAATTAGAGGCATTAAATGAGATGCTAAATAGAGAATTAAGTGAAACTTATTTTACATGTAAAGAAAAGTGTTTAAGGCTTACATTTGAAGAAGCAATAAATTATAATTTTAAATGTTATGAATGTGGTGAACTTTTAGAAGAGACAGATAATAGAGCAATGGTAAAAGAACTTGAGAAAAGGATAAAGAATACTGAAAAAGAACTTAAGCAAGCAAGTAAACTGAGAAAAATAAAGAGAAAAGAAATAGTACCTAAGAAAAAACCAGGTAAAAAACCAGGTAAGAAAAAAGTAGTAAAAAAGAAAACAAGTAAGAAGAAAGGGACAAAGAAGAAGAAAGCAACTAAAAAGAAAACAAGTAAGAAGAAAGGGACAAAAAAACCTACAAAGAAAAAGAAAGCAGTGAAGAAAGCGACAAAGAAAAAAAGTACTAAAAAGAAAACAAAAAAAGATAAAGAAACATCAAGTAAGAAGAGTTCTAAGAAAGCAAAAAAACCTACAAAGAAAAAGAAAGCAACGAAGAAAGGGACAAAGAAAAAAAGTACTAAAAAGAATACAGATAAAAAATCAAGTAATGTAAAAAAAGAAACAACAAAGAAAAAATCAGTGAAGAAAGCGACAAAGAAGAAGAAAGCAACTAAAAAGAAAACAAAGAAAGATAAAGAAACATCAAGTAAGAAGAGTTCTAAGAAAGCAAAAAAACCTACAAAGAAAAAGAAAGCAACGAAGAAAGGGACAAAGAAAAAAAGTACTAAAAAGAAATAAACCACAAATATTTATTTTATTTTTTTATAATTTTAATAATATTAAAAACTAATTTTTTATTGTCTTAACAACATAATATCCTTCTCGCCTATATCCTAATTTCTTAACATAATATTCTCTAACACCTACTCCAGAAATAACAACCATTTTATCACACCCAATCTCTTTTGCAATCTTTTCTGCTTCTTTCATTAATTTTATTCCAAAACCTTTATGTTGTGTTTTACCTTTCTCACCTAATTTTGTTTGAGTTCCATAAACATGTAATTGTCTAACACCAGCACTAGTTGGAGTTATTTCTTTTCTAAAAGGTTCTGAAGGAATTCTAAGACGTAAAAATCCAATCAATATCTTGTTCTTGACATCTTCAAAAAACAAAAATACTTCCTTTCCATCAGAAGCATCATAATCCATACGGAGCAATTCGATAGAACTAAAATCAATTTCCTTTTTTCTTGGCTCATGACACCTAATACACTTACAAGAATAATCTTCTTTTTGATGTATCATCTGTCTTAAATTACTTATCATAGGGCCTGCCACTAATTGTTTTGTTGAAATATCTCTTTGAACCCTCATAACCCTACAATATTTTGGAATGAATTTTTTTGCTTCTTTTATCAAGTCAACTGCTTTTGGAATACTTAGAGATTTATATTTGTTAGTTTTGTATATTTCATATAGTTCTGTTCCTTCAAGAACAAGTGTAGGGTATATTTTAAGAGTATCGGGTTTAAATCTCTCATCTGAAAATATCGTCTTAATCATAGTAATATCTTTTTTTCTATTACTGCCTGGCAACCCTATCATCATATGGTATCCTACCTTAAGAAAAGAATCTTTCAAAAGTTTTGTTGATTTTATAGTATCTGAAACATCATGTCCTCTTTTAATCTTTTTAAGAATTTCATCATCAATATGTTGAACTCCTAATTCTACTCTTGTTGTTCCTAATCTCAACAACTCATTAATTATTTTTTTATTACAATAATCTGGACGAGTCTCAATACATAAAGCTACACATCTCACTAAAGTAGTTTCATTTTTCTTTTTTTCATAATCAAGATCTTTAATATTTTTTTTCTTAAGTTCAAGAATCTTTTTTTGTATTTTCTTCATAAGTTTTGGATCATCTTTATCATGAGGAAGTTCAAAAAATTCTTTATATTTTTTTATTTTTAATTTTCCGCCCATAAAAAACATTTTAGAAAAATCATTCATTGCTTTGTAAGCATACATAACAAATTCTTCTTGATATTTTATATCTAAACTTGGAAAGGTCCCACCCATGACTATTAATTCAATCTTATTTGCATTATGACCCAATAAAACATATTGTTCTAAACGATTAAAAACTTGTAGATAAGGATCATAGTTATTTCTTATAGCACGCATTGTAGCTGGCTCATGTCCAGTATAAGATTGAGGAACATCTCCAAAAAAACTATCTACACCACCCGGACAATAAATACATTTTCCATGAGGACATTTATGAGGTATGCACATTATAGCTACTGGAGAAACTCCTGAAATTGTTCGGACAGGTTTTGTCAAAAGAACTTTTCTTACTTTTGATGAAACATGAGGTTGATGTAATAAGATTTCAAAATTTGTAGGTGGTTTTCTTAAAGAGTATTTTTTAGAAAGAATATTTTTTATTTTATTTAGTTCTTTAGTATTTGTTGATTTTCTTTTTTCTAATAATTCAACAATTTCTTTGAAAACTTCCATTTATATAAAAAACAATTGAATAGTTATAAATATAACGTATAATGAAAGATGAATAACTGAAGTAAATTTTCCAACAAAACCTTTTTTTATATTATAAACAATTATTAGAGAATTTATTAAAATAAATAAACCTATCAACCAAATTGTTTCAAATGGAATCTTTATAGGATTTATCAAAGCAAGTATTCCAAAAAAAAGATTACATTTTGCAATTGCACTACCAAACAATTCTCCAATTCCAACACCTTCTTTTTTCTTTAGAACAGATCTAATTACCATAATTAAATCAGGTATTTGAGCACCAACACCTAAAATAAATAAAGAAATAATATAAGGAGATATTCCAAAATTATTTGCAATACCTAAAGATGAAAAAACCAACCATCTTCCAAACAACAATATTGCCACTAATGCAAAAACAAAAACCAATCCAAACTGCCAGATATGTTTTAATTTAGCTTCTTTAAGAGTTCCTAATTCTCCTTCTTTTTTCCAGATATAAATAAGATATGCTAAATATACAACTAACATGATTACTGCATCTGTTCTCCCTATAACTCCATCTATTGCAAATAAAACAGGAGTAAGTAAAAGAATAGGGATAAGATATTTTATTGAATTTAGCAACTTGCTAGAAAGTTTAATACCTCCTTTATTCAACACACCCCCTAATCCAAGAATTATTGTTGAACCAAAAAGATTTGAACCAAGAATTGTCCCAAATATAATTCCTCCTTCTCCAACTGACCCCCCTGTAAGAGATGAAACAAATTCAGGCATTGATGCACCTAATGCAACAGCTATAAGCCCAATTAGATAATCACTTATTCCAAATTTTTTAGCCCAATTAGATATCCCTAATAACAAATAATCTGCACTGATAACAATAAATATTAAACAAACTAAAGCAATTAACCCTAAATAAATATTAGGATGCATTCTTGCAAATGTAGTTATGTAATTTGTAAACATAGTTATGTAATTCATCTGTCTATCACACTCAATTAATTATTATTAAATATTAATTTATAAATCTCATTAAACCATAATACTGATGATGCTATTAAAAAGCATACAATCCATTCAAAAAAAGTTAAAGGCGTTGTATCAAATATATTATTAAAAAAAGGTAAATAAACTACAATAAATTGAAGTATCAGTGAAAAACCTATTGCCATAAACAACCATTTGTTTTTAAAAAAAGGATATTTAAAAATAGATTTTTCAAGATGTCTGCAATTAAATACATTAAATAATTGAAACAACACTAATGTTGTAAATGCCATAGTTGTTGCATGAACATAAGAATTTCCAGATATTTCTAATCCATACATCCATCCACTTCTCATTAATGCAAAAATAAAAACTGCTAATGTTCCTAAAGTCATTATTACACCTATAAAAAATATCCACCATTTTGCTTTTTTATTTACAAAATTATAATCTACTGGACGAGGTTTATGTATCATAATATCTTTATCTATTGGCTCAACACTAAGTGCTGTTGCAGGAGCTCCATCAGTTATAAGATTTATCCAAAGTAATTGAACAGCAAATAATGGCAAGGGAAGATTTAATATCATTGCTAAAAATATAGTTAATACTTCTCCCATATTTGATGAAAGAAGATAATAAACAAATTTTCTTATGTTGTCGAATATATTCCTACCTTCTTCAACAGCATTTGTAATTGAACGGAAATGATCATCTAATAAAACCATATCACTTGCTTCTCTACTTACATCCGTACCTGTAATCCCCATTGCAACACCTATATCGGCTCTTTTTAATGCAGGTGCATCGTTAACACCATCTCCAGTCATAGAAACAATATGGCCTTTTCTTTTTAATGATTCAACAATTCTTAATTTATCTTTTGGACTTACTCTTGCAAATATACCTATGTTATTTATTACTCCATCTAATTCTTTATCAGATAATTCATTAATTTGACTTCCACCCATTATTTTCCCAATTATACCTACTTCTTTTGCAATTGCTTTTGCAGTTATAGGGTGATCACCAGTAACCATCATAACTTTTATTCCTGCCCTATTAGCTTTTTTTATAGAAGATTTAACATCATCTCTAGGAGGATCAATCATACCTTGCAATCCCACAAATACTAGATTTTCTTCTAATTTAGCGGATTTATCATCTACTACATCTGAATGATTAACAGAATTTATTTTTTTGTAAGCAAATCCAAGAACACGTAAAGCACTATTTGCAAATCTTTCGGTTATCTCTTCTATTCTCCTTATATGTCCTCTGGTCAGCATCTGTTCTTTTCCATCAAGCATAATTCTATCACATTTTTTCAATAATATATCTGAAGCACCTTTTGTAAAAATAAAATTGCCTTTCTGTCCTTTAACAACAACAGACATCATCTTTCTTTCAGAAGTAAAAGGTATTTCATCTAGTCTTTTAAAAGTACTAGTGTCTAAATCTATTTTTTTAGCAAAAACTTTTAATGCAACTTCTGTAGGATCACCTATTGCCTTCGTATCAACAACATTTTTATCTACTTTTGTTTCATTTGATTGTAATTCTGAATTATTACATACATCTCCTATTATACCTAATGTCCTTAGGTTTTTATTAGCAGTAATTTTTGTTTTATCTTGAAAAATATCTCCTTCAAGAGAATACCCTGATCCAGTAACAGAATATATATTATTATCAGTGAATATACGTCTTGTTGTCATTTCATTGTGTGTTAAAGTTCCTGTTTTATCAGTACAAATAACAGTTACAGAACCCAATGTTTCAACACTAGGTAATTTTCTCATCAGAGCATTTCTTTTTGCCATTCTTTGTATGCCTAATGAAAGACCTATTGTCACAACAGCAGGCAAACCTTCAGGTATTGCAGCTACAGCCAATGCTACAGCTAAAATAAAAATACTTTCAAATGATACTAATGTTAAATTACCAAATAATATGAACTGCTTTAATAATCCAATAATAGTTATTGCAATTGCTATGATTATTACAATAATAGAGATTGATTTACCTAAAGAAGAAAGTTTTTTTTGTAAAGGAGTTAATTCCTTTTCAGTTCCACTTATCATCTTAGCGATTTTTCCAAATTCTGTTTTCATAGCTGTTGCAGTTACTATTGCTTTACTTCTACCCTTTACAATATCTGTCCCATAATAAACCATATTTTCTCTATCACCCAACAAAGTATCACTAGGTAATTTTTTTACTTCTTTTGTTTGAGGAAGTGATTCACCAGTAAGAGATGCTTCTTGTGTTTGAAGCATGTGTTCTTCCAATAATCTTGCATCTGCAGGAACTTTATCTCCTTCTTCAAGAATAATTATATCTCCTGGAACAAGAAATTTAGTGTCTATTACTTGCTTTTTTCCAGATCTTATTACCCTTGCTGTTTCAGAAACCATTTTTTGTAATGCTTCAATAGATCTTTCTGCCTTATATTCTTGAAAAAATCCTAAAAAAGCATTTATCAATACAATTACAGATATTACAATTGCATCAATCCATTCACCTATTGCAAAAGATATTATAATAGCGAAAAGTAAAATAATTATTAAGGGACTTATGAATTGCTGTGCCAATATTTTAAGGGGATGTATATGACTACCTTTTGAAATCTTATTTAAACCATAATATTCTTGTCTTTTATTTACTTCATTACGAGAAAGTCCATTTTCAGAAGATTCTAAATTCTTTAGTACATCTTTTTTTTCTTGAGTATAAAATTTTATATTGTCCAGCTCTTTTTTCATATTTTTTGAATAATTCCTTTATTTATTAATATTACTATAAGAAAAATGGTCCCCCCTCCCGGACTCGAACCGGGGATATCTCGGTGACCGCGACTGATGGTTAATCATTCTAGACATTATGTCCTGTCAAACCACTCTACAGCCGAGCGTTCTAGCCGCTAAACTAAGGAGGGATACTAATAATTATTTGTATGGTTGTGTTTTGTTTATAAAGGTTTTTGTCCTTTATGGTTTATGTTATATAATATTAACGAAAGCTTTTTAAATAGTATGAGATTTTCTGCATACAATAGTGTTATGCCCCGGTGGTGTAGTCCGGCCAATCATTTAGCACTTTCGATGCTAAGACCCGGGTTCGAATCCCGGCCGGGGCATTCAATATTAATTGAATGACACGCATGGATTCGATTTGAGACATGTTTATATTATAATAAAGTTTATATATACTTACTTTGGGAGAATATTAAGATGAAAAGAAGTTCAAGAAGATGGAAGAAAAAAGGCCAGATGAGATGGAAATGGCAAAGAAAGAGAATTAAGAAAGCTAAGAGAGAGAGAAGAAACAAATAGGATAATAATAAAATGGCAAGACTAAGAAAATTCGTAGCATATAGAAGATTAGAAAGACCCTATACAAGATATAGTAAATATAAAAGAGCTAATTTTGTAAGAGGAAGACCTAATTGTGTAATTGCAAGATTTGAATCAGGTAATAAAAATAAAGATTATGAAAAAGTATTCTTTCTTAAATCAACAAATGCAGTTCAAATAAGACAAAATGCAATTGAAAGTGCAAGAATTGCAGCAAATAGATTTTTAGAAAAAAAACTAGGTAAAGGAAATTATTATTTTAGATTAAGAGTATATCCATTTCATATTTTAAGGGAAAATCCTTTAGCTTCAGGTGCTGGAGCAGATAGGTTAAGTACAGGTATGAAAAAATCTTTTGGAAAGGCAATAAGTATTGCTGCTCAAGTTAAAGAAAATCAACCAATATATGAAGTAAGAGTATTTAAAAGAAATGTTAAGGTCGCTAAAAATGCATTGAGAAGAGCAACTTACAGATTACCTTGTGGATGTAAGATTGAACAATGCGATAATTTCTTTAAAGATAAAGAACAAAGTAAAAATTGATTTTGTTTTTTAATTACATAAATTCTTTTAAACTTTTTTTCAAATTAAAGTTAGGAAATTTCTTAAATTTTTCAATAGGTTTTTTCTCTTCATAAAACACACCCAATGCAATTTTATCAGAAGACAATGTTGATTCCATTGCAAGTTGTATGGATTCATTCTTACTCATTTTAGAATTTATTTCAAAAACTCTTTTATTAAAATAATCATAAGTATTTAATTTATTCAATGTAATACAAGGAGTTATAACATCTATAAATGCAAAACCTTTATGTTTAATTGCTTTTTTTATCAGTTCCTTAAGTTGTTTAGGTCTCATACTATATCCTCTTGCAACAAATGTAGCTCCATTAATTATTGCATTTACAATTGGATTAAATTCAGACAGAGGGGACGTTGTAGGAGTTGGCTGACCTGTTGTTAAAGAATATCTTTGATTATTATGAACTATAAATACTACATCATCATTTCTTCTGCATGCATGTGTAAAATGATTTCCACCTTCCCCATATGCATCACCATCTCCTGCAGTAACAATAATGGGTATTTTGGGAAGAGCTCTCCTAACACCATAAGCAACAGGTAATGTTCTTCCATGTAATGCATGAAATACATATCCTTTAATCCAATTATTCATGTTTCCACTACATCCAATACCTGTAACAAGAACAAATTCATGAGTTTCTATCTCAAGATCTTTCAGAGCACTTTTTAATGAATTCAATAATCCAAAATTACCACAACCTGGACACCAAGTTATTTTTTTATTTGTACTGTAAGTTTTCATTTTTATAAGTTTTATAATTTATCTTTTATTTTCTTTATCTCGTCAAATAAAGTATCTTGTGTAAACTGATCACCATCATATTTATTAATAGTTTTATCTACTTTAATCATTATCTCTTGCCTTAGTAATTTGTATAATTGAGATGTTTTATTATTTTCAATAATAATTATTTTTTTATTTTTCAACACATGTTTAATTGTTCTATCAAAAGGATGCAATGTATTGAAATGCAAAAATCCCACATTCAATTTTAGTGCTATTTCTTTTACTAATCCCTTGCTTGAACCCCAACAAACTAACATAATTTTAGAATCATTGTTTAACACAGTAGGTTTGGGTATCTCCTTCAAAAGTTCTGTGAATTTTGACATCCTTTTATTCACCATGTCTTTTCTTACAGAAGAATTTTCTGTTGAAAAACCATATTCATCATGCTCATCACTATTACAATTATGCTCTCCTCTTTTTGTTCCAGGTAATGAACGTGGAGAAATTCCATTTTTAGTTTTCTTATATCTCTTATAATTAGTAATAATGTTTTTAGTAATAGACTGCCTAGTGATTTTTTCTTCTTTAAATTTTTTTAAATTAACTGAATAATATGATTCTGAAAGATATTTATCTACTAAAATAATAACAGGTAATTGGTATTTTTCAGCAAGATAAAATGCTTTTATTGTAAAAAGATATGCTTCTTTAGCACTTCCTGGAGTAAAAACAACTCTTGGAAATTCACCATGAGATGCATTTATCATAAATAAAAGATCTCCTTGTTCTGTACGAGTAGGCATTCCCGTAGCTGGACCAGTTCTCTGACCTTCAACAATCACAAGAGGAGTTTCAGTCATAGCACTTAGTCCCAATCCTTCTGTCATTAAACAAAATCCTCCTCCACTTGTTGCAACCATTGCTCTTTTTCCTGCAAAAGATGCACCAATAGCTGAATTAATTCCTGCAATTTCATCTTCTGGTTGAAAAACATCCACCCTATCTCTTAAATAAGACAACATTGCATTTATTGGAGTCATAGGGTATATTGCAGCATAATTCATTCCTGCTTGTAATGCACCCAAAGCAATTGTATGATTTCCTGATAAAAAAGCATATTTTTTTTCTTTTGTTGATACATTAAATTTAAAGATAAATGATTCAGCAAATTTTTTTATCTTTTTAAGATTGACCTTTATGTTTTTGTTCTTATATCTTTTTTCAATAGATTTTCTTAATATTTCAATATTGTCAAAAAACAAAAAATATAAAAGAGATATTAATGGAAGATTAATGTATTTGTCTTCTGTAAGTTTATCAGGTATGTAAATGCATCTTTTATCATCACAATATCCTTTTTTTGTTAAAATAACTGCATTTTCACTTAAATCATTATTGTGTATATCACATGTTCTCTTATCCAAGGCTATAAGAAAATCAATTTTTTTATTTGATGAACTTATGTAGTTATCACTAACTCTTAATTTTATTATATTATGTCCTCCTCTTATCAAAGAAGGATAATTATTTGACAAAAACACATAAGCACCATTCTTAACAAATGCTTTTCCAAGAACCTCTCCTGCACTCATTATACCATGTCCTGCTGGACCACCAATAAGAATTTGAAAATCATCCATAAAAGTATTAATCAGTTATTTCTTTTATATGTTTTGGTTTTGTGATGAATAAATCATTTGATAATAACATCTGTTTTAAAAATTAAAAAAATAAAATTAATTGCACTTTTCACAATCTTCTGAAAAACACATACATTCTGGCTCATAATACTCTTTTGGATGTTTACATGAAGGACATTCTTCAGGAGGTTCTGTACCTTGATGAATATATCCACATTTACTACATTTCCAAGAAATTGATTTAGAACGTTTGTATAATTTGCCTTCTTCAACCATTAAAAGAAGTTTTTTATATCTTTTTTCATGATGTTTTTCAACTTTTGCAATTTCCTTAAATAATTTAGCAGCTTCCATATTACCTTCTTCTTCTGCTTCTTTAGCAAATTGAGGATACATACTTACAGTTTCATAATTTTCTCCACTAATAGCTTCTTTAAGATTATCTTTTGTATTTGAAATACCTTTCAGTAGCTTTAATTCATCTTTTGCATGTTGCATTTCATTTATAGCAGTTTCTTCAAAAATTTTAGCAATATAGTGAAATCCTTCTTTTCTTGCAACTTTTGCAAAATAATCATATTTATTTCTTGCTTGAGATTCACCAGCAAAAGCAGCTTTTAGATTTTTTTCAGTTTTATTTTGTTCTGTTGACATATTATCACCTATCTAAAACACTAAAATCATTGTTAATATATCTTATGTGACTATTTTATAGTGATTAAACTTAGAAATATTTATATATTAATTAAATATCATTTTTACTATGTATACTTATTCAAAAAAAGACATAATCTATGTTGATTACCCTAATGATAATTTAAGAAAAAGAAATGAAAGAAAAATGGGGCTCAGTTTAGAACAATTAGCACTTTATGATTATCAATATTTTAGGGATTTTTATATTGAAATAAAAGACCTATCTGAAAAAATTAAAGACAGATGTTATAAGATAATGACAATAGGAAATTCTTTTGTTCCAAAAACAAAATGTGAAAAATGTGGCTCTCTAGGATTTGGAATTACAATTGCAAAAGGAAAGAAAAAAGAATATTTAAACAACAATAAAAATCAAAACAAAGTTAATGAAAAGACGTATACTTATAGAAATTCAGAAAAATACCATATTTATTGTTCTCATTCTTGCTTTAAGGATACTGAAAAAATAAAATTAATTGGAATGTCGTTTGAAAGTACACTTTATGATCCTATTGAATACAAAAATATCATGCAAGATGCTATTAAAAATAAAAATTGGAAAATTTTTCAGAAAGTAAAAAAAGACACAAATAAACTAATAAGAATAATTGCAGAAAAAGGAATGGGTTTAGAATTAACAGAAGATATTAGAAAAACAGATCCTTTGTATTTTTTTGAAATATTTGAAAAAAGATTATATGAAGCAACAATAATGGAAAACAGATATTTTCCACAATTTCCTAGTTTATATGAGCAAAAAAATGAATTAATTATTAAAAATAAAGTAAAAAAGAAAAAACAAAAAGATAAAAAAGAAAACAAATATCCTAAAAAAAGAACAAATTCAATAAAATTTTCTTATTGTAATAATTATAACAATAAATTACTTACAGACCTTCCTAAAAAAGAAGATATTTCAGGGAAAAAAGAAACAAAAAAGAAAATAAGTAGTAAAAAACATAACCAAAGAACATTATTTTAATTCTATAGTAGTTAAATAACTTTATTACTTATAATATATTAAAGGAGTAAATGGAGTTTACTTTTGGTTCTAAACAACAAAAACCAGCTCCAGCTCCCAAAATTAATGGATTTGGAGATGTTGTTGATAGAGTTAAGTATATTGAAAATAGAATAACTAATATGGATAGAAAGATTGAGACAAGTGAATCCAATCTTATTAGAATAGATCAGAGTACAAAAAAAGATATTGCTGATCTTGGAAAAGATATCATGGATGTTAAACATCAAGTAGAGATACTATCTCAAAAAATAGAATTAATAATAAAAGAACTTAAACTAACTGCAGGAAAAGAAGAATTACAAACAGTACAGAAATATCTTGATTTTTGGAATCCTGTGAATTTTATTACTTACAAAGAAGCTGAAAAGCTTATTGAAGAAAAAGAAACAATGAGGTGAATATATGACATTAATAGACAATATAATCAATTTAAGACATGAAGGTAAATCAGACAATAATATAAAACAAGAATTACAGCAAAAAGGTAATTCTATAGAAGAAATAGAAAAAGCATTTAATGAACTAGATAATGTTTCAACACCTTCCCCACAACAACCCCAACAACCAACCCAATATAATAAAATGAGGGAATCTACTCCTCAATCAGAATCTCCCTCTCAATCAACATCAAATAACATACGTTCTGTTGATTTCAATGAATTAAATGATATTGTTGAAGCTGTTATTAATGAAAAATGGGAAGAGCTTTTGAAAGAAGTTGGAAAAATTGTTAAATGGAAAACAAAAGTTGAAACTGAAATGACAAAAATGGAAGATAATGTTTCTCATTTAAAAGAAAATTTTGAAAACTTACATTCTGCTGTCGTCGGAAAGATAAATGAAAGTGATGAAAATATGAAATCTGTTTCTTCAACATTAAAAGCAATTGAAAGAGTATTTAAAGAAGTAATGACTGAATTTACATCCAGTGTTAGGGAGTTAGGAAGAATTACTAACTTTCTTAGAGAAAGAAAAGAAGATATTCCAATGGGACCTTCTGATAAGAAAGAAGATATAAAAGAAGAAGCCAAGAAAACAATAGAGGATAACTTTTAATTAGCCAATGCTCTTCTTGAAAGAGTCTTATAAATATTATTTAATAAATAATTCATAGAAAGATTATTTATTCTGGAATAATTTTTTAATTTGTTTAGTAATATGTTGTCGTCATTCTTTTTCCATTTAGATACCATTTGCATAGCTTTATGATCATTTATTTCCATACCTAATTGTGAATTAATTTGATGTTTTATCTGATAGATGTTTTCTTTGTGTATTTTTGAATAAAGTTTTCTTAATTCTAATTGTATGTGGTCTATCTTTATTTTTGGAAACTTATTTTGGATAAAAGGCATATCAAATTTGCTTCCATCAAAAGTAACAACAACTTTGTATTTACTTAATTCCTTTTTAAGATGTTTTTCATCAAGATTCTGCCCTTGAACAAAATTTGTAACTTTTTTATTTGAAGAAACTGTTATCATCCCAATATCATGTTGAGAAGCACATCTTCCTGATGTTAAAACATTCATAAAACAAGTGTCTTTTGAAAATTCAGGATACAATCTCCATGTCTCTTCCTTTGGAAGAAAATTTGAAAAGAAAAGATGATTTTTAACTCTTAGATTAGATTGGGATTTTTTTATGAAATCCCTATATTTGTTATATATTTGTGGCTTAAATCCTAATGAATGAATATGTCTTTCTTTTAATCTATTAAATAATGTCCAGTTTCTCACACCTTTGTCCCATAGTTCTTTTTCTCTCTTTTTAGTAAATCCTGCAAGATGTAGAAAAGTTTTGATTAACATGCAATTAAGTAAGACAATGTTATTAAAAAACATTTATGACAATTGCTGAGTGAATGAGAAAATAATTTATGAGAAAATAATTTTGTGTTACATTTCAGTGAAGAGAAAGAATATATAAACTGAGTAAAATATTTAATCAAACACCCTCTTATAATTCTCTTCTACTTGTTTCTCAATCTCTTCGACACTTAACTCAAGTATCTCTGCAATCTTCTCTACAGTAAACTTAACATTTGCTGATTGGTTATACTCTTCATTCCTCAGCCCTAACCAAGGAGAATCTGTTTCAGTTAAAATCTGTTTTAAGGGAATCATCTTAACCATCATTTGAAAATGTTCTGTTTTTAATACTGAAACAGGGATAGAAAAATTATATCCTTTATCAATTGCTTTTTGCACAAGTTTTTTCTTTCCTGAAAAACAATGTAACACAACCTTATCTGGTTCAACATCACATTCTTCCAAAACTTCTAAAACATCTCTTTCTGCCTTTCTAGTATGTAAAATCATGGGTTTTCCAACAAATTTACAAAATTCAACAATTTTCTTAAAATTTTTCCTCTGTTGTTCATGATGTTCAGCATCCATCTTAAAGTCCATTCCAATTTCTCCAATTGCTATAATTTCATCAAGATGTTGTTTTATAAATTCCAATTCTTTTTCAAGATCAAGTTTTTCTGTATCCCTACTCAATCCACTTTCATCAGATCCTAATCCTAATAAATCAATTGGATAGAGTCCAAGTGAACATTTTACAATATCATATTTCTTAGCCAATCTTAAAGATTCTACATTAGTCGCATGGTTTACTCCAGAACATACAATTATACCAATATTATTGTTCTTAGCATTAGAAATAACAAAATCTAGCTTTTCTTTATAAACCTCATGTGTGAGGTGTGCATGTATATCTATTAACATATTATATGTAAAATACATAAAAATTTATAAACGTTTTTTTAATAATATGTATAACATATAAATATGAGGTGCATACAATGGCAATAATAGGTGTAAGTATTGATAAAATAAATATAGAAAAAAGTACTAATAAAAAAGGAATTCAGAACATAAACAACAATATTTCCTTAAAAGACTTAGAAATAAAAGATGTCAGTTTGGGTAATGATGATAGTAAAGGAATTGCATTTCATTACGAATATAATTGTAAATATATGCCAAATGAAAGTTTCATAAAGTTAAATGGTGTTGTAATACATATTGACAAAAAAGAAGAAATTGAAAAAGTAAAAAACCAATGGGATAAAGAGAAAAAGATTAATTATGAATTAATGGAAAAAGTTCTTAATGCAGCATTAAGTAAAGGAAATATTTTTGCTATAAAAGTTGCAGATGATCTTGGACTACCTCCTCCTGTGAGAATGCCAAGATTTGTAAAAAATGAATCAGATAATAAAACTGAGAGAAAATCTGAAAAAGAACCAAATAAAAAATGATAAAACAAGGAGATTTTATTGAGCTTGAATTAGATGGAAAATTAGATAATGGTCTAATGATCAATAGAAAAACAGAGAAAGCATATACTTTAGTTGGTAAGAATTGGATGATTCAAGGTTTAGATGATTCATTTGTTGGAAAGAAAATAGGAGAAGAATATTCAGTTGATCTTCTTCCAAAAGAAGCTTTTGGAGATAGAAACCCAAAATTAACTAAACTAATTCCCATGTCACAATTTAAAAAATTCAATATAAATCCGATTCCAGGATTAGAAGTAAATGTTGATGGAATGGTTGGAAGAGTTCAAAGAGCAAGTGGGGGAAGAGTTGTAGTTGATTTTAATCATCCTTTTTCTGGACATAAAGTAAATTATAAAGTTAAAATAACAAAAGTTATTGATGATAAAAAAGAAATTGTTCAAAAATATCTAGAACATTATAAGATTCAATCTGTGGAATTAGATGATTTAGAAGGAGATAAAATTGTTTTCAAAGCAGATAAGAAATTAATTTCTGCTGCTAAACCTTTCTTAGAAAAACACATGAAAGATTTAGGATTTAATTCTGTGGAAGTTAAAGAGAAATAATTCTTTTTTTTAATTATTTAAACGATTAATTCTTTTAGTAAACTCATCAAAGACCAGTTTCTTTTTATCTTTCTTTAAAGAAAATAATTTCTTAGAAATCATTAATTTAGATATTGTAAAAATATAATTCAGTTTAATAATACTGTCTTTAATTGCACCTTCTTTTTTTGTCAAAGGTATTCCTTGCATATTTTTATTGCTAGTTATTCCTGCAACAACAATATTGTCAAATTCTTCAAAAAGAATTAAAGCAGGTCTTACTTTAACTTCAAAAGTATCAATAAATTGAATTTTTGTTAATATTACATCTCCTGATTTAAGCGTTTTCCCAAGCATCGTCTTCCTCATTATTCCAAAGTTCTTTCATTTTAGATTGTTGTATTTTATGTAAAAATTCATCATATTGATTTTTCATTTTTAATTTTTTATAGATTTTTATTAGTCTATTAATTAAATCATTGTAAGTTTGTCTAGGATAATTTCTTATTGATTTTAAACTATTTACTGTTGATTTATCTAATTGTATTGTTGTAACTGGCATTATATGTCACCTATAGTTAATATATAACCAGTTATATATAAATATTTCTAAAAAATAAAAGAAAAAAAGAATTAGTTATCAAAGATACCATCTTCTTTAACAATAAACACTGCTTCACCTTCAGGTAAGTTAGGAGAATCAACAAGTTTTGCAACTCTTGTTCCTTTCTTACCTTTTCTAAGATAGATTCTGAAAGTTGATGCGTGTGCTACAACGTGTCCTCCAATTGCTGCTGTTGGATCTCCAAAAAACATATCTGGTTTGGACATTACTTGGTTTGTTACATATACACAGATATTATGTGCATCTGCCAATCTAAGTAATGTATGCATGTGTTTATTTAGCTTTTGCTGTCTTTCAGCTAGAGTTCCTCTTCCAATAAATTCAGCCCTAAAATGAGCAGTTAAAGAATCAACAATAACAACTTTTATGTTATTTCCTTCTTTAACAATATCATTAACTTTATCTGCTAATAACATTTGATGGTCGCTATTGTATGCTCTTGCAACCATTATATTGTTAAGTACTCTGGAAGTTTCTAATCCCATTCCTTCAGCAAATTGACCTATTCTTTCAGGACGAAATGTATTTTCTGTATCAATATATACTACTTTTGCTTCAGGATCATCTTTTTGTACAGATACAGCTAATGCATGAGCAATCTGTGTTTTAGAACTACCAAATTCTCCAAAACATTCAGTTATAGCCCCAGATTCGAATCCACCACCTAAAAGTTGGTTTATGCTTTCTGCAGTTAATGTTACTTTTTTAACAGATTTTCTTCTTTCAAGAACTTTATCACCAGTTTCAAATCCCATATCAAGTGAATCTCGTGCAGCATTTATTATTTTTCTAGCAGCTGCTTCTGTAACACCTGTAGAGTCTGTAATTTCGCCAGGCGATGCCACAGCTATTGACATTAAATCGTCATATCCATTAGAGGATAATTTGTCTGCTGTTGCAGCTCCAACACCAGGTAAGTTTAATAATTGTTCAGTCATTTTAATATACCTCCTTTTTAATATATTTAATTATTTTGTTTTAGAACAATATGTTCATATGCTTTTTCTAATAACACTCTTGCTTTTGGCAAATCTCCTACTCTTAGAACTCCTGTGTTTTGCCAGTTTCCTTCTTTGTCTTTGTAACTTCTTTCCAAAGTAATTGTTTGGAATGTAGTGTCTTCTTTTCCTGGATTATTCCAGACTGTGGCACTTACTGGCCCTGCCCTGAATTTCATTTCAGGTGTGTTGTGTACTTGTGTTTTATTTATTTTATTTTGTTGCATTTTTATGCACCTCCTTGCTTTCGCATTTTATTTCATTTGGCGATGTTTTTGCCAATGGGGTAAGGTATATTAAACAGAAAGGGTATTTAAATGCCGCACAGGGACCTGTCCAGTGTGTCCAGTGGTGATTTAAGCAACTTTTATATAATAAAAACTAAGAAAGCCAACAGTATTTGCTGATATGTTTGGAAAAATTATAGAATCAAAAAATTTGTTTAGATTAATAAAAAAATAAAAATAAAAAAATAAATTAAATTGTTTATTCTTTAGATACATAATAGATTAGATATGCTGCTGAAAGACCCACTAATATGTAAACAATACTTGCTAACCAAGGAATACCTCCAAGAATTAAGTTTACTAAGTCCCATCCTCTATTGATTCCAACTAATCCCCAGTTTAAACCACCGATAATAACTAGGACAATAGCTATCCAATCTAATGCTTTTTTTTCTACCATTTATATCACCTCATTAATTTTTGTAATAATATGATAAACTAAGAAAGCATATTAATAAAACTTTCTTAAAAAACACTCATAGAACTTGTTACAATTATGTAAACAGCAACAGCTGCTAATAATGTTCCAAAAAATGCTGCTGGAAAAATATCTCTTTTTCTCATCCCTAATAGGTATCCTCCTAAAATACCGCTATAAATTCCACTTCCTGGAAGAGGTATTGCGATAAATAATGTTAATCCTATTACTCCCCATTTATCAACATATTTCTGAACTTTTTTTTGTGTTTTTATGACAACACGATCATAAAGTCTTTTTACAAAAGGTACAAATAAAAAATAATGTATCAATTTATGATAAAAAAGATAGACAATAGGAACTATAATTATATTTGCAAAAAAACATAACACAAAAACCCATTGGGGCTGTAAACCCATCAGTAATCCATAAGTCATGCCCCCTCTTAATTCACTAAAAGGAGCTATTGTTAATAAAATAGTATAAAAAATATATTTAAACATTTTAATTTTCCATAACATCATACCACCACCACAATAAACGATTTGTGGCACGGATAATTTCTTTTTCTCTTCCCCTTAAATGTATACAATTTCCATCTAAGAAAACTTCTGCATCTTCATCAGTAGTTTCAAAAGATATTATATGGTTTTCTTTATTATTAGAACAGTTAAATATAGGGACTCCTTCGCATGCAGAATGATTTTGTGAGCATACTGCTTTTGGAAGTTTCTTGAAAGTATTTACAAGATTAAATGACATTTCAGAAAATCCAACATTAAGATTTTGCAAATTATCATCATAAGGATTGTAAACAAGATAAAGTTCTTTTTGAGATATAAAACTATCATTCACTTCCCCATATAAAGTTACATTTTCAACTTCCCTAGGCCCATAATGCATCCCAATATCATATATTTTATTATTATGCTGTATTTTTGTATTCCATAAGGTATTTGAAAAAACAAATGAAAGTCCATTATAAAAATACCCTATTTCAGAAGAAAGTTCTCCATTTATATTGGCTTCATGCATCTCATCTATAGTAAGAGGTTCATCATCATAAAAAGAATCAGCTAAATAATTAAATGCGACAAGTATGCCAATTATTGCAATTATCCCTATTAAAAAATAAATAATTGTTTTTGCTTGAGATTTTTTCTGATTGTCATCAATTTCATGTGCTTCAGGATGTTCATCTTCTTCATCCATATTACTTATACTTTCTAAAGAACCAGTACTTACAACATCCTCAATCTGAATATTTTTTTCAACTTCTTTTAATTTTTCTTCAGATTGTTTTTCAGAAATATTTTTTTCATGAAGTTTTTCTTCTTTTTTTATTTCACTCTTTTTTTTATTAAATATATCTTCCATCTTATAAATACCTTTTAAGACCAAATAAATTTACTATATTAAATAAATCTTTTGTCTATCATAATAAGTAAGTCTAGTGAAGCCCTGTAAAGGGCTCCACAACCTCTTTTATACTTAAATTCCACAAAATTTTAATAAGTTTTTGCTTTATCAAACAATATATTAGATAATAAGGTGTTAAATATGGAAGAAAAAAACAATACAATAAGAAAAAAGAAAGATGATGTAAAAACATTGCCAAAAAAAGAAAATACTAGTGAATGGTATCAGGAAGTAATGTTACGGGCAGAATTAGCAGATTACACAGCAGTATCAGGTTGTATTGTTTATAGGCCCAGATCTTATGAAATGTGGGAAATGTTAAGATGTGCAGTTGATAAAGAAATAAAAAAACTAGGAGTTAAAAATGCATATTTTCCATTGTTTATACCTGAAAAATTATTATCCAAAGAAGCAGATCATGTTGAAGGCTTTACTCCAGAAGTTGCATGGGTCACAGAAACAGGCGATAGTAAATTAAATGAAAGATTAGCTGTTCGTCCTACATCTGAAGCAATTATGTATGATTCATATAGTAAATGGATAAGAAGTTGGAGAGATTTGCCTTTAAAATTAAATCAATGGAACAATGTTGTTAGATGGGAATTTAAACATGCTGTCCCATTTTTAAGAGGAAGAGAATTTTTATGGAATGAAGGACACACTGTTTTTGCAACAAAAGAAGAAGCAATTGCTGAGACGCATGATATAATTGAAATGTATGAAAAAGTTATGAAAGATGTTATGGCATTGCCTTGTTTGATAGGGTATAAAAGTGAAAAAGAAAAGTTTGCTGGTGCAGAATATACAATGTCAACAGAATGTTTATTACCTAATGGAAAAGCAATTCAAGGTCCTGATGCACATTTTGATGGGCAAAACTTTGCAAAAGCATATGATATTAAATTCTTAGACAAAGATGAAAAAGAAAAATACGCATGGCAAAATACTTGGGCAATCACAACTAGAATGTTGGGAGTAATGTTTTTAATGCATGGGGATGATAAAGGATTAGTTAACCCTCCATGGATAGCACCTGAACAAATTGTTATAACACCAATATTATTTGAAAAAAATCCAGAAATTTTAGAAAAAGCAAAAGAAGTAAAAGAGATATTAAATGATTTTAGAGTGGTTTTAGATGATAGGGATTATGTAAGGCCAGGAAGCAAATATTATGAATGGGAGTTAAAAGGTGTTCCTTTGAGGATTGAAATCGGTCCTCGTGACTTAGGTGTTGGAAATGTTGTTTTAGTTAGAAGAGATAATGGAGAGAAAATTCCTGTAAAGATATCTGAAGTAAAAGAAAAAGCAGAAGAAGTTTTAAAGGATATACATAAATCCCTATATGAAAAAGCTTATGATAATTTACATAAAAATATTGTAAAGGCAGATACATGGGATGAATTAGTTAAAGCAATTGAAAATAAAAAAATTGTTTTAGCAAGAAGTTGTGGAAATCCAGAATGCGAAGACAATATCAAAGATAAGTCATCTGGTGTTAAGACACTTAATAGGCCTCTTCAGCAACCACAACTTGATGGAAAATGTGTTGCATGTGGAAAAGAAGCTAAGTATTGGATGTATTTTGGGAAGAGTTATTGATTTTCTTTTTTTAATTCAATCCCCTAACACAAATATATCGTCCTTGTCATGATCTATCTTCTTAATAACTCTAAACTTTTTCTCAATAATATCAACGAACTTTTTCCTATTTGGATCTCTTTTCAGAACGGTAATTATGTAATTTCCTTTTCCCACTCTTTTAATTTCATCAAACGCTTCTGGCTTAAAGTGATGGCATGCGGTTACGGAAACAACTTGATCAAATATATTATCTTCATAAGGAATCTTTTCTGCATATGCTACCTTCTTGTTAAGTGCAGGATTGTACTGCAAAAGGTTCATAGAAGGATCAATTGCATACACATCAACTTCCTTTGGATATTGAAAAAATCCTGGACCAGCACCAACATCTAATAATTTTCCTTTCTCAATTATGTAATGTTCGAAATAAGAAAACTTATCTAATTGTTCTTGTTTATATAACATCAAGTAAGATTCATGAGTAATATTATAA
This sequence comes from uncultured Methanosarcinales archaeon, assembly GCA_964384425.1. Classification (GTDB taxonomy): domain Archaea; phylum Nanobdellota; class Nanobdellia; order Woesearchaeales; family JAGLXL01; genus CAYLKE01. The sequence goes on along the minus strand of CAYLKE010000006.1, from coordinate 43,263 downwards.
TATTTTACAGTATCAACATTTTTTATTTCCATCAATATACCTCCAAAAAATCCAAATCATTTTTTTGTTTATGTCTACCTCTTTTCATAATTTCATGTAATCTTTTAACAATCTTTTTTCCTTCCTTGTTACTAACAATGTATTCTATTACAACTGCCTTAAAAGCTTCTTTGAATCCTTTTGGATCAAATATTTCTAATGATTTTCCTAAAAGATAAAGATCTGTTGCCTTATCTTCTATCTTATCTGAAAAATAACTTAATCCAAAATCTATAAAATTAACTTTATCTGTAAATATTAGATTATTTAATGTTAAATCTCCATGAATAATACTTGCTTTATGCATTTCTCTAACATGTTCTCCAATTTCCTTACAAATTGGAATAATCTTCTTAGGATTCTTAGAAAAATAATCCAGCAGTCGAGACCCATTGATATTGCTCATCTTAATAGAAAACTTTTCAACAGAAATTAATTTAGGACAAGGTATTTTTAAATCATTTAACTTCCCAATAACTTTTGCCTCTCTTTTAGTTCTTCTCTTACGTATCATTATATCAACTTTTTCCACCCTATATCCCTTACTAACTCTTTCTTTGATAATCATATCATCTTCTGAGAAAATCTTTGCTTCTGCACCAATTGATATCAATTTCATAATAGAAGTAAGTGAATTAACATTATATATTTTGTTATTTTAGAACATATTAAACATTTTTGCAATAAATACCACATAAAAAACAACTAACAACCATCCTTCCCATCTAGTTATTCTCTTATCTTGAGTTGCAAAGAAATAAAGAACTGCTGAAAAAACAACAAATGGAATACCTAAATTTATCATTTTGTCAGATATTGTTAAAGAAGATATAAAAGAAGGTATTCCCATTACAGCAAATGCATTAAATATATTTGATCCCAAAACATTTCCTACTGCTATACCTGCGTTTCCTTTCATAGCTGCCTTAACACTAACAACTAATTCTGGTAAAGATGTTCCAAATGCAATTGCTGATGCAGATATAATTTCTTTTGAAAAATTAGTTAAATCAGATATTCTTATAACTGATTCAACAGTGTATTTTGCTCCAAAATAGATAAAAATTGCACTTACTCCCAATATAATAATATTTATTAATCTCTTTTTTATCTTTTGTCTTCTTAATCCCTTAGCAACATCCTCTTTTACACTTTTTTCAACTTTCTTTTTTAAACTATCATCACTAGAAGATTTCTTTTCAACATTTATAGTATAAATAATATATACCACCAATAAAAATAAACTTACTATTCCTTCATAAAAATTAAAAACTCCATCCCAACAAAAAAATACCAGTAAAAGACTAGATCCCACTAAATAAGGGAGATCAACATGCTTAAGCTCATATCCTATTGGAAGTTTTTTTCCAACAATTGCAGCAATACCTAAAACTAAAAACACATTTGCTATATTTGAACCAAATACATTTGCTGTCACCATCTCAGAAGCCCCATTTATAACTGCAAAAATAGAAGAAATTAATTCTGGAAGAGATGTTCCTATACTAACTATGGTGACTCCAACAATAAAAGGAGGAATTCCTAAACTTATACCTATTTTCTCAGCTGCATTTGTGAAAAAATCTGCTGCTTTTAATAGAACAAAAAGAGATAAAACAAACACTACAACCCAAAAGACTATCACCCATAGCATAAAACATTATAAATTAAAAGACTATATAAAACTTATTATCAAATATACTATAAAATATATTTTATTAAAGAGAAGATATTAATAAACCCCAATGATTCAAAATATTAAAATGTTAAAAACAATATTTGAACTATTTTATGGAAAACAAGTATCTAGAAGAAAATACAAAAAAATGAGAAAAGTTCTTAGAGAACATATTGACAGAAAAAATCAGATTATTGATGAATTAAGAGAGAAAAATAAATCATTGTTAAATATAGCAATTAAACAATCAAAAAAGAACATTGAACTAAATAAATCAGTTATTAAGACAGATGATGAAAAAGTCACTCCTGAAGATTATGTTGAAATAGTTGTTCCTGAAACAAAAGACAACACAGACGATAAATCTTCTAAAAAGAAGAGTAAAAAGAAGAGTAAAAAAACTACTGGAAAAAAGAAAAGTAAAAAGACAAGTACTAAGAAATCAAATAAATCTTCTAAAAAGAAAAGTAAAAAGAAAAGTAAAAAAACTACTGGAAAAAAGAAAAGTAAAAAGACAAGTACTAAGAAAAAATCCAAAAAAAGGAGATGATCTAAATGAGTTTAAATGAAAAAATAGATGATTATGATATGTGTAATGAAATAAGTGAGGTTGGTTTTCATTATGGTAGTGAGGTATTGGATGCTCCAAAAATAATTAAAGTCGCAAAAAAACTAGAATATTCTGACAAGAATGCATGGGAAATAATAACAAAAAATTGCGATTATTTAAATGCACAAAAACTTTCTGAAGGTTTTGAAAGATACAGAGATGAGGTTTATAGAATAGCTGGAAAATTAAAAGATGATGAAAAGATTACAGATATTTGTGAAACTATAAAATACGTCGAGAACAGTATTAAAAAACTTAAAAAAATGTATTAAATTTATTCAGATATTATTTTTTTAACTTCTTCAACATAAGGTTTGATTAATTTATATGCTTTATCAACTTCTTTTTTGATATTAGGTAACTTATATGCTCCATAACCAATTGCTAATCCTAAAACAGAAGCTACAGCACATCCTTTTAAACAACCCATACATCCTGATTGGGGTTTTTCATATTGTCTAAAAACATCCAATATAAATCTATCAGTAGAACCAGGTGAATTTTTTGCAGAAGAATATGCATGTTCTGGTTTTTCATGATTCATTAAATCACATATGTCTTCTCTTAATTCTTTAAGTGATTGATAACGAGAATTATTTTTATTTCCATTTTCTTTTATTCTCATACCTTTTGCAAGAACCATTGCTGTGTATTTATCGACATTGATAAGGCTGGTCTTACATCTGAATTTTCTATACGTGAAAGAGTGTTTGCCATGTGTGAAGTTGCATCATTTCTTGGACAATTATGATTTGGGTTTAAGCCAGTTAAATAGTTATAAAGAGTTGCGGTTAGTGAATAGATATCATCTCTTTCATCAGCATCTTTTGTTGACCTTATTTGTTCTGGAGATATATAATCTGGAGAACCCATTATATCTCTTTTGGATGTTAGTTGACTACCTTCACTTTTTATAAGAGAAAAATCAATAAGATAAGCATTTGCTTTTTCTTTTTTAGAATCTTTTCCAAATAATTTTCCTAAAAAACTTATTTTTTTATCTTCATAATGCTTTGTTACAAGAATATTATCTGGTTTAATGTCACGATGTATCATACCTTCATTTTTTAAATATTCTAATCCTTCTAAAACATCTAAAACAATTTTCATTTTAGATTTATATGATAAAGATCTAATACCTGATAAAGATATTTTATTTTTTACTAAAGGCATTACAAGATATGTCCTCCCCCCAACAGTAAGACCTGCCTTAAAAGGTGTAATGAGTTTGGAATGATATTCTCCTTCAAGATCTCTTTCTCTTTTTGCTCTTTCAGTAGTATCGTGAATTATCTTAATTGCAAGATCCAGTTTTTCTCCCCATAATGCTTTCATATTATGTAAATTCTTTTTTATGCTTTCCCTAGCAACATATTCTGTACAAGAATGATTATTTTTCATATCATCCACCATAGGTTGAATAAAATCATCAAGTGTTGTTTTAGTTTTTGAAAAGTCAATTTTTGCCTTATAGACTGATCCCATTCCACCTGCATCAAAAATATCTGCAACAACAATATTAGATATAGGTTTTTTGGTTTCTTTATCGTATATAGAATTATTTACAATAATTTTATTTTCTGATTTTGCTCTTTTTGCTGCTTTTTCAAAACATTCATATGCTTCATTTTTTTCTAGAACCTCTGCTCCTTTAACAGTAAGCATTTTATCTTCAAGTTTATCGAATGATTTATTAAAACTATTTCTTGTCTGATCATTATTTAGGATATAATTTATTGTTCTTTCAACTTTTTTTTGATCCTTAGAAGTCATACTATCAAATTCTATCTTCTTTTTAATATCATCAAAATACTTCAAATCTAACTTTCTACCATTGATTGTTTTTGGATCCATAAATAAAAGAAAAAGCCGTTTATATTTAAATATTTCGTTTTATAACTACTACTTAGTGAATAAAATTAAAGAAATAATAAATTATCTAACATCCCCTTTAACCATATCAACTTCAAGATCTTCTTGATTTGTTCTCAAAGTTATATTCTGCCAATTTACTTTTTTATTATCTACTTTTATTCCAATATTGCTAAATTCCTTGAAATCAATCTGCTCTTCATTAATCTTATATCCAGAAATCATTACTTGTTCTCCAGAAGGAGACTTTGGAGCTTCTATTATCAAAACTTTTCCATCCACATCCTCTGCTGCAAGTAACATCCCTTCACTTTTCTCTCCTCTTAATTTAGCAGGTTTAAGATTTGTAACAACAACTATTTTCTTTCCAATTAATGCTTCCTTAGGATAATAAGGTTTCATTCCTGCAACAATCTGTCTCTTTTCTCCACCAATATCTACTTTTATCACATAAAGTTTATCAGCATTAGGGTGATCTTCTACAGATTCAATCTGTGCAACTTTAATATTTGCTGGAAAATTAAATATATCGGGTGTTTCAATTTTATCAAGAATTTCTTTTGTAAAATTAATTTCTCCTTTGAAATTCCAATTCCAATCTTTTATTGTTAAATCTTTTTCATTAAATTGTTTCTCTACCCTAGCAGAGTATTTTGGCATTACTGGTTTAATTAAAATATTTAAATTTCTCATAATATTCAAACACAACAATACAACTTCTTTCTTTCCTTCAACATCTTTCCAAGGTTCATTTTCTTGAAATAATTTATTTCCAATAGAAGACATTTCATTTATTTTTTTCATAACATCTTTAAAATTCCAATTTGCATAATTATTCATTATCTCTTCTTTAAGACTATCTATTTTGTCAACATATTCTTTAAATGATTTAAAATCAGTTTCAACATCTATCTTTGAATCATATTTAGATTTTGTAAAGTTCATTATCCTGTAATTAAAATTAGCAATATTCCCAATAAGTTCATTGTTTATTGTGTCAACAAAATCTTTAAAATCAAGATTAATGTCTGCAAGTTTTTTACTTAGAATTTTTGTATAATAATACCTAATGTACTCTGGATCATACATTGATGCAAATTCATCAGCAGTTATAAAAGTCCCTCTACTCTTACTCATTTTCTTTCCATTCACAGTCAAAAATCCATGCACTAACATTTCATAAGGAACATTATGTCCTGTTGCCATTAACATAGCTGGCCAAAATAAGAAATGAAAATAAGTAATATCCTTTCCAATGTCATGTATAATATGTGCTTTATCTCCTTTCCAATAATCTTCCCAATTACATCCTTTTTTATTACAATAATTTACAGTAGATGAAATATATCCTATTGGTGCATCCATCCAGACATAAAAATAAAGATTATCTTCTCCAGGAATCTTAAATCCAAAATAAGGTCCTTCTCTACTTATACACCAATCTTCTAATCCTTTATCTATCCAACCCATTACACTATTTTTCATCTCAGGTTGAAGTTTAGGATGTTCTGTTATCCATTTTTTTAATTTATCTCCGAATTCACTTAGCTTAAAGAAATAATGTTCTGTCATTTTTGTAATTGGTGTTTTTCCACACAATACACATCTAGGATGTAATAAATCCTTAAAAGTAAGTGCTTTATGACAGCTTTCACAAATATCACTATATTGATCATCTGTTCCACAATTATTACATGTTCCTTTCACAAATCTGTCAGGTAAGTTTCTTTCACAATGAGGACAATAAACTGTTTGAATTTCTTTTTTGTAAATAAGACCTTTTTCTTTCATTATTTTAAAGAAATTTTCAGCCAACTGCCTATTTTCATCTGAATGAGTACTATGATAATTGTCAAAACTTATGTCATATTTATTATAAACTTCTTGATTCTTTTTGTGATATTTTAATGCAAATTCATATGGAGGAATGCCTTTTTCATGAGCTTTTACCTCAATAGGAGTTCCATGCATATCTGACGCACCCATATAAACAACATCTTTATTCATCATTCTTAATGCTCTTACAAATACATCTGTCTGTATATATTCCACTAAATGACCTACATGCATATCTCCATTTGAATAGATTAATGCTGATGTCACTAATATTGGTTTTTTTGTTGTTATGAGTTCGTCTTTTTCCATAGTATTAGAAAATAAAATTTATTATTTAAATATATTTAGGTAATTTCTGCCAAGTATCAAAATTTATCTAATTTCTTTAATATCTTTTTCAAGTAATCTAAAAATTCTTTAGTATCAACAAAATAATTAGGATAAGCTTTTCTTAAATCTCCTGTATCATCAGCACCAACAAGAACAACATCATACTCTTTCATTCCCCGATATACTTTTTCAGCACGATTATAATCTGAAATAGCTTTTTCTTCCTCATTTTTTGGATAAGAAGAAATACTTAATTTTTCTTGCAGATAATCTAGTTCCAAAAGAAAAAAATGACTATTTGGTTTCTTTGCAGTTTCAAAAAGTCTTATCGATTTTGTCCATTGTTCCATTTTTTTTATAACCTGTAATTTTTTTTCTGCTTCTTTTATTTGTAAGTAAAGAATTTTATCATCATTTGGTGTATCTGGAACAGGAGGGCATTTTTCTATTTTTGCAAATGCAGAACTAACTAATTTAAAAAAATAGACCCATTCTTTTTTTCCTTTGTTAAATTTAATTCCTTGTCTTGTAAAAAAATCAACAATTTCTACAGCAGTTGCCCAAATATGTTGTAATTTTGATCTTATCTGAATTTCTACTAGCAAACCATTATATATTTCTTTTCCTTTTCTATCAGTATTGTATTTATAAATAAGATGAATACTCCTATATCCATCTTTTTTTGGGGAAATAATATAATTATTTTCTTTTATTCTTTTATGTTTTATATCTCCCTTAAGATAGTAATTATTATATAATTTATTAACTAATCTAACATTAGAAATAACTGCTCTACAACCAGCTATATCTTGCATTTGAGAAAGTTTCATTGTGGGTTTATTACCTTTATATACTCTCTTAAGTTTTTTAATTATAGAGGGGACTCTTTTAAGTCGTTGTACAGACAAAGATTTTTTATCAATTTTTTGAGAAACGCTTTTTAATCTTTTTTTAAATATATGCATAGGGTATGAATGACTAGCCCTCCAATTATTTAATACCTCGAGTGCCAGATTAATATTTCTTTCAGAACTATTTTTATCTATTAAAATTTTACCTGCTTTATCTACTTTTGATTTACTAAATTTTACTTTTGCCCAATTCATAACATATAAATAACCTAAAAATATATAAATTTATGTTTTGCGCATTGTAATTTATACTTAAAATCCTAAATTTAAGATAAAAAAATTCAATTTGCGCAAATATTAATGTGTTGCTTTGCGCAGTCTTATTTATACTTAAAATCCTAAATTTAAGATAAAAAAATTCAATTTGCGCAGTTTTATTTTAATGCTCTAATAAATATTATTACAATATGGCTTTTTTATTATTTATTTAAATATATTTAGGTAATTCCTGTAAAGAATATAAATCTTACAATCAAATAACATCAAACAAACTCTCAATCTTCTTATTATGAAACAAGATTGAATAAAGTGTTCTAAATATAGGTAAATTAGTTTTATTTTTAATCAACTTATCCAGTATCTTCACTTGTTCAACACCTTCTGGTTTTTGAGGAGAAAAGTGTTCATATATGTCTTTCATGCTTTTTCCTTTTGCAATCATCTCTCCAACAAGTTTATTTCTTCCACTAAAACAAGTTGTAAAGAAATCACCATACCCACTAATTCCTTTTGCAGTTTCTTCTTTTCCATTAAATTTTTTTATTATGAGTTCAATCTCATTTAAACAGTGTGACATAAATGCTGACTTAAAATTATTTCCTATATTCATCTCATCCACTATTCCAAATGCTATTGCATAAGGATTTTTTACAATACCTGCAACCTCAACACCAAAAACATCATCTGATATAAAAGGAATAAAATAAATATTTTCAAGTATTTGTTTTGTTTTATTTGCAAATTCCTTATCATAAGAAGCAATTGTAGTATATGTTCTCTTTTTTTCATTAATCTCGTTTGCAATGTTTGGTCCAGAAATAACAGCAATATTTTCTTGTTTGACATTAAATTCTTTCATGATATAATCTTTAGGCAACATTATTTCATCATTATAATGCACAAATCCTTTTGTTAAAAATACAAATTTCTTTTCAGAAATATCTTCTTTAATATCTTTCATTGTTTGAACAAGAAAATTAGAATTCACTACAACAAATACAACATCTCCATGCGAAATCACAGAATTAATATTTTCTGAAACAGCAATATCTTCATCTAAAATAATGTTTTTGTCAAGGATCTTTTGATAAGCCCATAAATACACACTATTTTTTTCATTATTTCTTTTTATTAGATTTGTAACAGTTGTTCCCCAGGGTCCTGCTCCAATCACACTTATTTTCATTTATAACACCTTTTTAAGTAAAAAGTCTTTTTTCTTTAAAAAGATTGCGAAACACTTATAAAAAAATAGAAAGATTTATAAATAAAAACTATTATCAATATATAAAATTAACTATTACCTAGAAGGTGAGAAAAATGCGAGCTAAAAAGAAAGTCTGCCAATATTGTGGTAGCAAAGATTTTCAATATGATTATGAAAAAGGAGAAATCATATGTAGATCTTGTCAAAACGTTGTAGAAGACCAAATAATTGATCCAGATCAGGAATGGAGAGAATTTGATTCAGATGATGGACAAAAGAAGAGAAGAGCAGGAGCTCCTATGACTTATACACAATTCGATCAAGGATTAGGTACAGAAATAGGTCAAAAATCAGATATTTATAAGTTATCTAGTAAAAAAGAAAAGAATAAATTCTTTAGATTGAGAAAATGGCAATATAGAATCAGTACAGCTATTGAAAGAAATTTAAAAGTTGCTTTGGCTGAACTAAAAAGAGTAGGTTCTTATCTAAAACTTCCAAAATCTGTTGAAGAAGAAGCATCTCGTTTGTATACTATGGCTGTTCAAAAAGGCCTAGTGAGAGGAAGAAGTATGGAAAGTGTTGTTGCAGGAGCAATTTATGCAGCATGTAGGAGACATGAAGTTCCTCGAACATTGGAAGAAATGAGTGAAGTAAGTGGAATAGATAAAAAAGAAATTGGAAGAACATATAGGTTCATAACAAGAGAACTAGAAATTAATATTATGCCAAGTAATCCTGTTGATTATATTGCAAGATTTGCATCTTCATTAAATCTCGGACCAGACACACAGACAAAATCAGTTGAAATACTTGAAATGGCAAGAAATGCTGAACTTACATCTGGAAGAGGCCCAACTGGAATTGCAGCTGCTGCACTATATGTAGCTGCTTTGATTAATGGTGAAAAGCGAACACAACGAGAGGTTGCAGATGTAGCAGGTGTTACAGAAGTAACAATAAGAAACAGATACAAGGAACTTATTAGAAAACTAGGTCTTGAGAAAAAGATTGAGAAAGTCAAGAAAAAATAATTATTTTTTATTTTTAATTTCTATTCATAAATCAACTAATCCTTCAATATCAAAAACATATTTCTTATCTTGCTCTTGAATTTCTTTTTGATACTTTTTTTCTTCAGAATGTTTATTTAAATACATATTATCTTTCTGATTTAGTTTATCTAACATAATTTCAAGAGAATGTATGTCTACAAAATTAGAATAATTAATATCCTTAGCTTCTGGTTTTTTATATTGTCTTTTATATTTAATCATAAACTTCAAATAATTAAAAGAGATTATAAGTTTTATTATTTTTTAATATATTTTTTATATCTTTTAATCATATATTTATAATGAGGACATTTCAATAATTTGCAAAAGAATTTGTGGTGCATCATTCTCCATCTAGCTTTATGATAATGGCAGGGTTCGTCATCTATTTTCTTTCCAAAAGGCAATTTATGTGGAAGATAATGAGGGGGGCAGAATTTACAATTAGAAATTTCAACTTTATCTAAAATATTCATAAACAAAACATCTTTTTTATATGTCATCTTGAAAAGAGATTAAATATGCAACGGCTGTGATTTCCACGTAAAAGCTACGCCCTTACGACCTAGGGCGAGTTAATGCTTAACTCACCAATTAATTTTAGTTACTTTCTTGCTATTAAGATAATATGCAACGGCCGGGATTTGAACCCGGATCACAACCGTGGCAGGGTTATATCCTAACCATTAGACTACCGTTGCATAATATTGCAAATTGCCACTGAATTAATAATACACCAAAAAATTCTACTAAAAATTTTGGAAATTTTTAAGCAAGTTATAAAAACCCACTAAATGCACTGGCCGGGATTTGAACCCGGATCAAAGGCTTTCTTCACTAAAAAGTGTGGAAGGCCTCTATCCTAACCATTAGACTACCAGTGCAAATATAAAATAAAAATAAAATTATTTTTTCTTTAAAGGAATTTCAATAATACTTACTCTTACTTTTTTGCCTTCTTTATTTTCAAATTCCTCACTACCAATATTTACATTTCCTGTTTCAACTGTGTTGTCTAAAAATCTATGTTTTGCAACTTCTGAAACATCAACAGCTTTAGAAATGTATTTTCCCCTTGCTTTTACAATAACTTCGGGTACGTTTTTTGTTGTGAACTGCATTACAACAGCAGTTACATAGTTCATAAATGCTTTAGCTCCGACAAAAATTATATTGTCGTCTTTTGGGTTTTGTTGTTGATTTTCCATTTTAGGACCTCCTTACTTTTCTACTAAATATTTCTTTATTACTAAAACAAAGGATAAAAAATCAGTAAAATTTTGTGTTTTTTCTCTTTAACCGAGTAATATATCCTGCAATTATGTTCCTGATTTTTTTGCTTGAGACTGTTGTGTACTTTGAAACCTGAGATTTATTTTCTTGAAAATTCTCATTAAACTTGTCTTCATGCTTTTTCATCAGTTCTTTTGTTTTACTTTTAATAAATGTAGTCTTTATTCTTCCCATACAACATTGATGAAAAGCATCTGTATTTAAATATTTCGAATCAAAATACATTAATTACTAATTATTATACCCTATAATATATTATAGTAAATATATTATAAAGATACATTTAGGTTAAATACGCCGAAAACTTTATAAATAAAATTTGTTTCTATTAAATAGTTACTACGTTTTACTACTAACAAGATAAGATAAGTAAAAAACAACAAAAAATTATAATAACAAACCGGAGGTTATCCAAAAATGAAAAAAACATTAATTTTTATGTTATCTGTTTTAGCAATGGTTTTGTGTGCAGGAGTTGTAAATGCAGCTATTCCTGGAATTCCTGGAATAACAGTTAATGAAACAAGTTTCACAATAAGTGTTGAAACAACAGATAATATAGATAAAGAATTAAACATAACAAATACAGGTGCAACAAATACAGACATAAATTTAACATATGATGAATTAGAATTAGAACATATATCAGATGGAGAAGCAGACAAAGTTGAATTAACAATTGACGGCCCATCAAAAGTTATGAATGATTCATCAGATGATTTAGATATAAGTGGAAATAATCTAGACACATATAATGACTACAAAACAGGAACATATACTGGAAGTTTTAAAATATACAATAAAGATAACACAAGTCAATTTGAAGAAATTTCTGTTATACTTAATTTAGCTAAAAAAGAAATATTAACAGCATCAACAATAGATTCAATATCAGCTAAAGAAGGGACATCAGTTAGTTTCGAATTTGATCTTGATAATGATGGAAATTCAGACTTAAGTGGGATAAAATATGAATTAGATGATCTTGAAAAAGGAAGCGAAGAACTGGATGTAAGTAATATTGAATGGGAAAATAGAGAATCTTCAATTGATTGGACAGAAGATATTGATGATGTGAAATTATCATTTAACATAGACCCAATATCAGACACAGCTAAATTCGGAACATATACAGGAAATATTGTTGTTACTTATGGAGATAATGATGAAGAACTTGAAATACCATTAAGTATAAATGTTCAAGCAAGACAACATTCATTGAGTATTCCTTCAGAAATTGTGTTAGGAAGTTCAACACAAGATAGAGGAACAACTGCAACTAAAGCATTCAGAATAACAAACAATGGAGATTATACTGAAAGTGTAAGGGTTAAATATACTCCAGTTAATTCAAATAGCAATTATACAATTGAAGGTCAAAAAGTTTCAACAGAAATGACTCTTGCAACATTAAGTCCAAATGGATATACTGATCTTGACCTTACATATGATATTGCACAAGATTTCTCAAGTGGAAAAACAAAAATAGGTACATTAGATATAAAATACTCAAATGACAATGGTGGAGACACAATTGTTACAAAAGATGTATATGTACAAGTTGAAACCAATCTTGAAGTTGAAATAACAAAATTCAAATTTGCAGGAGATAATGTAGAACCAGATAATGAAGGAGACACACAAACTGCAGATGATGTTGATTACGGAGAAGACATTGAAATGGAATTCGAAGTAAAAAACAAATTCTCAAGTTCAGACGATATTGATTTCGAATATACCAATCTAGAAGTTACAATAGAAGGTATTGATGATGGTGGAGATATGGAATTTGAAGAAGATATTGGTGATCTTGACGCAGGTGACGAAGAAAGAGTCAAGTTTGAAGCAGATATTCCAAGAAAAATAGAAGACGGAACATACAAAGTTATTATTCATGCAGAAGCAGATGAAAAAGACAGTGGAATTACACATGAATTTGATTATGAGTTTAGTATTTCTGTTGAATTAGAAGAAGATGCAATAACAATATTAAAAGCAGAACTTGACGATACAACAGTAGACTGTGACAGAGAAACAGATCTTATAATACAGATAGCAAATACAGGTTCAAATGACCAAGACGAAGCTTCAATTTCAGTTGATAGTGATGAATTAAATATAGATTGGGAAAAATTAAACCTAGATATGCCAAGTGATTATGATGATGATGACAATATGAGAACTTTCAGATTGCCAATAGATGCAACAGATGTTGAAGAAGATGATTACACAATAACAATCAGAACTTTTGATGAAGATGGAAGTGAAACCGACAGAAAAGATCTTACACTTGAAGTTAAAAAATGTGAAACAGAAGAAGATAGTGAAGAAGTTGAAGTTATTACAGGAGACGACACTGAAACAGAAAGTGAAGATGATACTGAAGATACAAGTGATATAACACCTATAGATGAATCTGAATTTGAAGATGAATCAAGTATATTTGATTCAGAAAATTTGAAAATAGGATTGTTAATTGGTGTAAACGCAATATTGGTTATCGGAGCAATCGTTGTAGTATTTAAGTTCTTATTATAAGAACTATTTTTTCTTTTTTTAAAATTTTAATTTTAAATATCTAAATATTAATTAAAAAAATAAATTATTTTTTCTCAGTCTTTACATCGACTTTTTCTATAGAATTAATATATTGCTTTATATCTGTGTTTTCTATGAAATTATCATAAACTTGTTTTATTGTTATATGAGGTCTTTTTTTAGTTGTATAATATCTATCTTTTTTTATACAATAGTTTTCATGTTTTTCACAGAATCTTTTTACATTTTCCTTATCATCTTTTAAAGGACCTTCCATTTCAAATTCAGAAGAGATTTTTTTCTTATCTAAAATAAGCCAAATCTGTGCATTTTTTTTATCCCATTGCCAACCATTCTCTTTTACACCAAATAGTTTAAATTCTTTTTTTAATAATCTAATAAACTTAACAAGCTTAGCTCCAGCAACATCTTCTTTTTTATTAAGAACTTTAGCTTCTATCCACAAAATATTTCCTTTTAATTTATCAAAACTAGTTTTTGTTTTTTTGAAAAATTTATCAGAAGGTTTTTCTAAAAATCTTTTAGCAATGTCCTGTAATTTTTTTACTTTTTCTTTAACTAATGCTGCAGAAGCATTTCTTTTTTTATCAACAGGATCTATCACAATTATTGGAGAAGTTCTTTTAGATGGATTAAGATTTTCATATGCTTTTTCAGCAGATGAATAATATTTACTTATATCAATAACATCTTTATTTTTCCATTTTTGACATGCTTCCAATAGATTGACAAAACCTTTATACTGTGCAACAAGTATCTCCAATACATACCCACTAAAACCCCTAATATAGCTTTCTGCACCATACAATCTATTTGCTTTAAAGAAATGCTTAGCTAATCTTATTTCATCTAATAATTTTTTAGGTAATTTATTTACCCATTCAGTATGAAAAGGACTTATATCAGTAAGATTAAGTGCTTGAGAAGGTTTTTTTATCTCAATTATTGGAACAAACTCACAAACATAATCTTTAGGTAATTTTCTTTTAAATATATTTTTTAGTTGAACCCTAAAGTAATATCTGCTTCCATATAATTTATCATATTTTATTCTATATTTTTTAAGAAAATTTTCAAGTTCTTTTGAGATATTTTTTTTATTGTATTTTCTGTAATTAAATCTTACAAAAACATCTATATCGTGATTATCTTTCAGCCATGTGCCTTTACCCACGCTTCCACCAACAAAAACTTTTGCACCAGGTATTCTTAAATTTTCTAACCCTTCTTTAAGAGAATCTATAAGTTCTTGTTCTTCTTTTGAAGGTTTTATCTTTTTCAAAACTTTGCTTAAAACTTGATTAACATTAGTCATTTTTCTCCTTTATTTTTTCTTTTATCTTATTTAGGACACCTGAAAGCAACAAAGATTTTATTGATATTTTCTTATCACCTGTTTTTTTTATAAAAACAAAACATGTTCTTAACTTATCTGCATAACTTCTTTCTATTCTTAAAACACCATATTTTCCTTGAGATATGTTTGCAACAGGCATAAGTCCTGCTTTTTCAAGCTCTATAAATCCAAAATAATGTTGAAATGTCTCTTTTATGAGATTATATATCTTTTTATGATTAATATTATTAATATCCTCAGATTCAACTTCATAAAGCAAATACCTCTTATTTTCTTTTAATGTTGGTTTTATAACTGCCATTAATTAATAAAATATAAGAAACATATTTAAACTTTTTACTTTTTAGCATAGATAATGATAAGAGGAGATAGTAATATAGAAAAAAAGAGTTTTTTCTTTGTTTTGGTTCTTGCAGTAGTTTCAGCTATATTTCTATTTATTTTATATCAAAAAAGCAATAAGACCTTACCTTTAGCTTTTATTGTGATTGTAGTTATGGGTTATTTTGTATTCTCTCTTTTTCATGGTTATTCAGTAATGGGATTAAGAAACATATTATCTCTTAAAATAATTGTTATGGGAATAACTTATCTTGGAGAATTTATTGGAGTTAATTATGGATGGATTTTTGGATCTTATTTTTATTCAGATATGTTAGGGTTAAAATTGTTTGGTATTCCATTAATTGTTATTTTTGTATGGGATACATATGTATATATTTCTTATATACTTGTAACAAATATTGTCAATGCAAGAATAAAAAAACATTTTTCTTGGATAAAAAAATTTGCATTTTCACTATCAATAGCTCTTCTTACAGGCCTCGCAACAACTTCAATAGATCTTATTTTAGATCCTATTGCTGTAAAGATGGGATGGTGGGTATGGAAAGGAGGAGGCAATTATTTTCCAAATATATCTGCAGGAGTTCCTGCAGTTAATTTTATTGGATGGATTTTTTTATCAACACTATCAATATTCATATTTAAGATGTTTTTAGAAAAACCATTTGTTGATAAAGAAACAATATATGAATTTGCTCCATTTATTCCTTACTTCTTGATGATGGTTTGTTTTTCATTTATAGGTATTGTGATGAAACTTTATGGACCAATACTTGTTGGAAGTTTTGCAATGAGTGGGTTCTGTCTTTTCTTTATAATAACTTATTTTAAAAGAAAAAATAATATGCCAAAAGTAAAAAATAATAAATAAATCCAAAACATAAATTATATAAATTAAATGAAATAATTATTAAAAAGATGGCAAAAAAAGGAATAGGTAAGATATTAAGCAAATATTCAGTTTTAATAGTTGTGTTTTTAATGGTAGGTAGTGCAATAGGGATGTTTATTGGAGATAATGTTTCAAATACAAAAGTTGAGAAATATAATAGATTTGAATTTATGACAATAGATAATAAATGGATTACAGAAGTTGATGGAGAGGAATATGCATTTTACTTTTTTCCTACAGAATTAGAAGACTATTGTAAAAAAACATCTATGTTTAAAGAAAAACCAATGGGTGTTTTAGTGTTTAATCCAGATATTAAATCAGAAGCAATAAGCTTAATTAGATTTAGGATAGATAATATGGAAGATTTCTATTTAGGTACAGGCATTACAAAAAATAGCAATCTTTTAGAATTTCCAATATTAACTTGTGATAATGCAACAACAGATATTCCTTTTGTTGTGTTTGAAAAAGGAAATAATTCTTTTGTACAACAAGCAAATTGTATTAAAATACATTCAGATGATGAAAAAGAAAGATTAATGTATGGTGAAAGTATTATGTATAATATTCTTGGAATATGTTAATTTTATTTCCTAAAAAATATAATTTAAAAACAATACAATAACAACTTTTTAGCAATAAATATTACTATCAAATAATTAGTAATATTTATAAATAATATACTATATTAAAAGACAATGGCAGGAACAAAAATAAATAAGCTTTCTATGAGAGGATTTAAAAGTTTTGCAGACAAAACAGAAGTTGTTCTAAATGAAAGATTTAATTGTGTTGTAGGTCCTAATGGGAGTGGTAAAAGTAATGTTCCTGATGCAATTTGTTTTGTTCTTGGAAAATTAGGTTCAAAAAGTCTTAGGGCTGAAAAAACCTCCCACCTTATATTTGATGGAGGTAAAAAAGGAAAACCAGCATCAAAAGCTGAAGTTAATATTCATTTTGATAATACTAGTAAGATTTTTCCAGTTGAAGGAGATGAAATTATAATAGGTAGAATATTAAATAGAAAAGGACAGAGTAAATACAAAATAAATGGAAAAACCTCCACTCGTACACAGATTCTTGAACTTCTTGATATGGCAAAAATAAATCCTGATGGATTTAATATTGTATCTCAAGGAGATGTTGCTAAATTTACAGAAATGTCAACAACAGAAAGAAGATTATTAGTTGAAGGGCTTTCTGATATTGGAGTGTATGAAGAAAAGAAAAGAAAAGCTACAAATGAACTAAATAAAGTCCATGATAAACTAAAAGAAGCAGATATTGTTATAGGAGAAAGAAAACAACATCTTAAAGAACTTAAAAGTGATAGAGATTATGCATTAAGATATAAAGAGATAAAAGATAAAATAGGTAGTTATAAGGCAACATATCTTGACAAACTCATAAAAGAAGCAAGATCAACAAATGAAAAACTTGAGAAAAATATTTCTGACTTAGAAGAAAAAGGTGAAAAAAACAAAACAAAAGTAGGGAAATATGAAAAGGATATTGAAGAAAAAGAAGAAAGAGTGTCTTTGTTGAATAAAGAAATAGAAGAAAAAGGTGAAAAAGAACAAATAGAACTTAATCAACAAATATCAGATTTAAGGGTTGATATTGCAAATTCAAATTCCAGATTAAATACTGTAAAAGATGAAATTTCTAAAATTGAACAGAGAAAAGAACAATTGTTAAAAGATTTTGAAGGTATAAAAGAAAAAATAAAACAACTTGATGAAGCAAAAATTGAATTTGAAAATGAAATAAATGAAAAAACACAATCAGAAAAACAAATAACTGAAAAAATTGAAAAATTCAATAAAAAAAACAAGATTGCTGATGCAGGAAATATTGATGAAGAATTAAAAAATATTGATGAAGAAATTGAAAACCAAAATGATAACATCCATAAATTAAGAAATGAACAACAAGAACTTTTCAGAGAAAAAGATAAAATTGATTTCAATATAAATTCATTAAAAGAAGCTATAAATAAAGTTAATGAAATAAAAAAACAGCATTCTGCACAATTAGATGAGATAAGTAGTATGCAAAAAAGATTAAAAGCAACTACAGAAGAGCTAAATAGAGTTCTTGATAATGATGGAGATTTTAGTAGAAAAATAAAAAGTTTAAGAGATGAGCTTAATGAAAAAGAAAAAGATAGAAACATAATAGATGCTAAGAGCAGTGCTGCAATGGAAATGTTTTCTAAAGATATGGCATTAAAAAGAATACTTGAACTTAAAAAAAGCAATAAAGATATTCATGGAACAATATTTCAACTAGGAAAAACAAAAGAAAGATATTCTTTAGCATTGGAAACATGTGCTGGAGCAAAAATAAAAAGTGTTGTTGTTGAAAATGACAGAGTTGCTTCTGAACTTATAAAATATCTTAAAAAAAATAAATTAGGTGTTGTTACATTTCTTCCTTTGAATAAAGTAAAAGGTGCAAGAGAAGATACCTCTATTAGAAACACATGTAAAAAAGAAGGAGTACATGGAAAGGCAATTGACCTTATTAATTTTAATCATAGATACAAGAATGCATTTTCAAATGTTTTTGGAAATACACTTGTTGTAGATGATGTTGATACAGCAAGAAATGTAGGTATAGGTAGGCATAGAATGATAACACTTACTGGCGATCTTATGGATACAAGTGGTGCTATGAGAGGAGGACACATACACAGAAACAGAAAAGTAAGACTCCTTAAAGAAGATTATTCAAAAGAATTATCACAAATTGAATCAGATATTGCAAATATAACATCTCAGCTTTCAAAACTAATAAGAGATAGAGAAGATAATGAAAAAAAGATAAATGATTTAAGAATAAATAAACATGAATTAGAAGGAGAGATTATCAAAAAAGAAAAATCACTTCATCTTGACAAAGGAGAGCTTGAACTTTCTATGTCCAAAAAACAGGACCTTCAAAAACAGGCAACTTTTGTAGAGAATAAGATTGAAAAGACAAGAGATGAATTAAGAAAGATAAATATGAATATTGCCAATCTTAAAACTAAGAAAAATCAATTAAGAGATGAAGTAAGTGAACTTAGAAATCCAAGACTTATTGCTGAAATAACTTCTTTAAGAGAAGCAAGAGAGAATATATCTAGAAGATTGATTGCACTTAAGAAAGATAAAGAAAACATAGATATGCAAATATCTACAATACATAAACCTGAAATGAATAAAATTGAAAAAATTATCAAATCTCAAGAAAAAGATTATGAACTTTTCAAAAAAGAACTTAAAGAAATACATTCTAGATTAAAAGGTCTTGAAAATAATCTTGAAAACAAAGAAAAAGCAAGTAAAAAATTCCATTCTCAATATAAAGGATTATTTGAAAAAAGAAATAAATTACAAGATGAAATAAAAGCAAGAAATAATTTAATAAATGATATTAAAGAAAAAAATAGAAAAATAGAGATAGAAGGAAACAAATATTCATTAAAAAGAGCTGAGATTAAAGCTCGTTTAAATGGTCTTGAAAGTGAATTTGAACAATATAAAGAACATAAAATAATGAAAAACAAGAATGTAGATGAGCTGAAAAGAGATGTAAATAAATTTGAAGCAGTTCTTTCTAATATGGATGCAGTTAATCTAAAAGCACTTGAAATATATGAACAAGTAGAAAATGAGTATAATCTATTTCTTGATAAGAAAAAAGTTCTTGAAAAAGAAAAAATTGATGTTGAAAAATTAATGGCAGAACTAGAAGAAAGGAAAAAGGAAAAATTCTTTGTTAAGTTTAATGAACTTAATGAACAATTTGGAAAATTTTTCAGTTTGTTAAATAATAAGAAAGAAAGAAAAGCAATTATAAAAGTAGAAAATGAGAAAAATCCATTTGAAGGTGGAGTTGAGATAAAAGTTAAAAAGAAAAATGGATATGTTGATATTAAATCTCTTTCTGGAGGAGAAAAATCCCTTACAGCACTTGCATTCATATTCTCTATTCAAGAACACGAACCACATCCTTTCTATATTTTGGATGAAGTTGATGCAGCTCTTGATAAAAGAAACTCAGAAATACTTGCTAAGATGATAAAAGAATATTCTGACAGAGCACAATACTTAGTTGTAACACACAATGATGCTGTTTTATCTTTATCAGACACAATCTTTGGAGTTAGTGTTACAGGCGAAGAAAAGAGTAAAGTTGTTAGTTTGAAATTATAATCTTTTTCTATCATTTATATAATATAAGAGAAAAACTTTAAAACACCCTAATAATAAATAAATATAAAATGGCAGAAATAACAGATCCTAAACAGATTGATCAAACAATCAAAGAAGGTGGAATTAGATTAAGAACTATTATCGAAGTTGGTGGTAATGAGGAATCTTTTATAGATGAAGTTCTTAAAAAAATGATTGAAAAGATAAAAACAGATGAAGAAGATATTTATTTATTGAAAGCTAAATTATCAAAACCAGAGAAAGTAAAAGATCAAGAAATCTTTATTGCATTTGCAGAATGTGAACTACTTTGTAAAGACATGAATACATTAAGTTATCTTGCATTTGAATACCAACCAAGTAATTTAGAAATAATTGAACCAGATAGATTTCAGATAAATTCAAAAGAATTTAGCGACTATATTAATGATTTCCAAGCTAAGATGCATGAGAATGATGCAAAAATTAAAAATGCATCTATGAAGATAAAAATCCTCAATAACAATGCAAAGGCAATATTGATTAATTTTGTAACTTTCTTATTAAGCAGAAATAATCTTTCTTCTGAAGTCTTAAGCAAAATAACAGGTATTAAACTTGATGCACTTGAAGACACATTAGATGAAATGATTGATAAGGGATTTATTGAACTTGATGGAGAGAATTATAAACTTAAGAAAAAGGAAGAATAATATTTATTTCTTTTATTTTTGTTAGAAATATTTATACCATGAAAATAAAAAATACACAAAAACTAAGTTTTTGGCACACCAAAAATTGTAAAACAATTTTTAAGTGTTTTCAAGCATAAATACAACTGAAACCATAATGTTTCAGTAATATTTATAAATAATTTAATATTAATAGTTTTATGGCTAAAAAAGAGGATAAGTATTTATCACAAGCAGCTGCAACTGTTTTCATATTATTATTCATTGGATTTTCTATAACTGCGTTTTTCTTGATACAAGGAAAAGATTTAACAGGCGCATCAATTGCAGGAGCTTTGCCCTCTATATCTCAAGCAATTGTTAATACTAGTTCTGGAAATAATTTGATTAATGAAAATTTATTAGCATGGGCATTAGCAACAGATAGTGATGGAGATAATGTTAGTTATTCAGGATTCTGGTATAAGGATGATGTAAAAAAATATAATATTTTTAGAAATGTAAGTCCACTTATTTCAAATGGAAATGCAATAGCTCATGATAGTGATGATAATGTTATTATTGGAGGCAATTATAAAACAGTAAATGAAGATTTATATTTAATTAAATATAATGATGAAGGAAATTTACTTTGGAGTTATATTGAAGATGGTCCTGCAAATGGAAGAGATCGGATAGAAGATATTGTTATTGATAAAAATGACAATATTTATGCTACAGGAAGTATTAATTTGAGTGCATATCATGTATGGTTGGGAAAATTTTATCCTAATGGTACAAAACAATGGAATAGAACTTTTTCTTTTTCAAGTTCAGGAAGAGGGATTGATTTGGATTCACAAGGAAATATTTTCATTGCTTCGAGTTCTGGAACTTCAAATAGAGTTATCAAATTAGATTCTAATGGAAATGGAATTTGGAATGTTTCAATAGATTCGTATAGCCTAGAAGATATAAAAATAGATAATGATGATGACATCGTAGTAATTGCAAGAAATAAAACTAGTTTAGGTATCAAAATTTTAAAATTTAATTCTACAGGAAATCTGATATGGTCAAGAATATGGGGGGATGATACTTATGTTCCAAATAAACTAGACATAGATAATGAAAATAATATTTATTGTGCTCGTAGTTCTTTCTTTTTTGGTGGTGGTTCAGGTACTACAGATGGAGGTATTGTTAAGTTTAATTCTTCGGGAGATGAACTTTGGAATATATCTCTTATTTGGGGTAATACATTTGGGCCATCTTATTCATTGGTGGGTATAGAATCTTTAAAAATAAATGAAGATGGCAATATTTTTGTAATAGGAAATAATCAGAATACTAGTGCTGGTTCAGATTCAAATAAAATTTATTATTATAAAATATATCCTAATTCTACGGTGTTTTATTCAAATATACTTAATGTAACTGATTATGATGGGGCTAATGACATAGATATAAACAATAAAGATGAAACAATTATTACTGGAGCCTGGGAAAATACTTCGTTAAGTATTGATAAAGCACTTTTATTAAAATTAGGGGGTTTTAAAGTAAAAAACCAAACTCCTTCTTCTATGACATTTTTAGATGAAATAAATTATTCTGAAACATGTGAAGAAGAAACATGGCATATTAATGTAAAAGCTTTTGATGGAGAAAATTATTCGGATTACAAAGAATCAAATAAAGTTAGTATTGTTGGAGGTTCTCCTTCTATGACAAACATTCAAACAAATGGAAACTTTCCTGCAAGATTTGGAGATAATATTACTTGGACTGCTAATTGGAGTTCTGATAATTGCAACAACAATTTAACTTTATTAATCTCTGATTCAACTTCATTCACCAATTGTAATTTTAATTCTAGAACAGGATGTTTAGCTTATTCAGACTACGAGAGTAATCAAGAAATTACGACAAACTCCCACACTGTTAGTAGTTCTTCTGCTAATCCATTTTATTGGTATGCAAAAATATGTAATGAATATGGTTGTTCTTCATATCAATCTGGCCAGTTTATAATAAAAGGAGATATTGGTCTTGCTACAATAACCTCTCATCAAGGCACAACAAATGTCAAAAATGGAGGTGCTTTTAATATTACAGCAA
Source organism: uncultured Methanosarcinales archaeon (assembly GCA_964384425.1). GTDB lineage: Archaea > Nanobdellota > Nanobdellia > Woesearchaeales > JAGLXL01 > CAYLKE01. Next base: position 20,084 of record CAYLKE010000006.1, on the reverse strand, counting down.
GAGTTACTTGTAATTCTCCTTCAAGATTTAATTGCACAGATATTATTGCAACATTAGATCCTTTAGAATTTCTTCCCGATAAGAATATTTCTGTTCCTGCTTATGCTCATTCAGTTTATGCAGATGATAATTTTATATTTGCTACTTCAGATGATTCCAATTGGTATGATGCAGAAAATTATGTATTTGCTTTTAATAAAACTGATCTTTCTTTTTTTAATAAATTTGGAAAAGAATCAAATGGTCAATGGACTGGGGGTATGATGACAGTATATGGTGATTCAAAATATCTATATTCTGGTGGGAGAGATGGAACTATGTCTGTTTGGAATAGAACTGATTTTTCAACACCCTTTAAACATATATTTAGTGCAAGTAATTCAAGTAATAATGTTCAAGCAGCATATTCTGATGAAAATTATGTTTATTTTGGAACTCAAACAACAATAGTTGTTTTAAATAAAAGCAATAATTTCAATAATGATTTTAATCTTACAGTTGCTTCTGGAAAAATAAGAAACCTTGCTAATGATGAAAATTATCTTTATGCTTCAGGCCATAGTAGTGGTAATTTATACATTTTCAATAAGAGTAATTGGGGTCAAAGTGCAATCACACTCAGCACATTTAGCTCAGCTAATTTAATGGATGTTGATGTAGATGATAATTATATTTATGGTGTTGGACAACTTTGTAATAATTGGTGTGAAGTTTTCTTGAGAGTTTGGAATAAAACTGATTATTCAGTTGTTCATGATTATAATGATACTACTTTAAGTTATACTGGTTTTACTGTAAATGAAGGTGATAATGAATTTATGTATTTTGGAGGTTTTGATACTTCTTGGAGCGGAGCTGGTTTTATTGCTCAGGTTAATAAAAGTGATTGGTCTATTATAGATCAAATAAATTTTACAGAAAATAACATTCAAGATATTTATTGTAATGAAGATTATCTTTATGTTGCAACTATAGCTCATTCTTATACAAATGGTTCGATTCTTATTTTTAACAATTCGTGTAGTTCATCTTCTGATGTAACCATAAATTCAATAACCACTTCTCCTTCAAGAATAGGTAAAGACGAAACAATGAATTGTTCTGTGAATGTGACATCTGAAAATAATATTGCAGGAGTCAACTTCACTATTACATTACCTGATTCAACAGAAGTGGTTCTTGGAAATGGAAATCAAAATGGAGATATATGGTATAAACCATATAATACAACAGTTTCAGGAACCCATACATGCACTGCAGTTGCTTTAGATAATGAATCAAATACAGATACAAAAAGTCTTGACTTTGTTGTTGGTGACCCAGGTGTTATTCCTATGAATAGTGGAAGTCCTTTTTATACTACTTCCCAAAATCCTGTAAATGGAACAGATATTTCATGTTTAGAAAATCTTCCTGGTGGAGAATCATGTGATATAACTTGGGAAGTTAAAGTAAATGGAACACCAGAAACAACTTGGGAGTTCTTTGCTTTTTTTAATGGAAGTTATGCAGAAACAAACAAAGTAAATATAAAAATAACTAATGAAACAACAACTGATACAAATACAACAACTTTAGGTGCATTTCCAACACCAACAGAAACGATAAGTTCAACTTCAAAATCAGGAAGTATATTTTATCTTATTGGAATAGGAGATTATATCGAAAATATTAATTTTTATTTTTCAAATATCATACAGATAGATATGCCCGAAAAAGTTTACTTGATAAGTGTAGTTGAGATTAAGGAAAAGATTACAATTAAAATAATAGATAAATTTAATAGGGGTATTGTAGGGTACTGGAAAATAAATCCAGGAAAAAGAAGTTTTATAGATATAGATGAAGATGGTTATTATGACATATTTTTTGAATTAAAAAGAGCACAAGATAATTATATTGAACTGAAAAGATCAGAATTTGTTCATTTGGATCCAAGTAAAGCAAAAAAATTTGGAGAGATTGCACAAGAAACCTCTCCTCCAATAGAAGGACCAGAAGTGCCTTTATCTGATAAACAAGAAATACCTAAAAGACCATTTGCATGGGTGTGGGAATTTTTATCTTCATGGATTGGAAAAGTTATTTCAATGTTATTATTTATTTAATTGTATAATAAAAAACAAAATAAAATATAAAATGATTAATTATGATACTTTTTATTTTTTCACAAGCATAGTTATATTGATATTAATTGGTATTGCTGTGTATGTGGATATGAAGAAAAAAGAAATACCTGATACAGTTAATATAATAATAGCGTTTTCTGCATTATTATTAAGAGCAATATTTTCTCTAGAATTTGGGTGTATGCTTTTTATTGAAGGGGTTTTAGGTGGATTAGTACTTTTTGGAGCAGGATATTTTCTTTACAGATTATCTCAATGGGGCGGAGGAGATGTTAAGCTTCTTGGAGCAATAGGATGTTTTACAGGACTAGGGATATGGGAAAAAATATTTAGTTTTCCTTCTTCATTTATTTTTGTAATATTATTAATATTAGCTTCTGGAGCATATGGGTTTAGTGTTTTGTTATATTATTCTATAAAAAAAACAAAAAAAACATATTTTATTATATTAATATTAACAGCTCTTATTTTTTTGATAATGTCTTTTGTATTAAAAAACAATATAGTATTTGTTTTTGCATCATTAATCATGATAAGTTCAGTTGCAATATTTGTATATGAAATAACACAAATAAAAGATATTTTCTTTAAAAAAATAAGATTATTAGATCTTAGAGAAGGAGATTGGGTAATAAATAAAATAAAAATTGGAAGAAAAACATACTACACTCCAAAATATGATGGAATAGATCAAAAAGACATAGATAAAATAAAAAAAGTCGTCAAAAGAAAAAAGAAATATAATTTAAAAACAACAATAAAAGAAGGTATCGCTCTTGCACCTGCATTTTTTATTGCATTTATTGTTTATATTATTATAATTGGTAGAATAGTATTTTTCTAAGTATAATAAAAATAATTAAATTAAATAGATAAAATCAAGGAATTCTTCTAAGTTGATCTTTCAGCACCTTACTTTCAGTCTTTTCCTCTTCAACATCTGGCAAAGGTTCATCATCTTTTATATTCTCAAGTTCTTGTTTTATTAATTGGTAAGAAACTTCTATTTCATCAGGAGGTATATCTTTTGGTTGCCAATCCATATTTAATCCATCATCTTGAGAACGCATAAGAATATTTATAGAAAAATGTGCAATTGTCTGTCCTGCAGGAATACCATTTTGAATAAGTAAATTTGTTCCAGGAACACCCAAAGAATGTAATTTTTTAAAAATTTTCAATGTTTGATCTGCACATTCTTCCAACACATTATTGTCTATTCTTTCCAATATATGAAAATGTTTTATAGGAGAAATTACTATGTGTCCAGGTAAAAATGCCTTTCTAGGTACTAAAACAAGGCAATCTTTATTATGTACTATCACTTCATCTTTTTTTGGTTTACAAAAAACACATTTCATATTTTATCTCCCATGATCATTTTATTTAAATAAATTAGCAATATCATCCAAATCAATATTTTCTTTTGGGTTTGTTGTATTATCGCCCTCATCTTCATTTTCTTGATTTGTATTATCTTCAATTTTGTTATTATTTACTTTGTTATCTTCTGAATCATTGTCTTCTCTTTCATTGTTATCTTCTTCAGCTATATTTTCCAAAGAATTTATTTTTTTATTTTTTGATTGATTTTTATTTTTTGTAGAATGTTTTACTTGTTTTTCTTGTTTCTTTTTTTCTTTTGTTTGTTTTATTTGTTTTGTTTTATTTGTTTGTTTTTTATCTTCTTCAGAATCTTCTTTATCTTCTTTTTTAGGACCTTCTAATTTTTTCTGTTTTGTTCCATCTCCTAAAACTTTTGATTCAATAAGGTCTTTTATTGTTTTCCATTGTTCTTCTGGAAGATCTTGGTAAGTTAAATTCATAACACCCAACCCATCCTTATCATAACGAGGAATTATGTGTAATATTGTATGTGGTGCTTTCTGTCCTGCAATTGCACCATTTGCTAAAAATAAAGTTGTTCCCTTACAATTTAACCCTTTTAGCATTGAATTAGATATTTTTTTTGCAACAATAAACATATTTCTAAACTCTTTATCAGAAAGGTGATCTACAACAACAGAATGTTTTTTAGGTATAAGAATAACATGTCCTTTAGATGCAGGTTTTATATCCATAAAAGCCATACAAATATCATCTTCATATAGTATTTTTGAAGGGATTTTCTTATTAACTATCTGACAAAAAATACACTGTTGTTCTGGATTTTGTTGATTATTTTTTTGTTCTGTCATAATGTGTCCTTTTAAAGAAATTATATAAATATAAAAAAATATTTTATCAGATTAGATTATATCTTTTAATTCCTCTTTTGAATAATATTTTAATGCTCTTTCTCTATCTGATTTTATTTCATCAATTAATTTTTCATCTTTACTTGAAAGCAAATAGTTATATTTCTTAAGTTTAGATTCATCAAGATCCCCAACTAAAAAATCTTTTACACTTTGTTTTCTTTGGGATTCATCAACATTTGAATCAACAAGTGCTTTCATAATTGTATTTCTTGTAAGTCTTTTGTTTATTATTTGATTATATGATTTAAATTGTTCAGTAAGGTATTTTTTAACTTTTTCTTTATTTTTCTCACTCATAGGAGATTTCTTACTCCCTTTACTATCTGCATTAAATTGCTCGCCCTCAGCAACTTTTTCTCCATTAGCATCAACTTCACCTTCTCCTACAAAAATTTCATCACCACCATTAGCATTAAATCCAAATGCTGTTCCTCTAACTGTTGCAACAACATAATTACCTTCAACTTCATATTTTTTTCCAAATAAAGAAACAACTTTGTTCCATATTTCTCCTTTATTTACTTTTATATTTGTTGCTTCACTATTATCTTTAAATGTAATTTCTGTATTAGATTCTAAAAAAATAATATTATTATCTGAAGTGATTATTTGAGCTTGAGTATTTTCAAAAGTTTCAATAATATCTCCATTATTTATTTTGTATTCTCCATTTTCTTTTTCTAAACTATTGATTCTTGCTTTTCCTGATTTTATTGTCAATGTTGTAGAACTATTGTCATGAAATAAAGTAAAATATCCCAAAGCCCCAACTATTGCAATAGTAATAACAAATATAATTAATATTTTTTTTAAGATTCCCATAATATTCTTCATATCAATAATGTTTATAAAATTTTCTTTCATTAATATATAGATGGAAAAAATAAATGACATTATAAAATTTTTAGAAGACTCTAATGAATTTAAGGAATGGACAAAAGAGAATGATTGTTATCTTGTAAATTTATTTAATGAATTAAACAATAATTTGGAGATTTCAAGCAATTGGAAATTAGGTTATTATTGTCCAAAATTAGAAAAAGTAGTTACATTTTTTATAGGAAATGAAATTATAAAAACTGTTGATGATATTTTAGGAGATAAAGACCATATCCCTAAATTTATTGCAGAAAATGATTCTCTTATTTCAGATGTTCTTGATAAAATAAAAAAATATTTTAAAGAAAAATATCCAAAAAATACAATAAATAAAGGATGGGTTGTTGTAAATACTGAAAATAAAAAAATCAATTACACAATAACCTTATTATCTGGACAACATGTTATAATACTTAACATTGATGCACAAGGAGAAGTAAATAAAGACGAGAAACATGCTTTGATGGATTGGATGCAATCTGTTAAAGGTGAAAGAAAAAGTGGAATGTAAAAAAGAATCAAATAAAGAAAATTGTAATTGTACTTATCGCGATTGTGGTAGAAAAGGTATCTGTTGTGAATGTTTAAAATATCATTTGAAAATGAGACAGCTACCTGCATGTTGTTTTCCAGACGACATAGAAGCAACGTATGATAGAAGTTTTGAGAAATTTGCAGAATTAGTTAATGAAAATATTATTTAATCATTAAATTCTAATTTTCTTCAAATCCTTTTTCAATAATCTTAAATTTAATATTTTTTTCTGGAAGAGAACGATGTTTTCTCAAAACAGCCATTCTATTTCCAAGAACTCCTTTCTTCAGCTCAATCAAAGATTTACTTCCATTTTTCAAAATATCCCCGCCAACCATTTTAACACAATTTTTGTTTTCAAAATCAGCATAAACTTGATTAGTTATTAAAACAGGAATATTAAGTTTTCTAGTAACTTCTAACAACATACTCAGCTGTTCACCAAGTGCTACATTAACATTGTAAATGTCTCTGCTTTTTCCTAATTCTAGACGATAAAGAAAAGATATTGAATCAATTATTATTAAACCTAATTTCTTTTTCATCTCATCTTTAAGAATTATTTTAATATTTTCAAAAGCTTTTTTTTGTTCTGCAAAACTAGTTGGATGAAAAAAAATTGTTCTTTTCATAACTTCTTTATGATGTTTAGTTATCTGCTTTAATCTTTCAACAGAAAATCCTCCTTCTGTATCAACAAAAATAACTTTTTTGCCACTCCCTGTTGTTTTTATTAAAGGAAACATACAAAAATTTGTTTTTCCACTTGCAGAAGGCCCATAAACTGTTGTAATAATATTTTTCTCCAATCCACCATCCAAAAAATTATCAAATAGTTTTGTTCCTGTTGATATTTTTTCTTCATGTGTTTTAGGCTTTTTCATCTTCAAGTTCAATAATTTTACCGTGTTTTCCAACAGTAATAACTTTTGTAGAGCCTATCATATCTTCTAATCCTTCTGCTTCATGAACATGTCCAGAAATTACTAAATCTGGTGAAAATTCCTTTATTGCTTTTGTTAATGATGGAGATCCCTTAAAAGATATTTTTTCCATAATACTATATGCTGGATGAACATGAGTTACAAATATTTTTTTGTTTATCTTCTTGCCTTTTAATTTTTTATGGTGTAAATTAATATTATAAAAAATATCTTCGTCTTGAATTGGATTTGGCCCAATCTCTGCTCCTCCACTTCCAATAATTGCAACATCATTCTGAAAAATATATTTATAATGAAGATTTTTGAACCCATATTTTTCTGTTAGAAAATTAACAGTAGCCATAGATTCATGATTTCCAGGAACCATTGCAACCTCCACACCATAGTCTTTGAAAACACCTAAAAGTCTATTGAAATTTGTATCAAAATGAGATATATCTCCAGCAATAACAACTAAATCAACTGCTTCTTTTCTAGCTTTCTGAGCTAGTTTTTTCGCAGCTTTCTTGTCTCCATGTATATCGCTAAATGCTAGAAGTTTCATTATATAATATATTATAATATGTTATTTATAAATCTTTCTGCTGTTACTATTGCGTGGTTGTTATTTTAAAAGGAATTTATAAATTGTAAATACTATTTAAATCGGAAATTTTTCCACAAGACCCACTGGACAAGTCCTTACGTGGCATTTATATATTATTAAAATAACAATACTAAAATGGATAAAAACAGATTAATCGTCTTTCAAGACAAAAAAATTAGAAGAACTTGGTTTAATGATGAGTGGTGGTTTGTAGCAGTTGATATCATAGCAGTTCTGACAGATAGCAAAAACCCTTCAGGATATTTAAAAGATATGAGAAGAAGAGATAAATCATTTTCAGAAGGGTGGGGGCAAATTGCCACCCCCCTTTCAATTAAAACTTCAGGAGGTAATCAAAATCTAAACTGTGTCTCAGTAAAAGGAGCATTTAGACTTATTCAATCAATTCCTTCTAAAAAAGCAGAACCATTCAAACAATGGTTAGCAAAAGTAGGTTATGAAAGAGTACAGGAAATTGAAAACCCCGAACTAGGACAAAATAGAATAAAAGAATATTATGAATTAAAAGGATATCCAAAGGGATGGATAGATAAACGGTTGAGGGGAATTGCAATTCGTCAAGAATTAACAGATGAATGGAAAGATAGAAATGTTAAAACAAATAAAGAATTTGCAATATTAACTAATGAAATAAGTAAAGCAACTTTTGGGAAAACAGTTGGAGAGTATAAAGAATTCAAACAATTAAAAAATCAAAATCTAAGAGACCATATGACTGATTGGGAACTTATTTTTACAATGGTTGGAGAAAAAGCAACAACAGACATTACAAAAGAAAAAGATTCTCGAGGTTTTACTCAATGTCAGGATTCTGCTAAAGAAGGTGGAGAAGCTGCAAAAGAAGCAAGAGAAAGTGTAGAAAAACGTATTGGTAAATCAGTTATTTCTAAAAATAATTTTATTTCTAAAAAGAAAAAGAAAGAATTGAAGTAAGAATTATTGTTTCTCTATCTTATTCTTACCATACATATACTGCACCAGCACATCAGGAATATCTACACTTCCATCTTCATTTTGATTATTCTCAAGAATACCTACTAATGCTCGAGATGTAGCAATTGCAGTGTTATTCAAAATATGTGGATAATATCTTCCATCTTTTCCTTTAACTTTAATATTAAGTCTTCTTGCTTGTGCATCAGTTGTATTAGAAACAGATGCAACCTCAACATATTCATTTCTTCTTGGAGACCAGACTTCTACATCTGTTGCTTTTGCTTTTAATCCTGCAAGATCTCCTGAACAACTTTCCAGCACTCGAATTGGAAGCTCTAACTTTCTAAAAATATCTTTTGTAATGTTTAACATCTCATCATAGAATTTGTATGAATCATTAGGATGACAAATTACAACCATTTCTTGTTTGTTAAATTGATGTGTTCTAAATAGTCCTCTTTCATCTATTCCATGACTTCCGACTTCTTTTCTAAAACACATACTGTATGAGGTAAGTTTCAAAGGTAATTTTTTCTCATCTATTGGTTTATTCATAAACTTTCCAATCAGGGAATGTTCACTCGTCCCAATTAAATAAAGATCTTCATCCTCAATCTTATATATCATATTGTCCATTTCTTCAAATGTCATAACACCATCAACAACCTTTCTTCTTATCATCAAAGGAGTCTCCATATAAGTGTATCCAATCTTCACCATGTGGTCTCGAGCAAAATTTATCAAAGCCATGTTTAACAAAGCAAGATCTCCTTTCAAATAATAAAATCCATTTCCACTTGTTTCTGCTGATGATTCAAAATCCACAACACCCAATTCTTCTGCTAATTCAACATGGCTTTTTATGTCAAAATCAAATTTCTTAGGTTTTCCAATCTTTTCTATTTCAACATTTTCAGAATCATCCTTTCCAATAGGTACAGATTTATGTATAATATTTGGAATTGTAACTAATAATTTATTCATCTTTTCTTTAAGCTCTTCTTCCTCATCTTCTATCTCTTTAATTTTATTAGGAAGTTCTTTTGCTTTTTTAAGAAATTCTGAAGCATCTTCTCCTTTCTTTTTTGCATCTGCAATTGATTTCGAAAGTGTGTTTCTTTCTTTTCTGAGATTTTCTGCTTCATAAATAAGCTTTCTAACTTGTTCATCTAGTTTTATTATTTCGTCAACTATTTTTATTTTATCATCTTGAAACTTCTTTTTCAAGTTTTCTTTTATAATTTCAGGATTTTCTCTAAATAAATTTATATCTAACATATTAATATAATTAAAATAAAGAGTATATAAGTTTTTCTTGAAAATAGTAATTAAATCAAAGATAAATTTAAATAATAAATACATTAAATAAGAATTATGTCATCAACATTTAAAGCACCATATGAATGGTTAGGAAAAGGAGGAGATTATCAGATAGAGGTTAATTTTGCTGTTAGAATTTATAATAAAGAACCTTACAATCAAAAAATACCAGACGTTGGTGAATTAGCAGCTTCTCTAAAAGGTGGACAAAGAACAAACTACCACGGGCATGTTCCTTTACTGGATGGAAATAAAGATATAATTGGATTAGCTGAGATTGTTGAAATAGTTAGTGCAAGACCAAAGTACATGGAATTAGAACACATACAAAATTGTGGATTCCCTACATTAGAAAAAGCACTAGATTATGTTAAAAAAGATGAAGAATTTGAAAGAGATGGAGTTATGACTGTTTTCTATTATAAAATTACAGAAATACATCCACCAAAACCCATTAAAAAATAAAGAACATTTTTTAAACAAAACCATTTATTTGTCTCTATGGGTAAAAAATCAAAGAAAGGATTAGGGTTTTTGTACTTTCCACCACTTCCAAAACCAAAAGATTTGTTAGATAAAGCATTTGGAAAGATTCGTAAGAATATAGAACACTATAAATCAAAATCTAACCGTCCTTCTGTAGAAGATATAAAAACAGTAAATAAAAATAAAGTTCAAGATATACGAAACAATCTTTATGACAGATTAAATGATATACATCTAAAAATTATATATGTGTATGATTTAAATATTTTTAATAAATTTTACTCAGAACTTATTGATCTTTTTACTTCTAAAAAAGAACTTGATCAAAACATATATCAAGTAAAAAGTGCAAAAGGTAAGATAGATAAAATCAGTAAAGATTATATTAAAAAAATATTAAAAACAAGGTCGGTTCCAAAAGTAAAACAATATGTTAAAGAATTTTATGGAAGAATGAGTTCAATTATAAATAAATTAAAAATACCTTTTCAATATCTTGAAAATTACAGATTATTGTTAAGATCATTTCCTTTATTAAAAGATATGCAAACAATTGCATTAACAGGATTCCCTAATGTTGGAAAATCAACATTGTTAAGTAAAATAACTTCTGCAAATCCTCAAATTGATTCATATGCATTCACAACAAAAACACTTAATTTGGGTTATATGTCAAGAAATATAAAAGAAATACAAATAATAGACACTCCAGGAACATTAGCAAGAAAAGATAAAATGAACAATATTGAACTAATAGCAGAATTAGTTATGGAAAAAGTTGCAGACAAGATTGTGTTTGTTATTGATCCTACTTTTCATTATAATGAAGAAAAGCAATTAAAATTATTAAAAAAAATTAAAAAATTAAAAAAACCACTTGTTGTTTATATAAGTAAATCAGATATTGTTGAAAAAAATATTATTCAGTATGTTAAAGAATTATTAGAAAAAGAAAAAATAAAAAAAATATTTACTGATAAAAAAGAGTTAAAAGAATATCTATTAGATAGATTGTAACTAAAAATACAAGAAAAAATTAGAAATGAAATAAAATAGATTAAAAAAAGCTTAAAAATATTTGAAAAAAACTTTTAATAAGGTAATTAAAAACCAAAAATAATTAAAAAAATTCTAATAAATTAATTAAAAAACTTAAAAAGATTTAAAGAAAACTAATAATGGAATAGTTAAATAAATGTTAAAAAATATGAAAATAAATTATCTTCTTCTATCTTCAGAATTATGTTCTTTGTAAACAAACCTTACAAAAAGATTATGTTTTTCATTACCTTTAAGTTCTTCAATGATTCTTTTCATAACAGAATGTGCTGGATCTGTCATAAGTTTTATTCTATTTTTTATATCTTCAAAAGACTCAAAAGGTTTTTCTTTTCTCTGTTCAATAACTTCCCACATGTGTTTCTTGCCCAATCCAGGTAATAATTCTAATTGATGCATTCTAGTGCTTAATGGCTGAGCTTTATTGAAAAAATCAACAAATTGTTTTTCATTTTCTTTTACAATATCCTCAACAACATGAAGTAATTCTTGTTTTGCTGTTTCTGTCAACTTATTATAACTTATTTTACTTATTATATGGTGTATTTTCTCTCTTTTTCCTTCTCCAATATAAACATTTTCATAAGGTTGTAATTGTATATCTTTTTTAGGAGCAAGTTCAAGTAATACAAAAGTATTTATTCCAATTGCTTGTGCAACAGGTCCTTTTGATCTACTACCAAATTCATGATGTCCATTTGGAAGATAATCTAATATGACTACTTTTTCTTCTTTTACTACATTTTGTCTATTTTGGTGTCTTCTATTATTGTGCATCATTTTTTATATTATATCTAATTACTTTATAAAATTTCCTTAAGTCTAGAAGTTATTCTTCTCCATCAACAACAAATAATCTATTATCTGAAACAAGAAAATATCTTAATCGAGCTCCTGCATCCAACCACCCATGAGCATAATTAAGTGCTGCAAATGAATTAACAAAATCTTCTTTTTCCTTAAAATGTACAGCATCAGACAGATAACGTTCAACCATATCTATTATTTCTTCTGCACCTTTTTTCTTTAATTTGTTGATATTATTTTTAGCCATAGTTAATGCTTCAGATGATAAGTTGTAATATTTTTCTATTTTTTCTAAAAAAATTATGTTTTTCATTTTATTATTGTACTCTCCTTATCTTTTCCATTTTTTCAAGAATATTAACTATTTTTTCATCTAAATATTCTTTATCTGTTTTCTTAAAAGGACCTAATATTTGTCCTTCTCTTCCTATAAAAGCAGGTACATCTTGCAAAAATTCAACCTCAACCTTAACAACTCTTTCCGGTTCTTTTTCATTTAATATATTATGTAAAATATTATTTGTATATTTTGTAAACACATGAGTAATGTCATCTAAAAACTTTTTTTCTTCATGTAAAAGTAATTTTTTATCAATAAGGTTTGTTCCTGTTTTAGATATATTTAAAGCTAAATCAATAATTTTCTTTTGTCTTTTTTCAAATATTTCTTTTGCAACTCTCTTAATATTTTTAATCTCCATCTCTATTTGTTCTTTCTGTCCTTCAACAAAAAGATCATCATCATTTTTCTTTGATTCAAGTATTTCTCTTTTCTTTTTTATATAACGCCAGACATCTAAATAAAATAAAGAATCTAATTCTTGGAGTTCTTCTTTATTCTTCTCGTTCCTTAATATATCATACAAGATATCAAAAGTTATCTTTATGTCTTTTGTTGAATTCATTTTTTCCAATATTTTATCAATTTTATAGATATAAATGTTTTTTTATTAAGATTATCTATTGTTATGTATAATAATATATAAAGATTTATAAAAGGTTACCATAAAAAAGTAGTTAATGGTAAATATAACTTATGTTTGTAGATATAATAAATTCAGAAGTTTTTGTGCAGAATATATCACTAAATATAAATTAAAAGAAAAAAATATTAAAGGAGTTAATGTGAATTCTTTTGGATTTGAAATAAATAATTATTATAGAAACAAAAGAATATATAAAAAACTAAATGAAAAATTTCCAGGAATAAATAATTTTTTTGGTAAAGATCCAACAAATAATATAAAATTATTTCCAAAAACATTTACAGAAAATTATCTCTTATTAAAGAAATCTGATTTGATTTTATGTATGGAAAATGAACAAATTGAAACACTCCAATATATTGTAAATGAAAAAAATAAATTATGTTTATTAGGTAATTATTCATCAAATCATGAAAATATTATTAAAGACCCTGGTCAAATAGCTGCTGAAGTATTCAATAAAAGAAAAAAAATAGAATCTCTTTTAGATTTTATAAAAGGAAATAATTTTAATTTCTATCTCGATAAAGGTTATGATTTTATTATTGATAAAATAAATAATTCAGTAGATAATTTAATAGAAAAAGAATTAAAAAATGAAAAAATTTACATGAATAATTAAAAAATAATTTCCAAAACCTTTTTATACCTTATTCCAATTTCTTAAAAAATAATGACTGAATTAATAATTTGTGAAAAACCATCTGCTGCCTTGAAAGTTGCAACAGCTCTTTCAGAAAAAAAATTAAATAAGCATAAAGATGGACAGGTTTCTTTTTATGAATTAGAAAGAGGCAATCATAAAATATTTGTAGGATGTTGTGTAGGTCATCTTTATGGATTAGAACAAAAAACAGATAAACGTTCTTATCCAGTTTATGATATTGGTTGGAAAGAAAAAAAAGCAGGTTATGTTAAAAAATATATCAAAACACTAAAAAGATTAGCAAAACAAGCAACTGAGTTTACAGTTGCATGTGATTATGATATAGAAGGAGAGGTTATTGGATGGAATGCACTCCGTTTTGCATGTAAAAAAAATGACGGAAATCGTATGAAATTCTCTACACTTACAAAACCAGATCTTATTGAAGCATATAATAAAAAATTAAAACATATTGATTGGGGACAAGCACATGCAGGTGAAACACGTCATAAACTTGATTGGCTTTATGGTATCAATTTATCAAGAGCATTAATAAGTTCAATAATGACAACAAGAAAATATCATAAATTATCTATAGGAAGAGTTCAAGGACCTTCTTTAAAATTCTTAGTTGATAGAGAAAGAGAAATAAAAGCTTTCATACCTAAAGCTTATTGGGAAATACATCTTAATCTTAAAAAAGATAAAAGTGAGTTTGATGTTATACACAAAAATAAAAAGATTTGGGAAAAAGAAAAAGCTCAGAAAATATATAATACTATAAAAGATGAGAAAAAAGCAAAAGTAAAAAATATAAAAAAGAGAGAGTATAAACAAAACGCACCTCATCCTTTTGATCTTACTTCTCTTCAAACAGAAGCATATAGACAATTTAAAGTTCCTCCAAAACAAACAAGTTCAATTGCTCAAAATTTATATTCCAACAGTTATATCTCTTATCCAAGAACCTCATCTCAACAACTTGATCCAAAACTAGGATTTAAAAAAATAATAGGTATGTTAGCTACAAATGGAAAATATACGCAACTTTGTGAAAAGCTTTCAAAGAAAAAAACATTAAAGCCAAATAATGGAAAGAAAAAAGATCCTGCACATCCAGCTATATATCCTACAGGAATAACACCTAATAAACTTGAAGGAAGAGAAGCAAAAGTTTATGATCTTATTGTCAAAAGATTTTTAGCAACTTTTGGAGATCCTGCAATAAAAGAATCCCTTAAAGTAGAATTTGATGTTAAAGGAGAAGAATTTTTAGGAGAAGGAAAAACAACAAAAGAAAATGGATGGTATGATTTTTATAAACCTTATGTGAGAGAAAAAGATACTGAACTCCCTTTAATGGAAAAAGATGAATTTCTTGATATCAAGAAAAAAGATTTACAGGATAAAGAAACACAACCTCCAAAAAGATACACTCCTAGTTCAATTATAAAGGAACTTGAAAGAAGAAATTTAGGAACAAAAGCAACACGTGCAGATATAATTGAAAAATTATTTGATAGAAATTATGCAGAAGGAAATCCTATTCAAGCAACAACATTAGGTATTGCAACAGTTGATACAATTGAAAAATATGAACCAGACATACTTAATGAAGAGATGACAAGAGATTTTGAAGAAAAAATGGAAAATATCAGAGAAGGAAAAGAAAAACCAGAATCCATAATAAGTAAAGCTAAAAAAGTACTTGATAAAATATTAAGTAATTTCAAAAAACATGAAGTATCTATAGGAAAAGAATTAATAAGTGCATTAAAAGAAACAGAAGAAAAAACAAATTATATTGGAAAATGCCCTAAATGTGGTAAAAATCTTATGATAAAGCATAATCATAAAACAAAACAACAATTTGCTGCATGTAGTGGATATCCAGAATGTAAAACAACATTTCCTCTTCCTCAAAGAGTTAAAGTAAAACCTATTGAAAAAGCTTGTGACGTGTGTGGGTATCCTATGATTACTTTTGTAAAAGCAAGAAGAAAGCAAGAGATGTGTATAAATCCTAATTGTAAAAGTAAAGTAAATAAAGATGCTGAAAGAGAACAAAAAAATCATCCACATGGTAAAAAATGCCCTAAATGTGGAGCAGACTTAGTATTGAGAAAAAGTTTTTATGGAGAATTTTTTGGATGCAGTAAGTATCCTAAATGTAGATACATAGAAAAGATAGAAAAGAAAGACGATAAGAAAACTTCTAAGAAAAAATCAGACAAAAAATCAAAAAAATAAAAATATAATTAATCTTCCCAATGATATCTTTCATATAAAAACTTAATAAATATTTGTTTTATATTATTGGCAGCAAATGCATAATGTAATCTATGATATGTTGGTTCATTATTTTGTCCATTTAAATTATCCCAACCATATTCTTCATATTCTATTTTATCTAAAATATCTTGAGAAGGATTAAAAAATACACTAACTAATTTGTCTTTTCCATCTCTATGCATTTCAACCATCATATCAGGTTTAGCCCTATATGACTCTGACCAAAAAAATTCTGTTTCAAAATCAACAGGTTCATAATGAAATTTTGTCTCATCATATACAAGCAAACCAGTGTCATCTAGATCTTTTCTTTTTAATCCTCCTTCTTTCAAATGATTAAAAAGTACATTTTTACTTAAATTTGCTAATAAATAATTATTTAACAAGTCATTTAAGTGGTTTTTTGAATAACCATTATTTAATTTATCATTTGAATTTGGAAGATTTATTACAAGATTCTTCCACCTGATACCTTTATCATCTTCTGAATAAGAAATGTTATTTGTCTTATAATGCATTTTTATTATGGAATCTGTAATGTATATTGAAGGTATATTTTCTGTAAGAGATTCTATATTTTTTATATCAGATAAAAGTTGTTTTGTTTTTTGTTCAGTTTCTAAGGTTATATATGAATATTTTAATGCAAGATTAAGTATTATTTCTCTAAGATCTTCTTCTCTAAAAACCAAAGTTTCATTTATTTTACCATTATTTTCTTTTATTTTATTATCATTATTTTTATCTGAATGAATATTTCCTTTTTTCTTTTTAATTATATCTCCATTTTTTCCTTGTACAACAAGACCTTGTTCTGTTTCATAATAACCTGCACCTTCTGGAGAATTAAAATCAACAACAAATATTTTCTTTTTAGGATCTGTTGATATGTTTTGCATGTTTAGGATGTTTTCCAAATTACCATATTTGTATTTTAAATACACACTCTTGATATTTATATTTCTAGGAACTTCATTTCCACTTTCATCAATATATGTTGGAACATTAATCTCTTGTCTAAATTCTGAACTTCCTCCGAGTTCTTTTATGCTTGCAAATTCTTGTATTTGTGTTACAGAAATATCAGAAGGAAGATAATAGTTTTCTTTTTTTTCATCACAACCATTATTAAAAAAACTATAAAATACCATTGAACTAACAAAAAATGATTTTCTTAATATATTTACTAATGTGTTTTTCATTTTGATCCCCCCTTAATATTGTAATTATAAAGTAATTAATTTATAATATATTTTATAATTTATTAATCTTTTGAATTATTGCCTTAAAATAGCATAACCCAATACCTAAATATTTATAAGAAATATATATTATAAAATATATTATGTGTGGTATAATAGGATATTATGGAAATAGTAAAGATTGCTTACATATAATTGAAAAAGGAGTCTCTTTAATTAAAAATAGGGGACCTGATGGAATCGGAATAAGTAATGGGAAGAAAGTGTTTTTTTCAAAGAAAAAAGGAGATTTTTCTGTCTTGAATAATTTCAAAAATTCAAAATTAATATTTGTGCATTTACTTTTAGCTATAAATAACCATATTCCACAACCAATATTATATAAAAATTTGATGTTAACATATAATGGAGAAATATATAATTGGATGGAATTATGTGTTAAATACAAAATAAAAGCTGAAAATGATTCTGAACTTTTAATAAAGTTAATTACAAAAAAAGGAATTAAAATTATTGATGAATTAGATGGAGTTTTTGCATTTGTTTTATTTGATAAAGAGAAAAATAAAATATTTCTTTGTAGAGATAAAATAGGTGTTAAGCCTTTATTTTATATATTTGATAAAGAGAAAAATAATTTTATATTTGCTTCTGAAAAAAAAGCTTTATTGTATTATTCTGAAAAAGTTATTGAAGTTAACCCAAGAAACATAATAGAATATGATATAAAAAATAAAAAATTAAATTTAAAATATACTGGTTTTTATGAATTAAAAAATAACAAAGAAAAGAAAAAATTAAATGAAAAGCAAACTGCATCAAAAGTAAAAAAATTAATAAGTAATGCTGTAAGAAAAAGACTTTCTGATAAGAAAATAGGAGTGTTATTTTCTGGAGGTATAGATAGTACAATAATAGCTCATGAACTTCAAAAACAAAATATTAATTTTATAGCTTATGTTGTAGGTTCTGAAACATCTGCAGATGTTATTGAAAGTAAAAAAATAGCAAAAGAAATGAATTTTCCATTAAAAATAATTGATGTTGATGAGAATATTCTTAAAAAAAATGTTAAAAAAATAATTAATTTGATAGAAGATAGTAATGTTGTAAAAGTAGAGGTTGCTTTAACATTGTATCTCGCTATGAAGGAAGCTAAAAAAGATAAAGTAAGAGTTATGTATTCTGGATTAGGTAGTGAGGAAGTTTTTGCAGGATATGAAAGACATTTGGAAAGTTTAGATGTTAATGAAGAATGTTTATCAGGATTAAGATTTATGTATTATAGAGATCTTTATAGAGATGATGTGATAAGTATGGAAAATCACATGGAAGTTAGATTTCCTTTTTTAGATAAGGAAGTTGTAACATATGCTTTAACAATAGATCCTGAATTAAAAATTAAAGGAGAATATAAAAAATATATTTTAAGAAAAGCATATGAAAAATTAAGTGTTGCATGGAGAAAAAAGAAAGCTGCACAATATGGAAGTAAAGTAGATAAATTATTTAAAAAAATAACTAAAAAACTTAAAATAACACGTTCACAGTATTTTAACAAATTTTTAGGGAAACCGAATTTAAGAGTTGGTGCATTAGTTTCTTCAGGAAAAGATGGATGGTATAGTGCATTTATTTTGAAAAGACAATTTTATGATATTTCTTGTTTAATGACAATTTATAGTGAAAATAAAGAAAGTTATATGTTTCATATTCCTGCTATTGAAATGGTTGAACATCAATCTCATGCTTCAGAAATCCCCTTAGTAAAGCAAAAAACAAAAGGAGTTAAAGAAGATGAATTAAA
Organism: uncultured Methanosarcinales archaeon; assembly: GCA_964384425.1. GTDB lineage: Archaea > Nanobdellota > Nanobdellia > Woesearchaeales > JAGLXL01 > CAYLKE01. The sequence continues at coordinate 1,188 of CAYLKE010000006.1, read as the reverse complement.
AGATTTAAAAAAACTATTTCAAAAAGCTAAGAAAAAACACAACATACAAGCAATCTCAACAGGAGCAATATTTTCAAACTATCAGAGAAAAAGAATAGAAGATCTCGCAGATAGAAGTGGGTTAATTGTTTTATCACCTTTATGGCACAAAGATCAGGAAACTGAATTGAAAGAACTTTTATATTTTGATTTCAAAATAATGGTTGCAAGTATACATGCTTATCCATTAACTAAAAAATATGTTGGAAAAATAATTAATAAAAAATTTATTGAAGAAATGAAAAAAATACATAATAAAATAAAAATAAATGTTGCAGGAGAAGGAGGAGAATATGAAACATTAGTTTTAGATTGTCCTTTGTTTAAAAAAGAAATAAATATAAAAGATTATAACATACATAAAGATCAAGAGCATAGTGCTTCATTAATAATAAATAAAATTGAATTAAAAGAAAAAAGGTGAAAAGATGGATATTGTTAAAGCAAATATAAATATATTAAGGAGAAATAAATCAATAATAAATAATATAATGAAGAACAAATATCAAAACAAAGAATTTGAAATTTGTAATGTTAATGGTTATGAAATAAAAGGTGTTGATATATTTTTTAAATATAATGAATTTGGAATAATAGATTCTTTCTATTATTATGATTTTGAAACAAAAGAAAAAGAATTTAAAGGTAAAATATTATTTTTTGATACTCATAAGTATTTCGTTAAAATAAGTAATGTTTTTGAAAAACATGAAAAAACAAATCCAATAATATATTGGATAATTCTTGATAAAAAATCAAATAAAGAAATAAAGAAAAAATTTAGTGAAATGATTGATTATTATAATTTTAATATTATTGTCAAAATGAAAGAAAGTGTATTAAAAAAAGGACTTGTGACATTTCATAATGAATATGTTAGAGATCATGTTTTAATAAAATAATGATAAATATTAGGTTATTATATTTAATAGATTGATTAATAGTTTCAGTAAAAAATTAAAAATAATTTAGTAATTAATTATGACATAGACACCTTGATTTCCTATGGAAATATAATATAAAACAAAAACTATTTCTTTTTTTTATAATAATATAATAAAAAGTTCGTTTAAAAAAATTAAAACAAATTCTTTTTTTATTATTATTCTTTTCAATATTGAAAATAATAATATAATATATAATATAATT
>CAYLKE010000005.1:80739-94996 GCA_964384425.1 uncultured Methanosarcinales archaeon | reverse complement strand
TATGAAACACCTGCACATGTTTATTTGAGTGTAAACTCAATATAGGATAGCACAGAATGTTGCCGATTCAAAACATTTATTAATTACATTTGATATCAACATAGTATTATTAAATGAGGTGATAATTATGGCTAAAAGAAAAAAGACATCTAAAAAAAGAACTTCTAAAAAGAAAGCATCTTGGGCAAAGATTGGAAATGACATAGGTTCAAAAATAGATAAGGAATGTCCAGAAGGACAATGTGTTACAATGAATAAAACTTGGATGTGTCATGCAAACGAAGGTAAGGGTTTTGTAGGAAGGGTTTTATTTGCTATATTTGGATTAATTGCATTAGGACAAGCAGGATTACTTGATGGAATTTCTACTTGGGTTTTAGTGTTTGTGGGAATTGGATTCGCGTTGATGAGACTTTGATTTTATTTTTTATTTTTAATTACAATAATATTAATAAATTAAAATACATTTCTCTTTATTATGAAATTAATAAACTTTTTACCTTATTCTATTTTAGAAAAAAAGTATCTTAAATCAGGAGCATCCTTTGGAAATGCTGTAAGTTACCTGTACATGGGAGAATGCGTTGAATTTAAAGAAAATCTCGAAAAATGGCAAACATGGGAACAAGAATATTCTAGAAGAGGTTATAGAACAATTAATTTACACAAATTTGTTGAATTTGGCGGATATGGATTAAATATTGATTATCTTATTGGTCAAAAAAGAAAAGAAAATGAACAACCCCTTCTTCATGCTGAAATATACAAAACAAAATATTTGGGCAAAACTAAACCTGCTGCTGATATCGGTAAATTAGTTGATGGTGAAATTCAATCTGGAAATTATGAATTGCCTTCTACTGAACAAGATCAATAAAAACATTTATTAACACTTTTTCTTTATTTTAATTTATAAAATGGCTAAGATAACTTCCAATAAAGATTTTATTTCTCCTTTGAAATTAAAAAAATGTCTAAGAAGAAAAGTAATTACTCATGCTGTTAAAACAGAAAAAGCACTCTTAAAAATACTAAAAGAAAAAATAATAAAAATTCCTTCTAAGAATGGCAAGATAGAAAAAACAACGCCTCATATGGAAGAATTACTTGGAATTCATGATTGTGTGTATTTAGCACCAGGATTTGATTATAATGCAACATATCATAATTGGGATTTTGCATTTATGTTTAACAAAAAAATATTGTTGAAGAGACATGTTATTTTCTTTAAAACACTAATTAATTTCATATCTTGGATGAATTATTTAAATTACTTGAAGAAAAATGATTCTGATTATCTTTTAGAGATAAGAAAAAAAGGAAAAATACAAAGAGAGATGATTGACAGGTTTTTTGATATTGGTGTTTGTATGTTTTGGTTATTTGAAAAGACCTTACACAATAGTCTAACGAAACATAAAGATAAGAATAAAATTATTAAATATTTAAAAAAAGAAAAGAAAAAATATGAAATTGAAGGACAAAAAGCAATTGATTACATGAGTAGACATTATTTAAGAACTGATACTAAGAGTAGGATGGAAATTATTTCTATGAAAGACATTATTTTTGATGATAATTTTATGGGTTTATATATAAGAAGTAATAAAGTAAAGAAGCTATTGCCTAAAATAAAAAAGATTATTGACAAAAAGATATTAATTTATGATGGAAAAAAGACTTTTTGGCTTATGCCTTAACCCAAAACATTTATTAACACTTTTTCTTTATCAGTTGTATGGCAAAAGCAATTGTAACACCTTGGGAAGTAAAAGGCGATGTAGATTATGATAAGTTAATCAAAGAATTTGGATTGTCTAAGATTAATGAGAAACTTTTAGAAAGAATAAAGAAACATGCAAATGGAAAACTTCATCATATGTTGAGAAGAGGAATTTTCTATGCACACAGAGATATGAAATTTATATTGGATGAATATGAAAAAGGTAACAAGTTTTTTTTATATACTGGAAGAGCCCCATCAGGACATACACATATTGGGCACTTAATTCCTTGGTTGTTTACAAAATGGTTGCAAGATGTTTTTGATGTAGAATTGTGGTTTCAATTTCCAGATGATGAGAAATTTATGTTTAAAAAAGAACTTACTCTTGAAGATACAAAAAAGTATTGTTATGAGAATATGCTTGATGTAATTGCATTGGGATTTGATCCGAAGAAGACATTCTTTTTAGTGGATACAGAACATGCAAAAGAGATGTATATTGAAGCAATTAAGGTTGCAAAGAAAATAACTTTCTCGACTGTAAAATCTGCATTTGGATTTGGAAATGACACTAATATTGGATCTATATTTTATACAGCAATGCAAGCTGTGCCCGCATTTCTACCTTCTATAGTTCATGGAAAGAAAATGCCTTGTCTAATTCCCCATGCAATTGATCAAGATCCTCATTTTAGGGTATCTCGAGATGTAATTCCAAAATTAGGATATTATAAACCTGCATCTATTCAATGTAGATTTCTTCCAGGACTAGGTGGAATAAAAGAAGATGGAAAGATGTCTTCATCAGGTGGAGGAAAAGCTACAATATTTACTGTAGATGATGCAAAAACTGTTAAGAAAAAGATTAACAAATATGCATTTTCAGGTGGCAAGGATACTGTTGAAGAACATCGCGAACATGGGGGAAATCCAGATATTGATGTTTCATATCAATGGTTGTTATTCTTAGAAGAAGATGACAAGAAACTTAAGCAAATATATGATGATTACAAATCAGGTAAATTACTTTCTGGTGAGTTAAAAGCAATTTTAATAGAGAAATTAAATACTTTTTTGGCAGAACATCAAAAGAAAAGAGAAGAAGCTAAAAAGAGGATTGATGAGTTTATATGGAAACCAAAAAGATAATTTCTTTTTTTATTGTGTTATTATTTTTACTTACTTCTTGTAGTACTGGAAATACTTTTCTAGATGATATCAAGTTTAAGTCAGATGTTGAAACAAATAATATTGTAGATGAAGTTGATGACAATATTTCAATAGAAGTTTACTTTTGTCCAAGAGAAGATTGTGAAGGGGAGCTTCTTAATTTTTTAAAACAATCAGAATATGAAATAAAATGTGCTTTTTTTGATTTTAGATTAAAGGAAGTTGAGAAAGTTCTTTATGATAAAAATGCTTTATTAATATTAGATCACAGATATTTTGATGAATTGCATTATTACAATGCTTCTGGTTCTAATTTAATTATAGATAATCAAAGTGCATTGATGCATAATAAAATGTGTGTTGTTGATGGAGAATATGTTTTTACTGGTAGTTTTAATCCAACTGAAAATGGAGCTTATAAGAATAATAACAATATGTTAATTATTCATTCTAGAAAATTAGCTAAGAATTATTTAAAGGAGATAGATGAATGGATAGATGATGATAAGTATGAAACTCCTTATCCTTATATTGAAATGGATGAAATACAAATTAAATCTTATTTTTGTCCAGAAGATAATTGTGGAGAGGCAGTTGTCGAAGAGATTAAAAAAGCAAATGAATCAATTTATTTTATGACATTTTCATTTACACATAATTCTATTGCAAATAATATCTTGTTGAAATATGACGATGGAGTGGAAGTTAAAGGAATATTTGAATCCAGACAAGCAGGAAGCAAGTATTCTAAATATCATGTAATGGAATATCAAGACATAGATGTTATGAAAGATGGGAATAAATACAATATGCACCATAAGGTATTTATTATTGATAATGAAACAGTTATCACTGGAAGTTTCAATCCTTCTAATAATGGTGATAAAAGAAATGATGAGAATATAGTCATTATTAAAGATAAAAAAGTAGCAAAAGAATTTTTAGAGGAGTTTGAGTTGATATACAATGAAACAAAAAACACTATCTAAATCAGAGATAAAAGAAGTTAATGAGGTAATTAAAAAGTATAATGTAAAGTTAAACAAAAAAGATGCTGTTTTCTTTATTGAAAAAGAAGATATTAAACTCTTAAAAATAAATAAGAATATTGATTTCTTTTATTATGAAGATGAAATAATCCCCACATTGAAAAATAAAAATGTAGGTAATTTTCTTAAGAAAGTAACAGTTGATATGGGAGCGATTAAGTTTGTTTGTTCAGGAGCAGACATAATGCGACCAGGGATTGTTGAAGTAGAAGAAGAAATTGAAGAAGGAGATATTGTTGTGGTTGTTGATGTGAACAATAAAAAACCCTTAGCTATTGGAAAAGCACTTTTATCATCTGATGAAATAAGAAAACAGGGAAAAGGAAAATCTGTTAAGAGTTTACATTATGTAGGGGATAAGATTTGGGATTTTAATTGATTTATTTTATATTTTTCATTTTAAACTTTAAACCAAATATGGCACAACATAACTAAATGAATAATATATTGCTGCTATTCCAAATCCTAACATTGTAAAATAAACAACATTGTTCCATCTGTATATTTTTTTCCCATCAAACATTCCAAAAGGAATCATATTAAATGCACCTATAAAGAAATTAATTAGTGCTGCCATTCCAAATAATTGTAATTTAAATGGTATGAATAATGACAATGAAATTATGCCTAAAATATAATTTGTTAATGGTCCTGCAAGAGATATATGTCCATTTTCTCTTTTTGTAACTTTTCCAAATATCATAACTGCTCCAGGTGCAAAGAAAATAAATCTAAACAAGAGTGTAAAAAATATTGCAAATACTAACATTCTATTATTTGATCTAAACTCTGCCAAACAACCATAATGTTGTGCAACAAATTTATGTGCTAGTTCATGAAAAATAAATGCAACACCAATAACAAGTGCAGAATAAAATAATGTTGGAATTATCCTTATAATTTCTGATATAAGTACAACTGGATTAAGTGATAATGAAAATCCTCTAACAATTATTGAATAACAAAAACTTAGAACTATAAGTGATTTAAATAAATCTCTTATTTCTGTTTTAGATGTTCTTTTCCACATTTGTTTATATGTAACCATTAGAAATACCAATTATTGGGTTTTATATAAATTTATCTTTCCAATACAAGAATTATCTTAGAAAGCGATTTATGCAGATACCATTCAAAAATATGTTTGATTTTCAAATCAGTTTTTTTAAGAATATTTTTTATTTGCCTAATTGATAAAACTTGGTCTGCTAATCCAATAACTGCTTTTTTAGCTAATATTTTATCTAACTTGAATAGGAATTCTTTATATAATTCTTTTAGTGGTTGATTTATTTTTGTTGATAGACCATAAGGAAGATCTGTAACAATGTGATTAATTTTTTTGTTTATTTTTAATGCATTTTTATTATGTATTCTTCCTTTTATTCCAAATTCTTCAAGATTCAATTCACACTTTTTTACAATATAATCAGCTATATCATATCCTTCTATATTTAATCCCATAAGACCTGCTTCAATTAGTATTCCACCACATCCAACAAATGGATCTGTGATTTTTCTTTTTGCTTGGGAAAGATTTACCATTGTTTTTGCAATCTTAGGATGTGTCATTGCAGGATTTCCATGTTCTAATAGGTGACTTCTTCTTTTTAAGAAAGATTTGTCTGGTATGATTTTTCGATTGTTCTTTTTAATGCTTTTTATAAAAGCCAATTTCATTACTTTTGATTCGTATTTGTCTTCTATAATATATTCATTATTAACTTTCTTGAATTTAGGAATAACACTTTCTAATTCTGCTTTAGCAAGTTCTTCATGATCTTTGTTAAGAGTTATTTTAAGCATTTTATTTGTATTTTTTATATTAATTTACAACTATCCATTAAAGCCTTTGAAGGGACTTGAACCCTCAACCTCTTGCTTTCTCAAACATTTGTTTTACGAGGCAAGCGCTCTACCATTGAGCTACAAAGGCATAATTATTCAATAAGAGCTATATTTTTAAAAACTAATTGATCTTCTATTTTCCATCCTAATCTTTCAACTTCTCCTGCATTCACTTCTAATACATAAAGTGCTTTTCCTTTTGGTATGATATTTTCACAATATTCTGTTTTACATGGTTGGGCATTTTCATAAATATAAGTTATTTTTTTATCTGAATCAATCCAAATCATATCTAGTGGAATTAAAGTATTTTTCATCCAAAAATAATGGTATTCTTCTTTCATAAATAAAAACAACATTCCTTTATTTTCATCAAGTTCTTCTCTATACATAAGTCCTTTTGATTTTTCCTGAGTTGTTTTTGCTATCTCAACTTCAAAACAATTATTTTCATTACAAACTAATCTTTTTTGATGAGAACAAGAACTAATAAAAATTATATTTAAGAATAAAATAAGAATAATTATCTTTGATATTTTGTTGTATTTTTTATTATTTCGTTTAGACATTTGTAACACCTCTCTTCTTTATAGCCTCCTTCTTCAATTGTTCTACTTGGAAACTTTATTCCTGTCTCTCCTGCAATTTTGTATAAAAGTCCTTCATCAAGATTTTGGTTTAAGCACGTAGAGTTAATATTTATTTCCAATATCTTTCCACCAATATCTGTCATATTTTTTGTTTTTAAATTAACATAAATATTGGGAATTTTCTCATATCTCTTTTTTACTTTATCTATTTTTTCTTTTATTGGAAATATTGGATTGGTTAAATAAACACCTAATTTTTCTTGATATTCTATTTCTTTTGGAAATTCAATCCACCATTTACCTTTAAATTCAGTCATAAAATTGCACATCTCCATTAACAGAAATACCTTTTTTTAATTTAACTGGTCTCCAAGTATCTTTTACTAATTCTGCATCTAACCATTCTGACATTTCTTTTGCATTTCCAATTGTTGCAGAAAGTCCGATTATCTTTAGATTAGGATTGTTCATCTCAAGTATTGTAATAACAAATTCAATTGTAGGACCTCTATTAACACTATTCAAAAGATGTATCTCGTCTACAATAAGCAAATTAAGTTTTTTTAGAAAACCACTATTGTGTCTTATTAAAGAATCAACTTTTTCACTTGTAGATATCACTAAATCATATTTTTCAAGATAAGATCCATCTGAATCCATATCTCCTGTTGAAACATTAATTAGCATTTTGTCAGAATATTTATTTTGAAATTGTTCAAATTTTTCACTTGCCAAAGCTTTTAGTGGGACAATATAAAGTGCTTTTCCTTTTTTGTTTATTATTTCATTTAAGAAACCCATTTCTGCAATAAGTGTTTTCCCAGAAGCAGTTGGAGTCACAACCAATAGATTTTTATTTTCAAAAAGACCTTTTTCTATTGCTTTTTTCTGAGCAGGATGAAATTTTTTAATCCCTTGTGTTTTAATAAGTTCATGAATGTTTTCTGGAATTCCCATAGTATTGTTATTTTTTATGATCTTTTTTTCTCAAGTATTCATTACATTCAAGAGCTGCCATTGCTCCATCTCCAGAAGCAGTTATTGCTTGTTTAAATTTTATTGTTGTAACATCTCCTGCTGCAAATACACCTTCAACAGTCGTCTTATTATCATCTACAACAATTTCTCCTTTGTCATTAATTTTTATGAAATCTTTTAAAAATCCTGTATTTGGAATAGAACCTATTTCTAAAAACATCCCATCTAATTGAATTTCTTTTTTCTCTTTTGTTTTTGCATTTTCAACAACAATAGAAGAAAGCATCTTATCTCCTTTTAATTCAATAGTGTTGTAAGGTGTTGTTATTTCAACAGTTTCCATGTTTTTTACTCTTTCAACTTGTGTTTCATCTCCTCTAAATTCATTTCTTCTATGTATCAAGTAGATTTTTTTAACACCTGCCCTATAAAGTTCTTCAACTCCATCTAGTGCTGAGTTTCCTCCACCAACAACTGCTACAACTTTATCTTTATATAGGGGTGCATCACAAGTAACACATGTTTGTATTCCTCTGCCAAAAAGTTCTTCTTCTTTTTGTAATCCTATTTTTCTTGCTTTTCTTCCAGTAGCTATAATAATACTTTTTGTTTCAAATTCATTATCACCTGCTTTAACAATAAAATTGTCTTCTTTTTTCTCAATAGATGATACCTTTTCAAATTCAAATTTTACTCCAAAATTTTGAGATTGTTGTTGCATAACTTGCATTAATTCTGCACCACTTGTTCTTTCGAATCCAGGATAATTATCCATTTTTGTAGAATAAACAATTTCTCCTCCTGGAATTTCTGTTATCATAAGTGTTTTCCACGCTTTTCTTGCTGTGTAAATAGAAGCACTGAACCCAGATGGGCCTCCCCCAATAATAATTACATCATACATATTAATCCCTCCTTTAAATCATATTAAAAAATTAAAAATGTGGACGGCAGGGTTCGAACCTGCGTAAGCACTAAGCTAACAGGTCCTAAGCCTGTCCCGTTTGACCACTCCGGCACGTCCACACATTATTGAATTATACTTTTTTTACTTATTTACACAAAAAATTATTAGTATTTAATAATTTTTGCATATTATAAAAGAAAATTTTTTCTTTTAGTATATATTATTTTCTGTTTTTGTTTTAAAAATATTCGGAAATATTTTGTTTTTTTTAGAGTAATCTTTTTAAATAAATTTAACAACTACTAATAAATGGTAAAAAACAAACAAAATAATAAATTGGGTAAGGCAAGTCTTGTTTTAGGCATTATAAGTATTGTGACTTTGATACTGGGTCCATTTTCAATGCTTTTTTCAATACCTGCACTTATATTAGGCATCATACAAAATAGAAGAGAGCCAAACATTCTAGCTAAAATAGGTAAGATATTATCTATAGTATCTTTAGTATTTCTGGGGATTTTTATAGTAATTAATACTCTTATTTTTATTGTGTTATTGTTAATGTCTCTTTAATTATTTTATTTTATTTTATTTCAATTTTGGTATGTATTTTAATAATATATTTTTAACAGGCTATTAATAATTTAATATATTTATATAATAATTATAGTAATATATCAATACATTCAAAAAGTGTTTTCAATAACAAAATGCTTTCAATATTTCTTTCACTTATAATCTAATCAATGTTGTTGTATAAATTAGAAATATTTATAAATGGGACATAGTTTATGTGCTAAATCAAGCAGATTATGATTATAATAGAATAAACATAATATCCATATATGCGGGCAAGACCTGACAAGAAGATATCTTCGCAAATAGGTCTTTAAGCGAAAAGTACCTATTCTTGTCTAAAATTGTGGATATGAAACCAAAAAAATGACAACTAAAAAAAGCTCACCAAAGAAAAGTAGTAGACAATTTTGGCCTAGAAGAAGATCTAAACAATCAGTTGCTAGAGTTAGATCATGGGCTGATGAAAAAAATTCTCAACCTTTAGGGTTTTTAGGATATAAAGCTCAGATGGCACATATGCTTGTTGTTGATAATTTTCCAAAATCATTAACAAAAGGACAAACTGTTGCATATCCTATCACAATTGTTGAATGTCCTCCAATGATGGTTATTGGAATTAATTTTTACAAAAAAGCTTATAATGGGTGGCAAATCGTTAAAACTCACATAACTTCTAATCTCGATAAAGATTTCAAAAAACACTTTTCAAAAACAACAAAACTTCCAAAAAATAATTCTCAATTACAAATTCCTGATGATTTTGATGACATAAGATTAATTATTGCTTCTCAACCTCATAAAGCAGGTTCAGCAGCTAAAAAACCAAAAATTAGTGAAATTGCAATTGGTGGAAGTAAAGAAGATAAATTAAATTACGCTAAAGAAAAATTAGGAAAAGAAGTAATGATTTCAGATGTATTCAAAGAAGGAATGCAAATTGATATTCATGGCATCACAACAGGAAAAGGATTTCAAGGACCTGTTAAAAGACATGGTGTTTCTATAAGATCACAAAAATCTGAAAAAGCAAGAAGAGGAAATATTAGAGGGCCATGGACTGGTGCAAAAATGTGGACAGCTCCTCATAGTGGTAAGATGGGATATCATCTAAGAACTGAATATAATAAATGGGTTTTGAAATTAGAAGAAGATGGAAAAAAATTAAATCCTAAGGCAGGGATTGCACATTATGGAATTATGAAAAATAATGCTATTATATTAAAAGGATCAATACTAGGACCAAAGAAAAGACCTTTATTGATGACATTCGCAACTAGAGCTAATAAAAAAATACCAAAAACAGCTCCAGAAATTAAGGAGATTGTATTGAAATAAAATGAGTAAAATAAATGTATTAAATACAAAAAGTGAAGAAGTCAAAAAGATTGACTTGCCTAAACAGTTTGATGAGAGATTCAGACCTGATTTAATACAAAGGGCTGTACTGGCTGAACAAAGTAATAAAAGAACTGCTTATGGTGCTAATACTAGAGCAGGTTTAAGACATTCAACAAAAGTTAGCAAAAGAAGAAGAAAGTACAGAGGATGTTATGGAAAGGGTATTTCCAGAATGCCTAGAAAAATATTACTTAGAAGAGGTTCTCAAATGTATTGGGTTGGCGCACGATCACCTGGAACAGTTGGGGGAAGAAGAGCTCATCCACCAAAATCAAATAAAGTATGGGAACAAAAAATAAACAAACAAGAAAAATATAAAGCACTAAGAAGTGCAATGTCAGCAACTTTAATTCCTCAATTATCAGAAGAAAGAGGCCATATTGTTCCTAAAAATTATCCTTTTGCTGTATCTGCAGATTTTGAAGATATAAAAACAACAAAAAATGTTTTAGATGCTTTTAATAAAATGGGTTTAGCAGAAGAGATAGAAAGATGCAAAAAGAAAACAATTAGAGCAGGAAAAGGAACAATGAGAGGAAGAAGATACAGAACAAAAAAAGGAATCTTATTAGTTGTTTCTGACGAATGCAAATTATCAAAATCTGCATCAAATATTAGTGGTGTTGATGTAGTATCATTAAAAGATATATCTGTTGAAAAATTAGCTCCTGGATGTCATGCAGGAAGACTTACTTTGTGGACAGAAAAAGCTATTGAAAAAATAAATAATAATAAATTATTCATAAAAGCATAATAAAATATAATAAAAAACACATAAAATCAAAATGACAGAACAAGAAAAAAACAAAAAACCTGAAGAAAAAACTAGTCAGTTAGATAAAATTGTTACAAAAGATGATAAAAAATCTGACAAAAAAGAAAGTAAAAAGAAATCAGGAAAAACTAAGATTGATACTGAGTTTTGTCATGCAGTTATTAAACATGCAGTTAATACTGAAAAAGTCATAAGACTTATGGAAACAGAAAATAAATTAGTTTTTGTAGTAAGCAAAGATGCAACCAGATCACTTGTGAAAAAAGCTATCGAAGACCTTTTTAATGTAAAGGTAATGAAAGTAAATTTATACCATTCTCCAAAAGGAGACAAAAGAGCTTATGTTAGATTTGACAAGTCAACACCTGCATCAAATATTGCAACTGAATTAGGATTATTAATGTAAAAGGATAAAAATGGGAAAAAGATTAATACAACAAAGGAGAGGAGCAGGAACACCAACTTATAGAGCAGCATCTCATAAATATAAGGCAAAAGTTAAGTTCCATAATCCTGATAAACCTGTAGTAGGTATTGTATTAAATTTAATTCATTGTCCAGCACATTCAGCACCTTTGGCAAGGATAAAATATGAAGATGGATATGAAACACATATTGTTGCTCCTGAAAAGATATTTATTGGTCAAAGAGTTTCAATAGATAAAGAAGTAGGAGTTGGAAATATTATGAAACTTCAAGATATTCCTGAAGGAACATCTGTTTTTAGTATTGAAAGAAGACCTGGTGATGGAGGAAAATTCGTCAGAGGCAGTGGAACATTTGCTAAAGTTGTTGGAAAAAATGAAGACGGAGTTATAATCAAATTACCTTCAAAAAGAGAGAAACTTTTCAAACCACAATGTAGAGCATGTATCGGTGTTGTTGCAGGTGGAGAAAGAACAGAAAAACCTCTTGTGAAGGCAGGAAATAAACATCACAAAATGAGAGCTAAAAACAAACTCTATCCAAGATCATTGGGAGTTTGTATGAATGCTGTAGATCACCCATATGGTGGAAAATCATCACATCATAAAGGTAAACCAACAATAGCACCTAAAAACGCACCTCCTGGAAGAAAGGTTGGTAAGATTAGGCCTAGAAGAGTTGGAAGAAAGAAAAAATAAACAAATAAAGATTAAAAATGAAAATTAAAAATTTTCAACTTAAATAAGGATTAATAAAATGGCAAGAAAAGAAATAACTTGGAGAGGAATGAAAGAAGAACAATTAAAGGATATGCCTATTGATGAGTTCATGAAACATATTCCTTCAAGAGCAAGAAGATCTCTAAAAAGAGGAATAACAGAAAGTCAGAAAACTTTGATGAACAAAATTGAAAAAGGTGAAAAAAATATCAAAACTCAAGTTAGAGATATAGTAATCGTTCCAAAAATGATTGGAAAAACAATCAATATATACAATGGAAAAGAATTCAAGCCTATTACAATTACAATTGAAATGTTGGGTCATTTCCTTGGAGAATTTTCATTATCTAGAAAGAATGTTGGACACAACTCACCTGGAGTTGGAGCAACAAAGAGCAGTTCAGCTGTATCAGTTAAATAAACTAAAATTATAATAAAAAATAAAAAATGACAGAAACAAAATATGCATTCCAAAACCTTGAAAAAAGGGAAGTTGCAAAAGCATTAGGTAGAAATTTATCTGTATCAACAAAACAGAGCATAGAGATATGCAGAGCATTAAGAGGTAAAAAACTTACTGCAGCAAAAAATTTCCTAAATCAAGTTTTATTACATAAAAAAGCAATACCTATAAAGAAAAATGGTGGTTGGAGAGATGGAAGCCATAAGAAAGGAATGAAACAAGGTGGTTATTTTGACAAAGCAACAAAAGCAATATTGACTTTACTTGAATCTGCTGAAAATAATGCTCAATCAAAAGGATTGAATACTGGAAATTTAAAGATAATACATTCATGTGCACATTGTGCAAATGGTCCAATGAGACATGGAAGACATAGAGGAAGACAAATGAAAAGAACTCATGTTGAAATTGCACTTGCAGAAGATGTTGTTGAAAAAAGTAAAAAATCTAGTTCAAAGAAAAAATCTTCTGTAAAAAATAAAGAAGATGTAAAAAAATCAAGTAATTCAAATAAATCCGATTTAACAGATAAAAAAGATAAAAAACAAGATAATAAGAAAGAAGTTAAACTAGAGAAAAAAGAAGAAAAGAAATCAGAAACAAAAACAGAGAAAGATGAAAAGAAAGAAGACAAATTAGAAGAAAAGAAAGAAAATAAAGTTTCAGAAAGTGATAAAAATAATGTTCAAGAGGTAAATAAAAAATGATGGAAAGAAAATTTGTCCAAGAGAAGATCAAAGAATTCCAGATACAAGAATTTTTAGATGAAAAAATGAATAATGTTGGACATTCACATACTCAATTAAAAAGAACTCCTGTAGGAGAGAAAGTTATTATATTTGCAAATAGACCTGGACTTATTGTTGGAAGAAAAGGATCAAACATAAAAGAACTTACAAAAGACTTAAAAGATAAGTTTAATTTAGAAAATCCTCAAATTGAAATAAGGGAAATTAAAAATATTTATCAAAATCCTCAAATAGTTGCTGAAAAGATTGCTTCATCTCTTGAAAGATTTGGTGCTGGAAGATTTAAAGGTGTTGGACATAAGATGATTGAAAAGATAATGGATTCAGGTGCATTGGGTGTTGAAATACTTATTTCAGGAAAAATTCCTGGTGCAAGAGCAAGAACTTGGAGATTTTATCAAGGTTATCTTAAAAAATGCGGTGATGTTGCAATTGAAGGTGTAAAAAAAGCATATAAGAAAGCATTATTAAAAATTGGTATTGTAGGAATACAAGTTAAAATAATGCCTGCAGATGTTTACTTACCTGATAAATTTGAAATTAAAGATGAAGTTGTTGAAGAAGTAAAAGATGAAAAAGATACAGAAGAAAAACTGAAAACAACAAAAAAGAAATTATCTAAAAAGAAAACAACAAAAAAGAAAACATCAAAGAGAAAAGTAACAACTAAAACTTCAACTAAAAAAGAAGAAAAAGTTGAAGATAAAAAAGAAGAAAAGAAACCAGAAACAAAACAAAAGAAAGACGAATCTGAAAAGAAAGAAGACAAGGTAGAAGAAAAGAAACCAGAAACAAAAGAAAAGAAAGATGAATCTGAAAAGAAAGATGAAAAGAAAACAACAAATAATAAAGAAGAAAATAGTGAAGAAAAATTAAAAGA